>NZ_AP018365.1:0-311000 GCF_016756395.1 Streptomyces sp. SN-593
AGGCGTTCGTCCGGCAGACGGTCCTGCCGCGCACGTACCCGAACACCATGGAGCGCCGCCGCGTCCTTCAGGCGCTGGGCGATGCCGGCGGGCTGTGCAAGGCCCGCACGATCGAGTACGCCACCGGCGACGTCATCGTCTGCACCCGGCAGGCCGGCCACTACGACCCCGAGGGCTACACCCCGCAGCGCGGCGGGACAGCGGGTGAGGAGATGCCCGGAGCGCACGAGTGCAACGGCATCACCTGGATCGACGACCAGCCCTACAACTACCCGCACAAGACCGCCTGAATTCCACGTAAGGGAGGTAAGAAGATGTCTGCTATTCGACTCAAAGAACACCAGGTGAAGCAGAAGGCGGCTTTCCGGAAGTGGGTCGGATTCCCCGCAAGATCATCCGTTCCCGAGCGGGGGGAACGGGGCACCATCGTGTCCGCGACCGGATCGGGCAAGACGATCATGGCCGCCGCGAGCGCGCTGGAGTCCTTCCCCGACGGCAGGATTCTCGTCACCGTGCCCACGTTGGACCTTCTCGTGCAGACCGCCCAGGCGTGGCGCGCGGTCGGCCACCGCTCCCCGATGGTCGCGGTGTGCTCCCTGGAGAACGACGCGGTGCTGAACGAACTGGGGGTGCGCACCACCACCAACCCGATCCAGCTCGCCCTGTGGGCCGGGTCCGGGCCCGCGGTGGTGTTCGCCACGTACGCCTCTCTCGTGGACCGCGAGGACCCCAAGGACCCGTCGGGCCGGGAGAAGGTCCGCGGGCCGCTGGAATCCGCGCTGGCGGGCGGAGACCGGCTCTACGGGCAGCGCATGAACGGATTTTCGCTCGCGATCGTGGACGAGGCCCACGGCACGGCGGGTGATCTTGGGCGGCCGTGGGCGGCGATCCACGACAACGCGCGCATCCCCGCGGACTTCCGCCTCTACCTCACCGCCACCCCGCGCATCCTGGCCGCGCCACGGCTACAGAAGGGCCACGGCGGCAAGGAACTGGAGATCGCTAGCATGACCAGCGACCCGGAGGGCACCTTCGGGGCCTGGCTCCCCGGCGCAGAGCTGGGGCTCTCGGAGGCCATCGAGCGGGGCGTACTGGCCGGGTTCGAGATCGACGTGCTGGAGATCGAGGACCCCGACTACTTCCTGGGCCTGTCCGACGAAGCCCGGCGCGGCCGGCGCCTGGCGCTGCTCCAGGCCGCGCTGCTGGAACACGCCGCGCGCCTCAACCTCCGCACCGTGATGACGTTCCACCAGCGGGTCGAGGAGGCCGAGGCGTTCGCCGAGAAGATCGGTGAGACTGCCGCCGACCTGTACACCGACCCGGTCACCGACTACGTCCTGAAGCAGGCCGACGAACGCCCCGACTCCCCTCTCGGGGCCGAGCCCGACGAGGTGGAGCCCGGCCGGCACGTACACCCGGACCGGGTGTGGGCCGCGTGGCTGTGCGGCGACCACACCGTCGCCGAGCGCCGCGATGTGCTGCGGCAGTTCGCGAACGGCATAGACGTCGACGGCCGCCGGGTGCACCGCGCGTTCCTCGCTAGCTGCCGCGTGCTCGGCGAAGGCGTCGACATCCGCGGCGAGCGCGGCGTGGAGGCCGTCTGCTTCGCCGACACCCGCGGCAGCCAGGTAGAGGTCGTCCAGAACATCGGCCGCGCCCTGCGCCCGAACCCCGACGGCTCTGAGAAGACGGCGCGGATCATCGTGCCGGTCTTCCTCGAACCCGGCGAGAACCCCACCGACATGGTCGCCTCCGCCAGCTACGCCCCCCTCGCAGCCGTGCTTCAAGGACTCCGCTCACACGACGAGCGCCTCGTCGAGCAACTCGCCTCCCGCGCCCTCACCCGCGGCCGCGAACAGCGCAAGATCCACGTCAAGCGCGACAGCCAGGGCCGGATCATCGGCGCCGGCAGCGGAAGCGACAGCGACGACGAGCAGCAGGCCGACACCGACGCGGGCTTCGAGTCCGTGCTGCTGAACTTCGCCTCCCCCCGCGACGCCGCCACCATCGCGGCGTTCCTACGCACCCGCGTCCACACGCCCGAGTCCCTGGTGTGGCTCCAGGGCTACCAGGCCCTCATCCGCTGGCGGAACGACAACGGCATCACGGGCGTCCACGCCGTGCCCTACGACACCGAGACGCCCGTCGGAGTGACGGAGGACTTCCCCCTCGGGCGGTGGGTGCACCAGCAGCGCAAAGCCCACCGGACCGGGGAACTCGAAGAACACCGCGAGGAACTGCTGAACGCCCCCGAGGCCGGCATGGTCTGGGAACCGGGCGAAGAAGCGTGGGAGAACAAGCTCGCCACCTTCCGGTCCTACCGGCGAGTCACCGGGCACCTCGCACCCCGCCAGGACGCCATGTGGGGCGAAGGCCAGGCCACGGTGCCCATCGGGCAACACCTGGCCAACCTCCGCCGCAAGGGACCCAAGAACGGACTCGGCAAGGACCCGCAGCGGGCCGCCGTGCGCGCGGCGCAGCTCACCGAGATCGACCCGGACTGGAACTGCCCCTGGCCGCTGGACTGGCAGCGCCACTACCGGGTGCTGGCCGACATCGTCGAAGCCGAAGCCGGGCTGCCCCACCTCGCACCCGGCGTCATCTGGGACGGCGACGACATCGGCAAATGGCGGTGGCGGCAACAAGAACCCGGCACCTGGAAGCAGCTGCTGCCCGAGCAGCAGCAACGGCTGACCGCGCTCGGCATCAACGCCCCTGTAGCCCCCTCTCCCGCCCCGGCAGCCGGGGGCACGGCGGAAGGGACGAGCAGGGCGCAGCAGGCGTTCCAACGGGGCCTGGCGGCCCTCACCCAGTGGGTGGAGCGGGAAGGCCAGCGGCCGGTGCCGCGTGGGCACGGTGAGCAGATCGCGGTCGACGGCGAGACCGAGCCGGTGACCGTGAAGCTCGGCGTATGGATCTCCAACACCAAAAGCCGCCGCGACAAGCTCACCGCGGAGCAGCGGGCAGCGCTCGCTGCACTGGGCGTCGAATGGGTGTAGGACCCGATGCTGAGGGGCCGACCGGGACACTCCGCGGCCGGCCCCTCCTTCGTGTGCTGGAAGACGGCGCGGAATCCACCAGGGCCAGCAGGCCTCCAATCGCCCCCAGTACAGGCTCCCAGTGTTCTCCGAAGACCGACGGCGCGATGGACGGGTAGTTGTCGGGTACGAGGTAGCGATCCCACCGGTAGTACACCGCCCACATGTGATGCTCAGGCGGAACCGTGCCCCGGAGGTAGACGACCGCAGCAGTACGCCACCGGATCTGGTCGCACGGGTCGCTGTCGAACTTCAGATCACGACCGTCACGCAGAAGATCCCGTAGCACGGCCACCTGCTCCTCACTGAGCTCCATACCTAACGCAACGACCAACCGGTTCGTACGGCACCGCGCCTCAGCCATCTGCGGGATACCTCCCGCCCGGGCCTCGGCGCCCCCGGCCGATCGGTCAACGGGCGCCCTGTCGGATCTTGGCGAGGCACCCTGCTTTTCCTTTGCCGAGAAGGGGTGTCCGAGGTGGGTCGTAGCGTTGGACGCAGGTACGTGGAAAGGCAAGAGATGAGCGCGAGTTCCATCCGGTCCCAGCTTGAACGCAAAACCAGAGCGCGAGCTGACGCGGAGAAGAAGGTCGGCGAGTTCCGCAGCAAAGAGGCCGCCAAGCGGACGAAGGCCACCAGCGAGCGGGAAGCCGCCGCGAAGGCCACCAACCCGACGACCGTCAAGAGCAGGCTCAGGGCCGCTGCCCGGTACGAGGACGACGCCAACAAGGCGGCCAAAGAGGCCGGGACTTGGAGCACCACGGCGGCCAAGCACAGCAGGGAGGCGGCGGACTTGCAGGTGAAGCTCGCGAAGGCCGAGCAGAGCGAGCGCGACGCTGTGGAGAAGACCCGTAAGAGGGAGCAGGAGCAGGCCGAGCGGCGTGCGGCTTCTGAACGGCGGAGTTTCGAGAACCGTCTGTCGACGGCGGAGCAGCAGGTGCGGACGGCGTTGAGGGATCTGCGGGCGCCGAAGCCGGAGCCGCTTCGGGTGCTGCTGCTGGGCGCGTCGTCCGAGGGCGATCTGCGGGTGGGCCGGGAGCAGGAGCGGATTCTCGCGGCCGTGCGGAGCGCGACGCACCGGGACCTGGTGAAGCTGGAGGTGCACCCGGCCGCGACAGCGGACATCCTTCTGAACGGGCTCACCCGGTTCCATCCGCACGTCGTCCACTTCTCGGGCCACAGCTCGGCTGACAGTGAGGATGTGACGTGGTGACGCTGCTGGTGGGTCTGACCCCTCGGCTGACTGACGTCTCGACTGTCCTGTTTGGGATGTGTCGGCCCATCCGGGCGTCACCACGCACGCGGCCGGACGGGCGCTTGTGACTTCATAGGAGCTTGTCGCATAAGCCCCGTCACTGTCTTGTCCACCCGCCCGACCGGCGCGTGCCGCCCTCGTCGGTACGGATACGCAAGGACGGACATGACCAGCATGACGCACGACGGGCCGCGGATCACCGGCGGAGTCGACACCCACGGCCTGACCCACCACGCGGCCGTGATCGACTCCATCGGCCGGCACCTGGCCGATCGCGAGTTCGAGGCCACCATCCGCGGCTACCGGTACCTGCTGGACTGGATGCGCTCGCACGGCGACCTGGTCGCGGTCGGCGTCGAGGGCACCGGTGCCTACGGCGCCGAGCTCGCCCGCGTGCTGACCGCCGCCGGGGTCACCGTCTTCGACGTGGACCGGCCGGACCGCAAGACACGGCGGATGAAGGGCAAGTCCGACCCGATCGACGCCTATGCCGCCGCAATGGCCGTGCTCTCGGGCCGAGCCGCCGGCATCCCCAAGAGCCGGGACGGCGTGGTCGAGGCCGTGCGGGTCCTGCGACTCGCCCGCCGCAGCGCGGTCAAGGCCCGCACCCAGGCGATGAACCAGATCCGCGGCCTGCTGGTGTCGGCCCCCGCGATGCTGCGCGAGCAGGTCGCCGGTCTGGACCGGGCCGCGCTGATACGCACCCTGGCCCGGCTGCGACCCGGCGAGGACCTCTCGCGGCCGCTGGCGGCGACCCGGGGATCGTTGCGGCGCCTCGCCCGCCGTCTCCAGGCACTGGACACCGAGATCACCGAGCTGGACGCGGAGATCGGCCCGCTGGTCAAGCAGGCCGCCCCGCAGCTGCTGGAGCTGTTCGGGGTCGGGCCCGAGACCGCCGGCCAACTGCTCGCCTCCGCCGGGGACAACCCCGAACGAATGCGGTCGCAGGCCGCGTTCGCCCACCTGGCAGGAGTCGCACCGATCCCGGCGTCCTCCGGCCGCACACACCGCCACCGACTCAACCGCGGCGGCGACAGGGCCGCCAACAACGCCCTGCACACCATCGTCCTGACCCGCATGCGCTTCGACGAACGCACCCGCGCCTACGTCGAACGACGCACCAAGGAAGGGCTGAACAAGAAGGACATCATGCGCTGCCTCAAGCGATTCGTCGCCCGCGAGGTCTACCGCGCCCTGACCACCACACCAACGGAACGAATCACTCAAACCAACCTCGCACCGGCCGCTTGACAAGCATAGGAGCATCCTCATCGCGTTCGAGCAGGATGTGGACGAGCACCACAAGGGCGCCATCGTCACCGCCGGCGCGTTCGCTCGGGCGATCGGAGCCGTGGACGAGCCGCCGCTGCTGGTCCTGTTGAACTCCTGCCATTCCGCTCCTCAGGCCGAGAAGCTGATCGGCACCGTCCCTTTCGCGATCGGCATGTCCGACTCGATCGGCGACGTCGACGCGATGACGTACGCCGCCCGCTTCTACGCCGCCATCGCCGACGGCCAGTCGGTCGAGGGCGCACACCACGTCAGCCAGGCCGCGATCGAGATGAACGGCCTGCCCGACTACGACCTGCCGACCCTGGCCTGCGCCTCCGACGTCGACCCGCGGACAACGCGCCTTGTCACGCCGCCCCCGGCGTAGGGGGGACAGCTTCCATCCCCGATGGGGCGGTCTCCGCAGACCGGCGAGCTTCTCCGCCGCAGGAGTGACAGTGACATCGGATCCCCGCGTCAGGTGTCCGGCGGGCGGTTCCGGCATCGGTGGAGGGCCTGCGCGAACTGACCGAACATCGCCGCCCGGTGAGCGCCGCGGACCCCGCGCAGGGACGCCAGCAGTCCGAGCAGCAGGACAAGCGGCCGGCCCCAGCGCGCCAGCAGGAACAGCGCCATGGCGGCAGGCGGCAGACCGGCGAGCACGGCGGTCAAGGCGGTCGGCGTAGTGGCCGGCATGGTGATCGGTTCCTTTCCCGGCGCCGCTGTACGCGGCACCTGATGCCATCTCCTCACACCGCCGGACGGCTACTGCCCGACACTTCGCGGGGCTGTAACCTGAGGCAGGTGACCCGCTCCGCGCCCTCCGGCGCCGACGCTGCGCTCATCGCCGCACTCGCCGGCCTCGGACTGACCGTCTCCCAGGCGCAGTTGGAGCGGTGGCGGGCAGCGCACTACCTGCCACCCCACCCCCGCGAGCACTTGGGGCGCGGCCGGGGCACCGCCTCGCACCTGCTGCCCCAGACCGTGGCCCGGGCCGCCTGGCTGGCCGCAGCCTCCCGCCAGGGCCGGGCGCTGCCGGTGGCGGCGGCCTGGGCCTGCTGGGCAGCCGACGGCTCCCCGGGCGGCATGGCCCGGTTGCGCACGGCGGTCGTGGACCAGCTCGACCGGTACGGGAAACTCCTAGCGGCAGGCAACGCCCGTGACAACAACAGCTGGCAGCGGCGCCACAACGCGGCGAAGGCGGCCGCGCGCCGGGTGCCGGACCTCGACCAGCACGCCCTGCTGCGGGCCATCGCCACCACCGCCGCACGCGACCCGGCCGCGGTCGCGCCCCTGCCGCGCGTCGACCGCGGCCTCGCCCTCGTGCTGGGCCGGCTGCTCGCCGGCGGCGGTGAAGACGTCGGCGAGGACGAACTCCTGGACGCGCTGTGCCAGGTCCTCCCCGAACAGGCCGAAGCGCTGCGTACCGCAGCCGCGGCCCGGGACGCAGCCGGGCACGGCGGCACGTGGGAGGGCTTCCCGCTGGCCGGGGGCTGGCCGGCACTGCAGCACGCGGTACAGGCCGCACCCGACCATGCCTTGCGCCGCGCGGTGGAACTGGTCACCGCCACCGCCGCGGCCCTCGAACTGCTCCTGGTCCACCTCGGATCCGCCGCCCAGGCCGGACTGCCCGCACCACCCACCGGACTCGATGTCGAAGCAGTCCCGGACGCCATGACCACCGCGCTGGCAGACCCCATGTGGGACGAGTGGGGCCGCCACATGCCCCTCCACAGCGACAGCCCCGCCTGGCCCACCGTCGCCGCCTACCAGACCGCGCTCACTCTCCTCCTGCCCGGCCGAGCCGACGCCCTTGCCGGCTACCGAGAACGCACCGAGCAACTCATCCGTCGCACCCGGAACCCCGTCCAGCCGTAACCCTCCCCGGCCGCCCGTCGTCCTGGGAACGCCCCGGCACCAGCGCAGGAGCAGGTGAACCATGACCGAGTCCACTCCCCCGGGCCGTATCCCCGACGCGGGGACGCGGGAGCGGCGCCCGGCACAAACCGGTCAGACCGCCGGCCCCCGCAGCGCCGCCCAATCCCAACCGGCCCTCCGGCCAGCGGTGCTGCGGGTCGCCCCGATGACCGGGGAGACAACGTGGTCGTACCTGTCCCGGCTCGCCGGGCGCTACGGCATGGAACCCGCCGCGTTACTGCCCTGGTGGACCTGGTCCGGGTCCCGCCCGCAGGACGAGGGCGGTCCGCGCGACGACGCCGAGGTGCTGCTGAGCCCGGCAGGCCGGCGGTTACTCGCCCAACTGGGCGGGGTCGCCGAGCACGATCTGGCACGTGCCCTGCCCGCGTTCAACGACGAGCCGCGATCAGGCACGCCGGACCGGAGCGGCGAGACCGCCGGGTCCGGCAGACCGGCAGGCCGGTGGAAGGTCGCGTCGGCCGGGGAGCACGGGCCGGTGGCGTACGGGTGCGCGCTGTGTGCGGCGGCGCGTACCGGGCAGGACACGGTGGTGGTGCGCTACGTCGCGCCGTGGCAGCGGGCCTGTGCCCGCCACCAGCGGTGGATGCTCACCGCCGGTGACGGACACCGCCACCACCACCTGGATCTGCGGGCGGCCCCGGAGGTCGCTGCGGCGCAGCGGGCCTGGCCGAAGGTGGCCCGGGTCGCGGCTGCGGCCGGGGCCGATCCGGGGCGGGTGTTCACCCTGGCCCACGCCGTGGTCTGCGCGTGGTGGGAGCAGGCCCTGCAGTGGGAGCGGGAGCGGATCTGGCCGGCCCGGCTGCACGCGGTCGCGGGCGGGGATGCCGGGCCGCGGTTTTGGTGGTGGCGGATCATCGCCCGCGACGCGGTCGTCTTCCCCGAGACGGTCACGCTCGCTGGCGCACTGCTCGACCCCGGCATGCAGGAACGGATCTGGGAGGACCACGGGGCCGGCGGGCTGGTACGCCCGTTCCGGCCGGACGGGGCGTTCTTCCGCGAACTCACGGCGCGGCTGGGGCGGCCCTGGCTGGCCGACACCGGCCAGGCCCCGCAGACGGGGCTGGTGCTGGGCGGCCCGCTGCATGCCGGGCCGCTGCTGGAGTGCATGGGCGCCTTCACCCGCATCCGCCGCGGACAGCAGCACCCCCGCGGGTACGGGCTGGACCCGTGGTGGCTGCGCGCCGACCACCGCCCCGCCTCGGGACGGGTCCAGTTGCGTGCCCTGGCCGAGCGGGCCACCCAGTCCGCGGCCGGGCGCGGAACGGGCCGTTCGGGCGGTGCCGTGAACGCAGGCGGCGGCGCGCTCATGGTCCGGCGCCTGTTCCGCGACCGGCACGGCCGCGCCGGCGTCGCGTACACCGCTGCGCCCCCACCACCGCAGTGAGTGCTCCGTGCCGCCGGCGCCCCGGGGGGAGGCGGCGTACGCCAGGGCAGGGGTCTGCACTGACACCGGCAGCCGGCCTGCGCCATCATCGGCAGCCTGGGTGAACCGGTCAGTGTGCGGCGGAAGTTGGCCGGATTCGGTGGTCCGCGCGCACGGGCACGCTTGACTGGAGCACATGATCGACACGCACCACCCGCCGGCGCCCGGCAGCCCCGCCCTGCCCCCGCCAGCGTCGCTGCCGCGGCCGTTGCCGTGGCAGCCCGCCGAAGCCGCGCGGGCGGCGGCCGGGATGGAGGCGGTCTTCACGGGCCCGGACGGCCAGTTGGTGCAGCAGCGGTGGGATCAGGCGGCCGCCGCGGTGCGGTGGGAGGACCAGCCGCCGGTGGCGCCGTTCCCGGTGGTGCCCGGGCGCAGTTGGGGTCCGGGGTGGTGGTGGTCGGCGACTACCGGCGGGCACGTGATGCACGGCTCGGTGGCGATGCGCACCCAGTTGATGGTCCTGGACCGCGACCCGGGAGTGACGTGGCTGGCGGCGCGGCCGGTGCGCCTGGTGTGGCGCGACCCCGGTGACGGGCGGCCCAGGTCGTGGGTGCCGCAACTGTTCGCGCGCTGCGTCGACGGCAGCGGCCTGCTGGCCGACTGCCCCGCCGCCGCGGACGCGGGCGGGATCCGGGCGCTGCGGGCCGCGCAGATCGTGGACGCGGCGTGTACGGCGGTGGGCTGGTCCTACCGGCGCCTGGCGCTGCCCGGTGCGGTGGTGGCGGCGAACCTGCGGTGGCTTGCCGGCTACCGCCACCCCCGCAACGCCGGCACCCCCGGCCTGGCCGCATCTGTGCAGGAGGTGTTCGCCGAGCCCCGGCCGCTGGAGGAAGGCGCCGCCGCGTGCGGCGACCCGATCGCGGTCCTGCCCGCCGTCTTCCACGCCCTGTGGGCCGGGCGGCTGGACGTGGCGCTGGACCAGCCGCTGCATCACCGGTCCCTCGTCGGCCCGGGGAAAACGGCACAGACGTCAGAACAGGAACGCGGCCAGGAGCGGGAGCACAACGCGCGGTGAGCAGCAGCAGCGGCGGGGCGCGGCGGTTGGAGCCCGGTGCGCAGGTGGTCTTCGACGGCCGCACCTGGCAGGTCGGCGCCCTGGTGGGTGCCACGGTCCGGCTGGTCGACGAGAAGGGGGTCACGGCCTCGGTGCTGGCGACGGTGCTGCTGGCCGACCCGGGCTTTGAGGTGGTCGGGGTGCCGCGGGCCGGGGCGCCGCAGTGGGGGCTGTTCCAGAGCGTTCCGCTTCCCGCGCAGGAGCGGGCTCTGGCCTGGCAGCGGCACATCCGCGAGGTCGAGACCGGCCTGCCCGGCGCCCCCGGCGACGGTGGCGTGCCCCGCCCGCAGTACGACCCGGCTCGGTGGACGCTGGCCCAGCGCGAGCAGGCCGAGGCCGACGAACTGGCCGGCCTGGGCTGGACCAGAGTCTCCCGGGCCACGGTGCAGAAGATGCGCCTGGACTACCGCAAGCAGGGGCTGTGGGGCGTGGTCGACAAGCGCTCCATGCGGCAGACGGCGGGCCGGGGGCGCGGCGACGAGCGGGTGGCGGCCGCGGTGCTGGAGGCGTTGCGCCTGCGGCGCGGCCGGCCGAAGACGAGCATCCGGCAGATCATCGAGTTGACCGAGCAGATCCTTACCCGCACCCACGGGCCGGGGCAGGTGAAACTGCCGGCCCGCTCCTCGCTGTACCGGCTGGTGAACGCCCTGGCCGATCCGCTGGCGCGGCCCGGCAGCCCGGCCCGGACCGCCACCGCGACACGGCGGGGGCCTGCGCCGGAGCCGGTGCTGCGGCCCGGGGAGAGGGTCCAGATCGCCACCGCCGGCCTGGAGGTAACGGCGGTGGGTGATGACGGGCGCGCGGTGGCGGTGGAGGTGACGATCGCGCTGGACCTGGCGACCCGCTCCCTCCTGGCCGCCGGCTTGTGCGCGCAGGGCGGCGGGCCGGTGGATCCCGGCGTGCTGCTGGCGGAGATGGCGGTGCCGCACCCGGTGCGCGCGACCTGGCCGACGGCGCTTCAGATGGCGCACGCCAGCGTGCCCTACGAGCGGCTGCTGGCTGTGGACGCGCGGCTTGAGGCGGCCGCTGCACGGCCTGTCATGGTGCCCGAGACCCTGGTCGTCGACGGCGCCGGCACCACCGGGTCCGGTGCCTTCATGGCCGCGTGCCAGACCCTGGGCGTCAGCGTGCAGGCGGCCCCGCCCCGCAGGCCCGGTGCCAAGGGCGCCGCCGAGCGCACCCTCGCCGCCCTGAACACGCTGTTCGCCCGGCACATCGCCGGCCCGCCCGGTGCCACCGGCCCGCGCGGGCACGGCGGCGTCCACCAGGCGCTGTGGAGCGTGCCGCAACTGCAGGACCTGCTCGACGAATGGATCACCGCCTGCTGGCAGAACCGCAGCCACGAGGACTTGCGCCACCCCGCGATCAGCGGCGCGGCCCTGAGCCCGAACGAGATGTGGGGCGCGCTGGTGGCCTGGTGCGGATACGTGCCACTGCCGCTGACCGGTGCCGACTACCCCGAACTGCTGCCGGCGCGGTGGCAGGCGGTCACCGAACGCGGTATCCGCATCGGCCACCGCACCTACGACCACCCGTGCCTGGACACTCACCGCGGCCAGCCCTCCCCGGTCGCCTCCCGCGGCGGGAAATGGGAGGTCCACACCCACCCCCACGACCTGCGGCAGGTCTGGATCCGCCTGCCCGACGGCCACCTCCACGCAGTGCCGTGGATCGACCGCGACCACGTCCAGCGGCCCTTCGACGACGCCGTGCGGCGGCAGGCCGGGCAAGCCGTGGAGCAGCGGACCGCCCGCGCACAGCACCAGACCGACCTCGCCGACACCACCGGGCAGCTCCTTGCACGCGCCCGGACCGGCCCCGCCACCAGATCCGTCGCCCTCCCGGACGGGGGCCTGGCGGAGCGGCCGGCCCGCGCGACTGCGGCCGGGCACGCTCGCCGGACCGCGCGACTGCGGCCGGGCACGCTCGCCGGACCGGTGCGGGCGGTGACGACGAAGGCCGCTCATCGGATGCCGGGCGGACGACACCGACACCGGCTCAGACCGCGCCGGCGCAGTGGGACACCGGCGAGGACAACCTCGACGCCCTCGACAACGGCGGCGTGTACGGCCGACCGGGAACGGGCCAGGGCGTGTTCGCGGTGTACGACGCTGGTCTGGAGGCCGAGCAGTGGTGAGCGGACACGCCCCCGCGGACGACACCGCCACGACCGCACCCGTCGCAGACGCCACAGTCGCCGCCCCGGACATCGGCGAGGTGCCCGCGGCGCGTGGCACGCCTCGGCCCCGGCGGGCCGAGCTGGGTGCCCGGGTGAGGTTCGAGGGCCGCATCTGGGAGGTGGTGGCCGTGGTGGGTGCCACTGTGCGGCTGGCCGGGCGGGACGGCGGCACCGCGTCGGTGCTGGCCTCCCACCTGTTCGCCGATCCCGCCTTCGAGTTCGTCGACGCCGCCGGGCCGGCCCCCACGCCGCAGTGGGGGCTGTTCGAGAGCGCGCCTGCGCGGGAGAGGGAACGGGCTCTGGCCTGGCAGCGGCACATCCGCGAAGTCGAGACCGGCCTGCCCGGCGGACCCGGCAGCGGCGGGACCCCCAGGCCCGAGTACGACCCCGCCACGCGCCTGCTGGCGGACCGGGAACGCGCCAAGGCCGACGAACTGGCCTCGCTGGGCTGGCCGCAGGCCAGTGCGGCCACGGTGCGGCGGATGCGGCGCCGCTACCGCGCGCAGGGCCTGTGGGGGCTGGTCGACCAGCGCAGCCGGCGGCCCTCCAGCCGCACCGGCCGCGCGGACGAGCGGGTGGTGACCGCCGTGCTGGAAGCCCTGCGGCGCCAGCGCGGCCGCTCGAAGGGGACCCTGACCGGGCTGCGGACCGTGACCGGGCAGATCCTGGATGACGCGCACGGCCCCGGCGCGGTTGCCCTGCCGCCGGCCTCGACGTTCAACCGGCTGGTCCACGCCCTGGCCGACCCGATGGAGCTGCCGGGCCGTCCCGCCCGCACCGCCACCACCCCCGCCCGCCCGTTCACCGCGACGGTGGCCCTGCGGCCGGGTGAGATGGTCCAGGTCGACACCACCCGCCTGGACGTGATGGTCGTCGCCGCCGACGGCCGCCCGATGCGGCCCGAGCTGACCATCGCCGTCGACGTCGCGACCCGCTCGATCCTGGCCGCGGTGCTGTGCGAGGAAGGCACCAAAGCCGTCGACGCCGCCCTGCTCCTGGCCGAGATGGCCGTCCCCCACCCGCTGCGGCCCACCTGGCCGGCCGCGCTGGCCATCGCCCACGCCAACCTGCCCTACCAGCGGCTGCTCGCACTGGACCAGCGCCTGGAGCACGCCGCGGCCCGCCCCGTCGTCGTCCCGGAGACGATCGTGGTGGACCGCGGCGCAGTGTTCATCTCCCACGCCTTCCTGGCCGCCTGCGAAACCCTGGGCACCAGCGTCCAGCCCGCCCCGCCCCGCACCCCGACCGCCAAGGGCTCCGTCGAGCGGACCTTCGGCGCGATCAACACCCTGCTCCTGCAGCACATCGCCGGCTACACCGGCTCCAACCCCACCCGCCGCGGCCCCCGCACGGACGCAGAAGCCCGCTTCACCCTGCCCCAGCTACAGGACCTCCTCGACGAATGGATCACCGTGTGCTGGCACAACCACCCGCACGAAGCCCTGCGCCACCCCGTCCTGCCCAAGACCGCGCTCACCCCCAACGAGATGTGGGGCGCCCTGCTCGGCATCACCGGGTACGTGCCGCTGACCCTGACCCGCGCCGACTGGCTCGAACTGCTGCCGGTGCGCTGGAACGCCGTCACCGACCGCGGCATCCGCATCGACCACCGCACCTACGACCACCCGTGCCTGAACGCCCACCGCGGCCAGCCCTCCCCCACCGCCTCCCGGCGCGGCCGGTGGGAGATCCACACCCACCCCCACGACCTGCGGCAGATCTGGATCCGCCTGCCCGACGGCCACCTCCACGAGATCCCGTGGATCCACCGCGACCACGTCCACCAGCCCTTCAACGACCGCGTCTGGCGCCACATCCAGACCGCGCTCGCCCGGCGCGCCGACCGCGACCGCCACGAGGCCGACCTCGCCGACGCCCTCGACCGACTCCTGCGCCAAGCCCGACCCGCCACCTCAGCAGTGCCCCCTCAGACACCCTCGCAGCGCCTGCCCGCGACGGATACCGCCGCCCCCGCGACCAAACCCGACACGACCGGCGGCCACGCATCGGCGCGGCCGGCCGAGCAGGACGGCGGCGACAGCCTTCAAGCCGCCGCCCAGGCCGGCCACCGCGGCCAGGACAGCGAACCCCACGACGAAGGCGCCCCGCACGCCGGGGCGTTCGTGCTGTACGACGCGCAATCGGAGGCCGACCAGTGGTGAACACCCCAGGTACCGGCACCCCCGCGGACGCGGTGCAGCGCGATACCGAGCCGGGTGCGGTCACCACCTGGAACGGCTTCGCCCGCTTCGCCGCCGCCCCCGCACCCGCTCCCCCGGCGCCCGGTGACCCACCGCGCAGCCTGGAGCAGCGCCTCGCCTACCACTCCGCGTTCGTCACCGTGCGGACCCCGGCCATCGACACCCTGGCCACCAGCGTGCGGACCCTGATGATCCTGGGCCGCCACCAGAGCGTCACCGCGCGGCCCTCGGTGATCCTAACCGGACCGGCCACCACCGGCAAAACCACCGCACTGCTGCAGGTCGGACGCACCTGCCACCTCGCCCACACCCGCCGCGCCGCCCCCGGCGACGACACGGTGCCGGTCGCCTACGTCCTGGTGCCGCCCGCCGCCACCGCCAAATCCCTGGGCGCAGAGTTCGCCCGTTACCTCGGCATCCCCGTCACCACCCGCATGACCACCGCCCAGATCACCACCGCGGTCTGCCACACCTACACCGCCGCCGGCGTGAAACTCGTCCTGCTCGACGAGATCCACCGCCTCAACCCCCGCACCACCAGCGGCGCCGAAGCCGCCGACTGGCTCAAGGACATCACCGAACGCGTCGGGGCGACGTTCGTCTACGCCGGGATCGACGTCACCGGCACCGCCCTGTTCAGCGGGGTCCGCGGCGCGCAGCTCGCCGGACGCGCCTCCCTGATCGACTGCGGGGTCCTGCCCGCCCGCCACGCGGGCAGCGAACCTTTCCGCGACCTGATCGCCGCCATGGAAAACGCCCTCGATCTGCACGCGCACCGGCCCGGCAGCCTGCCCCGCCTGGCTCCCTATCTTCACGAGCGCACCGCAGGCCGCATCGGCAGCCTCGCCCGCCTCATCCGCCAGGCCGCCATCGAAGCCCTCCTGAACGGCACCGAGAAGATCACCCGGACCAGCCTGGACTCCATCGCGGCGGACCACCTCGCCGAAGAGCACTACCGCCCCCGCACCCCCACCCGCCGCCGCACCAACACCGGCCACCCGCCCGGCCGCGGTCCACGTCCCGCGTGAACCGCGCCGTCACCACGCCGACGACGGCACCGATCCCTGCCGGAGCCGCCTGGGCTCGACCGGCCGCGCCAGGCCCGGGGGTCTTCCGCGTGCGCCCGCTGCCCGGCGAGGCCACCGCCTCTTACACCACCCGCCTCGCAGCCGCTTACCGGCTGCCCCTGCCCCACCTGCTCGACGGCCTCGGCATCCACCTCAATCCCGGACCGGGCAGCACCAACGGCGCCGCTCCCACCGCCGAACTCCACCTCAACCTCCCAGCCGCAGCCCGCCTCGCCGCACACGCCCGCACCCCCCAACCGCACCTGCTGCGCGCCCTACCCCGACTCGCCCCGGGCCCACACGAACGCCCCGCCCCCACCAGCCACACCCCGGCGGGCCCGCCCGCCGCACACTGGCAGCCCCTGGAACCAGCGCACCGCCCCGTGCGCGCCTGCACTGCCTGCGTACTCCACCGCAGCCGCGGCACCAGCACCGCCTGGATCCACCCGCCCGACCACACCCCAGCCCTGTGCACCCGCCACCAGCAGGCCGCCGACGACCCCCGGCACACCGCACCGCTCGACATCGCCGCCCTACCAGAACTCACCCGCGCCCACCACCAGCACCGCCGCGCGGCCCGCCACCCCGCCTTCACCACCGCACTGACCTGGGCCGCCACCATCACCACCCGCTGGTACGACCACCACCAACACCTCACCGACCGATGGCACACCCGCCTGACCCGGCTCACCACCACCAACCCCCACACCCAACACGGCCCGGCATCCCCCACCCTGACCTGCCGAACCCTGATCACCTACCCCGAAACCCTCACCCTCGCCGCCACCCTCACCCGCATCCCCCCACACGGCCTCACCCCCAACGCCCAGGCCCGCTTCCTCCACCACCTCGCCGACCAACTGGAGATAAACCACCTCACACCCGCCACCCACGACCCCCTCTGGACCCGCATCCACACACGCTGACCCCGCACCTCCCTCAAGGAACCCAGAGAGCAACTGCGCAAAATCAAGCCTCCACCCAGAACACCTGCACACACCTGAAAAGCCCAGCTCAAACCCCATCCCCAGCGAGCGCCTACCCCCACCCAAACACCACCGGACCACACCCCGACCCCGCTCGCCCACCCGAGACAACTGCACAACCCCAGCACAACCAAGATCAAAAACACCATGATCACCGGCCCGTCACAACGGACTGCGGCGTCGCCGGGCGTAAGTAAGCAGACATCCGGTCTTTCTCCTTGGGGTCTGAGAAGGCTTACTGCCGTGCTCCGGCCAAGGACTGCCGGCAGTAGGCCCCGCTGGCGGACTGGTCCCGGAAGTGTCACGCCCGACGACGGGTTCGTCCAGACGTCCCGTCAGGTGGGCCACCGCACACCGCCGACCACTAAACGCCCCGGGTGAACGGTCGTTGAACCAGGTGCCCAGTCGCTGCAGACCAGCCGGCCGGGACTGACCAGGTGCGGGAACTCCTCCCGCGTCTGAGAGGGGTCCGCCGCCCTGCTCCGGCCAAAGAGACTGCGGCGGCGGACCCCCGTCATCACAACAGCGCAATGCACATACGCCCTGGCCGGACGCCACAGCGAGCCGGAAGAAGGAGCGGGTGTACGCCGATGGGCCCGCAGCGCCGCAGCCCGGCAACTCGATGGGCCACCCGCAGCGCAGCGACGATGAGCCGGCTGTGCGCCGTGCCGGTCATCATGAAGCTCGGCGCAGATGCGGTAAGCACGGTGAGGCCGTGCCCGGCGCGTCGGGAGGTTCGCCCAGGGGAATGCCGGCAGTGGTCCAGTCGCTGTGGGCGCCGCTGACTACCGTGGTGTCTGGTGCCGGTTCCACCCGCGTGCTTTGACACTCAGGTCGTCCACGATCCTTTTCCACCTCCAGGTGTCCGCGACCCTCGCCAATGCGCTGTCTTCCAGATCCTCCAGGCGTTTGGCGGCGAGTTCGTCCAGTTCGGACACCAGCGCGCCGGTGTCGAGCGTGTAGTGGGTGGGGGGCCGCTCGGCGCGCAGTTTGGCAGCGATGTTGTGCAGGCGGTGTGCGGCCCGGTAGTAGGCCATCTGCGCAGGGGTGAGGCGGCGGACGGCATAGCCGCCGCACTTGCCGCACCAGTCGGCATCCTCTTTGTGCAGAAGCTGCTCGAGCGTCAGCAGATCGTCGCGGCAGCTGACGCCGCGGTCGCCCGCGTGCCGGCAATCCGGGGAGTGGCCCTTGCCTTCCACGAGGGGATCGGCGTTGGTAGTGTAGATCTGGACATCGGCCAGGAGGGCCAGCGGAATGCCGGAGGCGCTGTCCCACCGATCCTCGCTCGGGGCACGGAAGGGCCTGAGGTCGATGGTGGACATGGCGAGCAGCCCGTGCCACACCGCGTACGGCAGGGCGGCCGAGCGATGGCCGTTCTGGTCGTAGCCGCCGTCGAGGGTGCGCAGGTCCTTCACGCCGCGTGCCATGGCCAGGCAGCGAGGGTGGTGTTCGCGGTCGCGGTCGGAGTACGTCCGGCGCTCCATGACCCGCGGTCCTGCGGCAACGCCGAGATGTTCACCGAAGGACTGATCACGGCGGTCGTGGTCACGCGCGGCGGAGGGGTGCTCCTGGCCGGGTGCGTCGTCGGCCTCGGGGGCAGTGGGGTTCTTCTCCGGTTGGACTAGGTGGCCCGGCAGGTCGGAGGCACCGGCGATGATGATTCCCTGCCATCCCTGCCTGCAGCGCTCTTCCAGAGCGCTCAGGGGCAGCACCTGTGCACCCTGCTCGGCGGAAAAGACCAGGTAGAGCTGGTCGGCATTGCCCGAAGCGGCGCGCAGCGCTTGCAGGTGGCCGGCGGTGACCGGGCGGCGGTCGGCGATGGGGGTGTCGTCGAAGATTCCCGGGCCCATGGGTTCATCCTCCGCGGCCGCGGAACGCTCGCCGTCCACGGCCGCGGTAGCGCCGGTCACGGCCTGGTGCGGCGTGCTGGCCAGGGGAGAACGCTCCTCGATCAGACGGCCGGCGATGAGCTCTGGCACGCGCACGGTCACCGTTCCGCGCCCCCAGTCGGCGTCCACCAGGGAGGTGACCAGTACGCCCAGCCCCCACGCACCGAGACCCTTCAGCCATTTCCGGCCGCGCTCGTACGGCTCCTCCCCCGCCGCCTGCGGAAGTGTCACGGTCACGAGCACCTCCGCGGCAGCCCCGGTGGACGCAGTCTGCTGGGCGCGGTCCGCCCAGGTGGCCAGCAAGGCCCTGGCGGCTGCCAGGGCTTGGTCGCGACCCTTGCGCCTGCTGCTGATGCCATCGACGAGGTGATGCACGATCCAGGAGTGTTCCGACGGGTGATCCCAGCCGGCTGCGGCCTCACGCTGCCATCTCCCCCACAACGACCGTAGCCTGCGAGTGATGTCGGCCGTCGTACCCAGGACCGTGAACGCCTCGTCCTCGCCGGGAAGCTGCGGGGCTTCCATGAGTGCGACCGCTGCTGCGGTCAGCAGTCCAGCAGGGTCAACGAACAGCGCCGCCTGGCCGCGCAGGGCGGCCAGGTAGCGTTCCTTGACCAGCAGACGGGGCCGGGCCCACTGCTCCAGCCAGGGAAAAGCGAGGAGCGTCTGCTCGGCCTGGTGCAGGCTCGTCGCAGCGCCACGCCACTCCTCCAAGATCCCCTCCCGCAGCCGCTCGGCCTCCTCGCGCGCCTCACCGACGTCATCAGCGGCGTCGTCCTCGTCACTGCCAGGGTCCCGCGGTGCGCCGCGCAGCAGTGCGGCGGCGGCCTCCACCTCCTCCTGGCTCCACTGCTCGTCATCGCCTTCCCCGGTGTAGGAGCCGAGCTGGTAGAGCAGACCCAGGCCACCAAGAGCATCCAGGAAGATCCCCAGACCGGTCTCCCGCCGCACCCACGGCCCGTCACCTGCGCAGTGCGCGCACAGCCGGCCGACCACCGCCGCGTCCAGCGCCACCTGCAGCACACCCACCTCGCGGGTCCGCAGGTACCCGCAGCTCCTCACGGCGTGCAGCTTCGACTGCTTCCCCCCAGCCGCAAAAACCGTCACCCGCGTGCCCTCGAACGGACCAAGCGGAACATCAGGGGTCAACGCGTAACCCAGCACCAAGCCTCCCCAAACCATCGTCCCACTGAGCCTAGAAGCAGCCACCGACATCCCGCAGGCCAACGACACGTCCCCGCGGCACCCGGACACCACCCGTCCACGCAGGCCGGGCAAGCCCCCAAGTTCCCGACCGTGAGAAGTCGCCTCACTCAGAATGGGGCGCGCTCTCAAAACCAGGGTCACCGCAGGTCACAGACATGAAGACTGATGATCTGCCGATGAGGCACCGGGATGATCCCTGGTCAGTGCCACTATCGCAAACTCACTTGATCATTCTCAAAATTTGAGTCACCCCAGGTCACAGCCCCGAAGAACAATCACCGTGCCCCAAACTCACTGAGGCGACACACCCGCAAGGCCGTCGCCCACCTCAGCCAGCCGAACGGATCGCAGACCACCGTGAAGCTGGGGCTGCTCGTCGACAACTGCCGGCGCCGGGCCGACAAGCTGAGCGAGCAGCGGCGCGCGGAACTCGACGCCCTCGGCATGCGCTGGTAGAGACCGCGCGGCGATGGGCCGGACGCACCGCTGTATTCGGCTGTTGCGCTGTCGTACCTGTCGTCGACGATGACGGGCATGAACAACTTCGACCAACTGATTGGCCGCACCGCCACCAAGGCAGCCCAGGGCACAAGAACTCCTTCCCCTATACCTATTGAGCAACTGCAGCAGGCCGAGCGACTGCTCGGATTCCCTCTGCACCCACTTCTGGCAGCGCTCTACCGGCACGTGGCCGACGGCGGCTTCGGCCCCCAGCCCCTGCTCCCCCTCATCGGCGAGGACCCCGAAGACCAGGAGTCGTCCGCGGTCGGGAGTTACCTGGGCAGAACGGCCCCCGAGGCGGCTGGCTCCTGGTGGTCCTGGCCCCATAGGGTCCTGCCCATCATGGACCGGGGCTGCAACATCGTCACCTGCGTGGACTGCCAGGACACGCAGGGAACGGTCCTCCTCTTCGACCCCCACCGCACGCGTGACAGCCTCTCCCGCGGATGGCTCGTGGAAGCGGACAACCTCGCAGAATGGCTGGAGAACTGGCTGGCAGGCCGGGACCGGCACAGAGATCACACTGCGGACAAGGCATCTGCCATGCCCCCATGGGCCGACGCATCCTCACGCCTGCACTCGGACTGAGGACCCTCGGACCCGGAGAATGCGCCACCCACCATGGTCACGTCCGCCGGTGTCACGGGAGTGACTCACTCGGCGGTGTTGTCCAGCGCTGCAACCAGCCCGCGCTTGGGACTGTCGCCCCGGCCCGGTGCCAGACCGGCCCCTGGGGGCCGTGGGCGGTCAGGTCGTCCAGCGCGGCCACCAGCAGCGGCACCTTGCCGGGACCGGTGTGGAGGTCGAGGAAGCTGTGCTGCCAGTGCTCTGCGGTCAGGTTCAGGACGCGGTTGATGCGGGAGGCCAGCACGGTGCGGCCGGCGCCGATGAAGACGAGGGCGACCGGCGGTCTGCCCAGGCGGCCGGTGGGCCGTTCATCCATACGTACTCACGTCTCCTTCGTCGAAGTGAATGTCCACGCGCAGCATTGTTCGGAAGGCCGGCCCGGGGAATGTTTTATGACCAAGCTGTCACCGTGTAACAGCCTCCGGTCATTTCGGTGTGGCAGCCTCATGCGGCACGACCGCCGCCCGACACCCGAGCGCCCAGGAGCCAATCCGGCGCACCACCTTCTGCTCGTCAAGGCTGATGCGAACTGCGACGATTCCCTTGAGGCCGTACTGCGCGCCATGGGACACCGGGTGACCGCGGTGGACCGGGAGACGGAATTCCCCACCCGGGCACGCGAACCGCGCGACATGGGTGAAATGGGCAACATGGGCGAACTGGGCGACGCGGTGGACCTCGTCGTCCTCGACACCGCGGAACCGAATTCCGGCACCTTTGAGACATGCCGTCGAATTCAGGCCGAAAATCCCGTGCCTCTCGTCATTTTCGCCGCCCAGGGCAACCCGGAGGACGTCATCACCGGTCTGGAGAACGGCGCCGCCGACTATCTCGTGAAACGGGTGAGCGCGCGCGTCCTCGAAGCACGGCTGCAAGCCCTCCTCCGCCGCCCGGGACCCCGGACCCGACCCCGTCCCTCGGAACGGGTGCTCGACCTCGGACCACTGACCATCGTCACCGCGACACTGACCGCGGTCCGGGACGGCACGACGATCCGCCTCACCCCGACCGAGGCGCCCCTGCTGTGGGAACTCGCCGCCCACAAGGGCCGGGTGATGCCCCGGCGAACCCTGCTGGAGCGGGTCTGGGGACACCGGCACTCCCCAGGCGACCTCCGACTGGTCGACGCCTGCGTGTCACGGCTGCGCCGCAAGATCGAGCCGGACCCCTCGGACCCCACGCTGCTGCTCACGGTGCGCGGAAGCGGCTACCGCCTGCGCATCTGAACGTGAAGGGGCGGTCCCGGGCACCGGTCGGCCGGCGGCCGGCGCATCGGCGGGGCGGCGGGGCGGCGGGGCTCAGGGGGCGGCCTGTTCGAGGGGGAGGCCGCGCCCTGGGGGCAACCGGCTTGGGCACGGCTATGGGTGGGCAACAACCAGCGGTAGGGAAGCAGTTGTCACGCATGTCGGAGGAGACGCATCGTGAGACGCCCGTACCACTTCACCGCCCTGACCGCCGCGGCCGTGCTGGCCGGGGGCTTGGCCCTGACCGCCGCACCGCAGGCGGACGCCGCGACGAGCACCACGTGTTCCGTGGGACTGACCCAACTGGGCGGCGGTATGCCGCCCGCGTCGTTCCAGACACAGACGTCGCTCTGCCCCGGGTGGGCGGACTCCGGGCCCAACTACACGTTCCACATCACGACCATGCAGGTCGAGGTCTGGCTCAACAACCGCTGGGTCGCCGACGGCACGGTCAGCAACGTCACGACCGCCTGTACGACCATCAGGGTCACCGGCACGACCATCGGCGCCACGGGCTGCACGAACCTCTCGTCCTGACCGCACCTCCCCCGCGGAGTGCCCCTCGCGGACCTGTACGAGGCCGGGGCCGGGGCCCGTGGCCCGGGAGAGACCGACCCGGGCCGCGGTCGCCCCCCGCCACCCCGTGGAGCCCGGTGGACCGGACACCCGGGGCGGGGGCCAACCGGAGCCGACCGGGCCGGCCGTCAGGGCTCGCGGGCGGCGGCGTCACCGGTCGGCTGCGGCGCGCGGGCCGGCACGGTGACGCGGATCTTGGACTGGCCGTGCGGGCGGCGCTCCCAGTCCTCCATCAGCCGCGCGGCCAGGCCGTGCCGCTCCGCCAGTGCGACGAGCGTCTCCGCGCGGTAGTAGAAGTCCTCCCGCAGCACCTGGTGCTCGGCGCCCAGCGTGCGGTCGAAGGTGAAGTCGAAGTAGCCCCCGGGCGCCAGGACCCGCCCCACGTGCGCAAGGCACTCGTCGATCACCGGCAGGGGCGAATGCGAGAACACGCTGTGCGCGTGCACCACCGTGAAGAAGCCCGACGGCAGGAAGTCGAAGGTCAGGTCGTTCGCGAGCGTCAGGTGCGGGAGCTTGTCCTGGAGGCCGTAGCGGACCACCGTGCCCTTCGCCTCCACCAGGATGTCCGGCGAGATGTCGATGCCGTGGTAGTGGCCGGGCTCCAGATACTCGATGAACCGCCAACCCGCCCGCAGGTTCCCGCACCCGATCTCCAGCATCCGGTCTCCCGGCACCAGCCCGTGCCCGACCAGGTAGTCGAACTGCATCCGGCCCAGGGCCAGCCAGCGGTCCATCGTCGCGCTCCCCACGGCGTCCTGCGGGCTGCGCGCGGTGTCCGAGGCCATGACCGCGCGGTAGTACGCCACATGGTCGCGGTGCCGGGCACGCAGCCAGGCATCACGCGCCGAGCGCCGCACATAGGGCCGGATCCGCTCCGGATGGCGCAGCGCGTAGCCGATCTTGTGGGCGAGTGACGCGCGGTTGGCCAGCAGCCGCGACGTGGTCCGGTCCGCCATGACGCCTCCGCTTCCTGTCCGGTCCCCCACATCGTCACCGCGGACGTGCCGACCCGCACCCCGGAAGCCGCCCTGCGAGTGGTCCCCGAGCGCCGCGGGGGTCACCGCGGCGCTCGGGGACCGGGCCCGCGAGGAAGGCGCGGGCCCGCCCGGACTCGGCCGGATCACCCTGGCCGGCATCCCCCGGGTCACCACGCGCCCGGGTCGCCACACACCCGGTGGCCCGGTCAGCGCAAGGGGCGGCACAGCAGGGCCGCCGGGACGCCTCCCGCCAACCACTTCCAGGTGTAGGCGACGCCCGCGACGTACTCGTCGTCGGCGCACTGGCCCTTGTAGGAGCCCACCGCCCAGTCGCTGGCCGTGGAACCGCCGGAGGCGGGTCGGTTGTCGCCCTGGTCGAACCAGACGTCCCGTCCCGTCGTGGGCGGGGGGACCGCGGCGGGCGCGCACAGCAGCGCCGCCATGGCGTCGTTGTGCACGCTGTACCCCACGGCGACGGTGGCGTCCGGGCACTGGAGCTTGCTGTAGCCGGACGCCCAGTCCCCCTCGGTGACGTACCGCTCGTCGGTCACGACGGTGAACGCGCCCGCCGACCGCTGCGGCTGCCCGGAATCCGTGCACAGGCCGCGGCCGTCACCGCGGCCGAGCCCGGCCAGACGCTCGGTGTCGGGGCACACCCCCTTGCGGTTCCCGCTGGACCAGTCCGGCAGCGCGAGCATGGTGGCCGAGGTGTCCTCGTCCGCGAAGTCCAGGTCGAGCATGTTCCACCGGTCGGGTCGCGCGACCGGGCCCGTCACGCTCGGGGCGGTGACCAGCGCGTTCCAGTCCGCCGCGCGCCAGTCGCCGGGGTCGGTGATGCTGATCGCGTTCCCGGACCGGTCGTACGACAGCGCCGCCCAGTTGTCCTGCGGCGTGCCGTCGGCCGCCGTCCACCCCACCAGGGGCCACACCGCGAAGTCCGTGTCGTCGCCGATCAGGATGTCGGTGAACGCGTCGAACCACGCCTGCTCCTTCGGATCCGCCTCGCCGCGGCCCGCCGCGCCGAACTCGCTCACCCACACCGGCGCGGTGAAGTGCTGCCCGGCCTGGGTGACGAACAGCGCCTCCTGGTCCACCGCGGAGGCGAGCTGGGCCGGGGTGAAGTCCTCGTACCTCGGGTCGCTGGTGGCCCCGAGCCCGGAGCCGGCCCCGCTGTTGGCCGGTCCGGTGTAGGCGTAGAAGTGCGCCGAGTACACCAGCTTGTCCGACGCGATCAGGGTGTTGGACACCGTCGCCACCGGGGTGAGCATCGGCCGGCCGTGCGGCAGCCCGTCGAGCGGGATGCCGTACCAGTTGATGCCCTCCATGATGATCAGCAGGTCCGGGTCGTCGGCCAGGATCTCGTTGCCCGCCTCCTCGAACGCGGCGTACTCGTCGTGCGCGTCGCCCGAGCCCCAGTTGGGATCGTCGAGCACGTCCCGGCGCACCTCGTTGCGCAGGTCCGCGCCCACCACCCGCTTGTCCGCCCGGTAGCGGTCCACCATGAACAGCCAGTCCGCCTCCCACTGCTGAGTGCTCTGCCCGCTGTTCCACCGCTCGTTCCCGTCCACACCGCAGCACCAACGGGACGTCGTGGTGTGGTCGTTGAGGATCACCGCGAAGCCGTCACCGGTCAGCGCCGCGACCACCGCGTCGTAGACCTGGAGCGGAGTGTCGCCACGCAGTTGCGGGTTGGCCGCGACCGCGGAATCCGGCACGGGCGTCGTGTCGTGGATCATCGCGTCGGAGAACGGCAACCGGACGCTGTTCAGGCCCAGGCCGTGGAAGTCGGCCAGAATCCGTGCGACCGGCGCCCGGTCCAACCCCAGCGGCAGGCCGTACGACGGCTCCCCCGCATGGTTCTGCGCGGGATCGTCGACAGCGCCGCTGCCCTCCCACGTGCCCTGCGCCCCCTCCCAGTTGCCCGCTTTCAGCTTGAAGCGGTCCCCGTTCGCATCGACGACGTAACGGCCCGCGGTACTCAGCGGAGCGGTCCACGACGCCGCGAGCTGCGCACCGGTCAACACAGTCGGCGCCGCCGACCCCGCCGCTTCCGGCCCCGCTCCCGCCGGTGTCCTCGCAGCCGAGGCGGCCGAAGCGGCGGAAGCGGCGGAAGCGGCCACGCTTCCGGACGTCCCCGGCGCCGCGCCGATCAACGTCCCCGCGACCGCCGCCACGGCCACCGCCACCCGCGCGGCCCGGCGCGAGCGCCCAGGTGCCGGGACCCACGTGATCCACTCCATCGAAGCGCCCCTTCCAGCAACGGATGCGGTACCCCACAGGTTCGGGCACCCGGCCGGCGAACACCACAACCGCGCACGCACGCGAGGCCCCCACCCGTCACTTTTCAGCCCCGCGGCACGCACCGGAGCCGCCCTCGTTCCACCCCCGCCCCCCGCACCACCCCGGCCGGCAACGCCCGGGCAAACAGGGCCGCCCCGCCGGAAACCCGGGGCCGTCGCACACCCCGGCAGCAATCGGAACGTTTCAGACACCCCGCCATATGCCACCCCCGGCCGACCCGCACCGGCCCCGCGGGGGTGGGCTCCCTCGTCCAACCTGTGCGGCCGAAGACGGTGACACGCACGGGATTTAGCCGTAAGTTGCCCTCGCAAGCCCCTCCCCCCGCATCCGCCTCGCGCGGTGGCCGACCGCACACGCGAGATTTGAAACGATTCATTTATGGAGAGGAACATCATGAAAAGCCACGATTCCGACGCCCCCGACGCCCCCCGCGACGCGGGCGCCAGCCGCCGCCAGTTCCTGGTGCTCGGCGGCGGAACGCTCGGCGCCCTGGGCCTGAGCGCGACGGGCCTGCCCAGCGCGTCCGCCGCGCCCGCGAAAGGGACACCGGCGGCCTCCTCGCGCACCGTCACCCCCCGCGGGCTGCGCGCCGCCGCGATGACCGACCCGGTCGGCATCGACGTGCCCCGCCCCACCCTGAGCTGGGAACTCGCCCTCCCCGCGGGGGCCGCGCCGGTCGCCGAGCCGGTGCGCCAGAAGGCGTACCAGATCCAAGTGGCCACCAGCAGCCAGGCGTTCGACCACGGCCGCCCCGACCTGTGGGACAGCGGACGCGTCACCGGCGCGGACACCTTCGCGATCCCCTACGGCGGAAAGCCGGTCCCCGCCCGGACCCGGGCGTACTGGAGGGTGCGGGTCTGGGACGAGCACGCAGGCGCGTCCGCCTGGAGCACGCCCGCGTTGTGGGAGACCGGCCTGCTCGACGCCGAGGACTGGACCGCCCGGTGGATCGGCAACAGCCAGTGGGAGCAGCCCTACGGCATCACCGCGCCGCTGACGGCTCCGCAGACCGCACGCTACGTGCAGATCACCGTCAGCGACCTGGGCCGTCCCGCGTCCGCGCTGGACGACACCGTGAACTGGAAGCCGCAGCTTCAGATCTCCGAGATCACGGTGCTCGACTCCGCCCGGCCCGGGGTCGACCTCGCCCGCGGTGCCGCGGTGACCGCCAACGACTCGCTGACCGTCCCCGGCCAGTGGGCCCCCGAATACCTCACCGACGGCAAGCTGACCTCCCGTGAGGCGCCGTACGGCTACCAGAGCACGGTGCGCGGCGACACCGACATCTCCGACGACCCGGTCACCCTCACCCTCGACCTGGGCGCCTCCGTGTCCTTCGACTCGGTCGTGGTCTACCAGCGCTGGGACGCGCCGAGCCAGTGGGGCATGACCCCGGACTACCCCCGGTCGCTGACCGTGTCGGTCGCCGACGACCCGGCCGGGCCCTTCACCCTGGCCGGCACGGTGAAGAAGGACGACAAGCCGTACCCGCCGTCCAGCATGCACCAGGCACCCGCCGCCCTGCCGCTGTTCGCCAAGGACTTCTCCGTCGAGGGCGCCGTGGACCGCGCCCGGCTCTACATATCCGCCGCCGGCATCCACGCCGCGAGTGTCAACGGCCGCGCCGCCACCAGCGCGGTGCTCGAACCGCCCAACACCAACGCGCTGGTCGAGATCCCCTACGCCACCTACGACGTCACCGATCTGCTGCACACCGGCGCCAACACCGTGGGCGTCGAGATCGGCAACGGCATCTGGGACATCTTCAACACCCTCGACAACCCCAGCCGCTACATCAAGGCCACCGCCGCCTTCGGACCGCCGCGGCTCATCGCCCAACTGGAGATCCGCTACAAGGGCGGCCGCACCCAGACCGTCGCCACCGACAGCTCCTGGCTGACCACGCTCGGACCGACCACGTTCAGCAACTGGTACGGCGGCGAGGACTTCGACGCCCGCCGCGTGCAGCACGGATGGGACCGGCCCGGCGCCGACCGCGGCTCCTGGGACAAGGCGTCGGCCGCCGGCCCGCCCGCCCCGGGCACCGCGCTCGTCGGCCGGACCGCACCGCCCGTGCAGATCGTGGACGTCCACCCCGCCGTCGCGGTCACCTCGCCCTCCGACGGCGTGTACGTGATCGACTTCGGCGTCAACAGCGCGGGCTGGCAGCAACTGCGGATGCGCGGCCCGGCCGGCACCACCGTGAAGATGCTGCCCGGGGAGAAGCTGACCGCCGCCGGCGCCGTCGACCAGTCCACCACCGGCACGCCCATCTACGACAGCTACGTGATGGCCGGCACCGGGGAGGAGATCTGGCAGCCCCGCTTCGTCTACCACGGCTTCCGCTACGTGGAGGTGCAGGGCCTGCCCGCCGCCCCCGCGCTCGCCGACGCCAAGACGCTCGTGCTGCGCACCGCCAACGCCGCGGCCGGCTCCTTCACCTCCTCCGACACCCTGCTCAACAGCATCCACACCATCATCGACCGGTCCGTGCAGAGCAACATGTACTCGGTGTTCACCGACTGCCCGCACCGCGAGAAGCTCGGCTGGCTGGACCAGACCGGACTCGCCCTGGGCGCGGCCACCCGCACGTACGACATCGAGGCGTACGGCCGCAAGCTCGTGCGCGACATGGTCCAGGCGCAGGCGGCCGACGGCATGGTCCCGACCACCGCGCCGGAGATCGCCCTGTTCGCCGGCGCGTACCGCTACGACGCGAACTGGGGCGGCTCCGTCGTCCTCGTGCCCTGGGCGCTGTACCGCGCCTACGGCGACCTGCCCACCCTGCGCTCCACCTACCCGGCCATGAAGCGCTACCTCGCCTACCTGACCGGCCTGACCACCGGCAACCTCCTCGACGGCGGACTCGGCGACTGGGAGACCGTCGAGACCACCACCACCCCGACCATGCTGGTCCAGAGCTACGCCTACCGGCGGCTGGCCGGCACCCTGGCCACGATCGCCGGGGTGCTCGGCGAGAAGGCCGACGCCCGGCGCTACCAGGCCCTGGCCGACGCGATCACCACCGCGTTCAACGCCGCCTACTTCAACGCGTCCGGCGCCACCTACGCGACCGGCTCGCAGACCGCCAACGCCCTCGCCCTGGACGCCGGGTTCGTGCCGGCCGCCCACCGGGACGCCGTGCTGTCGACGCTGATCGCGTCCGTCCGCGCCGCGGGCAACCACCTCGGGACCGGCGAGGTCGGCCTGCCCGCGGCCCTGCGCGTCCTGGCCGACGCGGGACGCCACGACGTCATCTGGGACATCGCCAGCCAGACGACCTACCCCAGCTACGGACACATGGTGGCCACCGGCTCCACCTCGCTGGCCGAGTCCTGGGGCGGCATGGGCACCAGTTCCTCCCAGAACCACTGGATGCTCGGCGCGCTCGAGGAATGGTTCACCGCGGGTCTGGGCGGCATCACCCAGACCCCCGGCTCCGTCGCCTTCGGCGACCTGTCCATCGCCCCGGCCGTCGTCGGCGACCTCACCTCCGTGGATTCCACCTACCGCACACCGCAGGGCACCGTGGGCAGCTCCTGGAAGCGCTCGGGCACCTCCCTCGCGCTGACCGCCTCCGTCCCGCCCAACACCACCGCCACCCTCAGCGTCCCCCTCGCCCCGGCGGGAGGATCCCACGCCGAGGTGACAGCGCCCGCCGGCGCCGCGCTCCTGCGGCGCGACACCGCCACCGCCGTCTACCGGATCGGCACCGGCACGTGGAGGTTCACCGCCCGGCCGCGCTGACCGGAGGGCCCGCGCCATCCGCGGCGCCCACGACGCAGGACCGCGCGGCGGGCCCCGGGACCGATCCGCACGCACCGGGGCGCGCCGCCGTCCATGACGGCCGGGCGGGCCGCAGGGCCGCAGGGCCGCAGGGCCGCAGGGCCGCAGGGCCGTCAGAGCGTGAGGACGATCCGCCGGCGCACCTCGCCGCTCTCCAGGAGGCGGTGGGCGCGCGCGGCCTGCGCCATGGGGAGGGTCATGCGCTCGCGCATCACCAGCCGGCCGTCGGCGAGCATCGCCATGGTCTCGGCGAGGGCTCCCGGCGCACGGTCCGGGGAGGGGTGGGAGAGGGTGACGCCGAAGTCGGCCGCGGCGGGGTCGGACAGGGTGATCACGCGTTCCGGTCCCCCGGCCAGTTCGACCGCGTCCGCCAGCGCTCCCCGCCCGGCCGCGTCGAAGACGGCCTGGACACCGCCCGCCCGCCGGACCTCCGCCACCAGCCCGGGCCCGTAGCGGACCGGGGTGGCACCCAACCGGGCGGCCAGCGCGTCGTCCCGGGCACCGACCGCGCTGATCACCTTCACCCCCTGGGCGACGGCGAGTTGGGTGGCGATGACGCCCACCGAACCGCCGCCGCCCAGGAGCAGCAGCGTCTCCCCCGCCGTGACGCCGAGCTGCCGCAGCACCCCGGCGGCCGCCTCCGCGGAACTCGGCAGGGCCGCGGCGTCGACGAAGGACACCGGGGCGGGCTTGGGCGTCCAGATCGAGGCCAGCGCGTATTCCGCGTAGCCGCCCAGGCCGAAGAGCAGCGCCGCGACATCGTCACCGACGAAGGTGCCCGTCACACCCGGGCCCACGGCGTCGACCGTCCCCGCGACCTCGAAACCCAGCACGGCGTCCGGCTCCAGCGGGAACGCCTTCAGACGGCCGGACCGCAGGTCGAGATCGGTCGGACCGACCCCGGCCGCGGCCACCTTGATCCTGATCTGGCCCTCGGCCGGCTCCGGCAGCGGCACCCGCGCCCAGCGCAGGACCTCCGGCGGCCCGAACGCGGACAGCACCACGGCATTCGGCATGACTCCTCGCTTTCCCATGCACAGTTCACGGTCCCCCACGGCCGAGGGCTTCACGACTCCACGCGGCACCGGTACGACGTCCGAACCCGCTTTGGATGACGCGTCATCTATATACGGCCGGGGAACTCCGACCCGCCGCGACCGCGGCGGCCCGGGTCAGCGGTCCGTGGCGCTCTTTCCGATGACCGTCTCGGATATCTCGGCCAGCATCGTGATCTGGCCCGGGGTGAGGTGGTCCAGCAGCAGCCGCCGGACGTCCTCCACGTGCCGGGGCGCGGCCGCCTCTATCGCCGCACGGCCTTCGGGAGTGACCGCCACGTACGCCCCGCGTCCGTCCTCCGCGCACTCCTCGCGGGCCAGCAGGCCGCGCTTGACCATCCGCCCGAGGTGGTGGGACACCCGGCTCTTCTCCCACCCGAGCACCTTGGTGAGTTCGAGGATGCGCAGCCGGCCGTCGCGGAGGCGGCTCAACTCGGCCAGCACCGCGTAGTCGGCGCCCGACAGCCCGAACTCCTCCTGCATGACCCGGCCGGCCTCGCTCACCACCAGATCGTGCATCCGCATCATGCCCCGCCACGCGCGCTCCTCGACCGGGGTGAGCCAACGCGGTGCCGTGTCCATGCACGCATCGTACGAGAGGGGGGCCGCCGGCACGCCCGCGCCCTTCGCCCCGCCGCGCGGGCGCTCAGACCTGGTTGGCGCCACCGTCGACGTACATCTCGGTGCCGGTGATGAAGCTGGACTCCGCCGTGGCGAGGAAGAGCGCGAGGCTCGCGACCTCCTCGGGCCGCCCCATACGGCCCAGCGGGACCCCGGCGGCGAGCGTCTCGCGCAGTTGGGCGGCCTGCTCCTCGTCGGGGGCCAGGCCGTTGAGCCCGGGGGTCGTGATCGGTCCGGGGGAGATCGTGTTGACGCGGATGCCGCGGCCGCGCAGCTCGTTCGCCCAGGTCCGGGCGAAGGAGCGGATGGCCGCCTTGGACGCGCCGTAGACGCCGAACGCCTCGCTGCCGACCGCGGCCGCGGTCGAGCCGGTCAGGATCACCGACGCCCCGTCCACCAGGAGCGGAAGCGCCTTCTGGACGGTGAACAGCGTCCCCTTGACGTTCGTGCCGAACGTCGCCTCGAAGTGCTCCTCGGTCACGTCCTCCAGCCTGGCGAACGCGCCGCCGCCGGCGTTGGCGAACAGCACGTCGATACGGTGCCCGGCCTCGGCGACGGTGGCGTAGAGCCGGTCGAGGTCCGCGAGGTCGGCGCTGTCGGCCTGGACGGCCGTCACGTTCCCGCCGATCTGCGCGACCGCCCGGTCCAGGGAGTCCTTGCGGCGCCCCGTGACGTAGACGTGCGCGCCCTCCCGGGCGAAGCGCTCCGCCGCGGCGAGCCCGATCCCGCTCGTACCGCCGGTGACCACGGCCGTCCTGCCGTCCAACTGTCCCATGACACGCTCCTTGCTGCTTCCGGATGGCCGGACGGCCACCCTGCGGTTCAATCTTCAACCACCATAACCCAACTGGATGACATGTCAACCATACGTCGATGAGACGCCCGGCGCGTCCACCGGGGAGGACGCGTACGGGCCCCGTCCCGTCACCGGGGCGGGGCCCGCGAGCCGCCGGACGATCAGTTGATCGAGCAGTCCGAGCACAGCGTGGTGTCGCAGCAGCTGAACGAGCCCTGCCAGCTCGCCACGACGCTCCCGCCCTGGACGACGTCCTGGACGTCGAGCGCCTGAAGCGGACCGCCGCCGGCCACGCCGGGCTCGGCGTACGCCTTCCAGGCGCGCACGATGTCGTTCTCCATGGGTGTCACCTCCCTTCTCGTCAGTCGCGCGGGGGGCGGCTCACAGCGGCCGCCCCGACGGTCAGAAGCCGGTGCAGCCCGCGCAGATGGTGGTGTCGCAGCAGCTGAACGTGCCCTCCCAGCTCCCGATGACGCCACCGCCCTTGACGACGTCCCGGACGTCCAGCGCCTCCAGCGGACCGCTCACGGCCACACCCGGCTCGGCGTACGCCTTCCAGGCGCGCACGATGTCGTTCTCCACAGCTCTCACTTCCCTTCTCGTCGGTAACCACCGCTCCCCGCCCGTGCCGGACGGGGAGCCCCGCGGAGGGCGCACCCGCGCGCCCTCCGCGGCCCGCCGGTCACACCGGCGGGAGCAGGAGGACCGGGGGGACCCGGTCGGGAGCGGCCACGCGCAGCAGCCCGTGGCCGACTCCGGACAGGCCGGTCATGAGGCCGGGAGTCGCGATGCCGCCCGGGGTCCCGCAGACCGGGCCGTTCCGCTCGATGCGGGCGACCAGCGCGGCGGCCCGCTCGCGCCATTCCAGGCGGCCCCGCTCCCAGCCCAGGTCGCGCGCCGCGGCGAACAGTTCGAGGTTGCCCGACTCGCCGTGGCACAGGCTGTCGTTGCCCTGCCTCCTGAAGGCGGCCGTGCCGGCCAGCGCGCGCCGCAGGTCCGCCCGCGCGTCCTCGTCGCCCGGGTCGGCGGCGGCCGCCCGCGCCAGGCCCACGCCCGGCGCGCCGTGGCACCACGCGAACAGGTTCCCCGGCGGGTCGTAGCGGCGGTCGGGCCAGTTGCCCGTGCGCGGGTCGAAGCCCGCGCGCTCGAACGCGAAGGCGCGCCGCGCTGCGGCGGCCGCCTCCTGGTCGCCGCTGCGCCGGGCGTGCCGGAGCAGCGCCCAGCCGATGCCGGATGCGCCGTGCGAGAAACCCAGCAGGGCGCGGCCGTCCGGGCCCGGCCAGGACAGGTGGCCGTCCTCGGGAACGGCGCCGGCCAGCAGCACCTCGACGCACCGCTCAGCGAGCGCGCGGGCGGCGCGCCCGAGGCCGCCCGCCCGCGCGGCGGCCTTCCCCCCCGGCGCCCCGGCCCGCTCCCCGGCCTGCTCCCCCGCCGCGCCCTCGTCCGCCTCACCGGCCAGCGCCTCGGCCACCGCGAGGCAGCCGGCGATGCCGCTGATGACGTCGTGTCCCGCCTCCGGGCCCAGCCCGCGCCGGATCATCTCCAGCAGGGGACCCGCCAGAGCCGCGGCGTCCGCCGCCGCCGTGCCGCCGAGCAGTTTCCCGCACGCCGCCAGGACGTAGGCGAGGCCGCCGGCTCCGGTGAAGGCGCCGGGCAGTCCCTCGGGGTCCTGCCCGTCGGGGTCCGCCAGCAGTTCCCGCGCCCGGCCCGCCACGGGCGCCAGCGCGGCTAGGGCCTGCGCCGCGCGCCGCTCCTCACCGGTGACCGCGGCGAGCTGGGCCAGGAACAGCGCGACCCCGCCGTACCCGTTGTAGAGGTCCATGCCGAGCGGGCGCACCGACCAGCGGGTGTCTTCCGCCAGGTCCAGCCCCAGCCAGCCCACCCGGGGGCCGTCGCGGTAGGCCGTCGCCGACAGCCGGTCCGCGATGGCGTCCGCCTGGGCCAGCGCCCGCTCCGCCAGGTCCGCCGGTCCCCCTGGCGCCGGCACGGGGGACGCGGGGACCCCGGCCCGTTCGGCGGCCCTCCCCTCGGGTCCCGCCCCGGTGTCGGCGCGGGTCGCCAACTGGGCCGCGATGATCCACTCCTGCTCGGCCAGGTGGCGGCCGCCCAGGGCGCCGAGGGTACGGCGGACCAGGTCCACCCCGGACTCCGGCAGCAGTTCCCCCACCGGGGTGCCGTCCGCCGCCCGGACCTCGCGCTCCCCGGCCAGCGTCGTGAAGAGCGGGACGTCGCCGGCCCACAGGTCGGCCACCTCGAACCGGGTCAGGCGCGCGCGGAGCGGGTCGGCGGCGCCCCTGGCCCACAGCACCGCGTACACCTGCTCGCGGTCCAGTGCCTCCCGCAGCACGTCGGGATGGGTGGTCTCGGCGAGCAGCACCGAGTACTCGTGGGTGGGGCGCGGGATCACCCGCACGGGGTCGGCGGCGAACCGCTCCGGCGCGAGGAGTCCGGCCGCCGACGGGGCCAGCGCCTCGTAGCAGCCGCGGTAGCCCGCGAGCAGGTCGGCGGCGTAGCGCACCGCGTCCAGTTCCACACCGTCCAGCCGGGGGCGGTTCGCCGCGTCGCGCAGGACCGGCGTGACCCGCTCCAGGCGCATGGTGTCCGTGCCGGCGCCCGCCCATCCCGCGATCCGGTACGGCAGGGCGGCGTCGGCGCCGCCTCCCATCCCGCCCGCGTCGAACGCCTGCCCGTCCGCGCCCACGATCACCGCCGGCAGCAGCCCCACCCGGCCCACCGACTCGCGGTACGCGTGCGCCGCGGGATCGGTGTCGTGGACCCCGCTGCCGGACGGGCGCGGCAGGTCGGCGCACAGCAGCGTCTCCAGGTCGATCGGTACCGGCCGGTCCCCCGCCGCGATCAGGTTCTCGAAGTGGAAGTCGACGCCGCCCAGGACGTGCAGCACCGCCAGCAGCGCGCCCTGCCGCCGGAAGTACCGCGCCGCCGCCGGGGCGTCCGGGCACGGCGCCGCCGTGATGAACTCGCTCCAGCCGTGGTCCCCGCGGTCCACGACGGCCGGCACCCGCAGTTCCGTCCCCGCCGGCAGCACGGCGTTGCACCGCTCCACCACCTCGGCCACGTGCCGGTGCAGGGCGGCGGGGCGCGGCTTGTACGCGACGCGCGCGCCCGACGCGAAGGTGGCGATCCCCGCGGACCGGCCGCCGGCGTGGGTGTCCCCCCGTCCGAGGTCGAGGGCGGCCAGCGGGCCCGGGTCCGTTCCGCCGAACAGCTCCGCGGCGAGCGACGGACGGTCGGCGGCGAGCCGCCGGAGGAACTCGGCGTGCACCTGCGCGACCCGTTCCGCGGCGGCGACCAGCGACCGCGCCAGCACCGCGTACTCGTCCAGCAGTTCGGCGAGTCCCTCGGGGCGGCGGAAGTGGCGGACGAACGACGCGAACCGCGCTTCGGGCGTGTCGCCCTCCAGCCGGCCCGTCACCCGCAGGACGTTCAGCTCCATGACGAGGACCCGCATCGCCAACTGGACCGACTGCCGTGCCGCCTCGCGCCGTACCGACGCGACGACCGCGGGGAGGTCCGCGCGGCGCGCCTCCTCGGCGGCACGGTCGCGGGTGCCGGTGGTGGCGGCGGTGGCGATGTCCGTGCCGGTGGCGGCTTCGGTGCCGATGTCCGCGCCGACCGCGGCGTGGAACAGGCGTACGGCCTCACACACGAACGGGTCCAGGATCCGGGCGAAGTCCCGCTGCCAGCCCGTCCCCCAGGCGGGTTCCGGCCCCTCGCCCTCGCCCCGGCCGTCTCCCGCGGAGGCGGCCACCCGCTCCACGTCCCGCGCCCACCCGGGCCGGGGGACCCGCCGTGCCAGGTCCTCCGGCGGTTCCCCCAGCAGCCGCCACAGGTCCACCGGCGTGCAGCCGTACGCGGCGGCCTGGCGGTCCACCGTGTCGGCGGCCAGGTCGGCGAAGGCCGCGCGCCAGCGCGCCATCCGCAGGTCCGCCAGCCGTCGGGCGTCCGTGCCCTCGGCCAGGTCCACCGCGGGGACACCGGCCGCGCAGCGCTCGTCCAGGCGCAGCGCCCGCGCCCACCACGCGCCTTCCAGGGCCGCGCGCCCCCGCCGCTCCCAGGGCATCGCCAGCGGGCGCTTCGCGGCCACGCCCTCACCCAGCACCTGCTGCGTCACCGCCGCAACCTCCCTCACCCTCCGGTGCGGCCGGTGAGGCCGGTCCGCCGACCGGATACGAGACGGTCCGGGCACCAGGCCAGGCACCCGCCTGATTGGAACCCGGCAGGGCACCCGACGGCATGGGTGCTGGCCACCCACATTTGCCGCCGGCCGGGCGGCGCGGCGGCGCGGGACGGTGGGGCGGCGCAGGGACGGCTCGGCGGCGCAGGGCGATGGGGCGGCGCGGGCCGTCCGCCCGCCCGTGAGCGGAGGTGACGCCTCGTCAGGGCGGTTCAACGCAGGCCGGGCCGGGAGCCGTCGGCACACCTGGCGCGGCCGGGACCGGCCGAACGACGCGGGGCGCGGGGCGGGCGGGCGCGAGCGCCGGTTCCCGCGCGGATGACGGCGCTTCGCTCCCGGCGATGCTACTGATCGTCCGGTCCCGGCAACGGTACGGTGAGGACTCGCTGCTGCCGGACGACCTGTCCGCCGAGAGCTGCGGGAGATCGCCGAGGGCGTCCTCCGCGACACAACCGTGGACTATGTGGAAGGTCCGGAGATGGTGGAGTCCGGCAACCCCTGGGTGCTGACGTTCGGGGAGCCGCCCGTGCCCCCGGGCATCCGGCTGTTCTGCCTGCCCTACGCGGGCGGCAGCCCGCACTCCTTCCACACGTGGGCGGAGGCGCTGGACCCGCGCATTGAGGTCGTCGCGGTCGCGCTGCCCGGCCAGGGCCACCGGATCAGCGAGAAGCCGCACGAGGACTGGACGGCTCTCACCGCCGACGCCTTCGCCGCGCTCGAACCGCTCCTGGAGCAGCCGCACGCCTTCTACGGGCACAGCTTCGGCGCGCGGCTCGGTTACGAGCTGGCCCGGCTTGCGGCCGACCGGTATCCGGGCGCCACCAGGCGGCTGTTCGTCGGCGGGTGCCGCAGCCCGCAGTGGCCGCAGGACCGCCCCTACATGCACGAGCAGCCCTACGACGGGTTCGTGGCGTCGCTGCGGAAGCTGGGCGGCACGCCGACCGTCGTCCTGGACCACCCTGCCCTGATGCGGTCGCTCTTCCCGTCCCTCCAGGCCCAGATCCGGCTCGCCGAGCTGTGGGAGGACGTGCACGGGGCGCCCACGACGGTTCCCGTGACCGCGATGTACGGGCAGGAGGACCCGATCGACGGCGAGGCCGCCATGCGCGGTTGGGCCGCCTTCGGCGGTCCGGGAAGCGAGGTGCTGGCCATGGCCGGCGGGCACTTCTTCCTGGACGCCGATCCCGCGAGCGTGCTGTCGGTGATCGACGCGCGGCTGAGCGGGGTGTGACGGCCGCGGTCGCCGCCGCGCTCAGTCGGGGGTGCGAGCCGGTGGCATCGGGCTTGCTCGGCCGACGTGACGGCCGCCGTCGTCCGACCCGCCGCGCCGGCCGCCGGTGGACGGCCCCTCGCCGCGGGAGGCGCGGATCAGTCGTCGCGGCCGCGGCGCTGACGGTTCCTCAGGCGCGGCAGCGGGCGCGAGGCGGCCGCGGCGGCCAGCGCGGCCGCGGCCAGCAGGGCCAGGCGCCCGCCACCGGCAGCACCGCCCCGGAGACCGCCCTCGACCTGAGTCTCACCCTGGACCTGAGCTTGAGACCCTGCCTTGCCGCTGCCCGCCTGGCGGCCATGGGTCCCCGCCTCGCACGCGCGCGTCGGTCGTCGAGCACCGGCAGCACGAGCAGGGTGGTCGAACGGCTTGTCGTTCGCGATCCGGCCGGTCGTCCGCTCGCCCGACCCGGCGCGCTCGGCGGGCTGGAACCGCGTCATCCCCGCCCGCTTGCGCGGCCGACGCACCAGAGCCCGGGGGGTCTCCGCCACCGCGTCGCCCCTCGCCCTTCCGGGTGACCGGAACGGCGGGCCTACCCGGACGCCGTGTCACCTGTGGCGGGTGTGCCGGCGCGGGGCGGGGGTTCGGTTGCCGGGTCGCCGGACGCGCCGCCGGCGGGGCGCAGGGTCGCCAGGAACGCCTCCGCGGCGTCCTGGACCCTCGCCCGGTCGCCGGTGGCGAGCAGGTCGAGCAGCAGGCCGCGGATCGTGGCGATGACGAGGGTGGCGGTGCGCGCCGCAAGTGCCGGGTCGGCGTCCGGGCCCTGTGCCTCCCGCAGGACCTCGCTCCAGTCGGCCACGACGTGGCCGAGGAAGTCCGCGAACTGCTCCGGGTCCTGGAGGGCGCGTCCGTAGACCGCGAAGAACAGCCGGAACTCGGGGCCCTGGCCGGGGTCGGAGGTCCGCTGCCAGACCGCGCGCGCGGCGGCCTCCAGGCCGCCCGGCCCGGCGGGGGCGGTGGCCTTGCCGGTAGCGGTAGCGGTAGCGGTAGCGGTAGCGGTAGCGGTGAGGATCCGCTCGCGCAGCCGGCCCAGGACCGCCTGGAGCATCTGCTCCTTGGAGCCGAAGCGGTGGACCAGGGTGGTCGGCGAGACCCCGAGGGCGGCCGCGACCGGCCGCCAGGACAGGTCGTTGAACCCGTGCTCCACCGTGTGGTCCACGACCGCGTCGAGCAGTTCGGCCCGCCGCTCGTGGTCCACGGGACGCCCCGCCATCGCCACCTCCATGTGTGTCACGGCCCGCCGGTGCGCGGCCGCCGGCTCTCCCGGACGCCGGCCGTCCCGGCCGCCGCTTCCCGGACGCCGGTGCCGGCCGCACCCCGGTGCCGGGTACCAGTCTCCGCCACCGGCGGCCACCGGTGCGCCGGGCGTGCGGTCACCTGGTGATCACCCGGCGGTCACCACGATCTTGCCGGGGCCCTGCTGCCCCTCCTCGAGGTAGCGGTGGGCGGCCACGACGTCCTCCAGCGCGAACACCCGGTCCACGGCCGGGTGCAGCGCCCCGGTACGCAGACCGGCGCGCAGGAACGCGGCGATGCGGCGTACCGCGACCGGGTCGAGGGTGTGCTCGAAGCTCATGTACCGGTGGGTGGTGATGGCGTTGCCGGGGTAGGGCGCGGGCCGCGGGTCGAGCCAGCCGACGGTGACCAGGGTGCCGGTGAAGCGCCTGGTGGCGTTGGCGAGGGCGGCGAGGCCGGGGCCCATGACGGAGTCGAGGACGACGTCGGCGCCCGCGCCGCCGGTGTGCCGGCGGGTGGCCTCGACGACGTCCTCCTCGTCGGTGGCGACGACGGCGGCCGCGCCGGCGGCCAGCAGCGCGTCCCTCTTCGCCGCGTGGCGGCTGACGGCCAGCGGGACGGCCCCGATCTGCCGGGCGATCTGGAGGGCGGCCAGGCCCACCGTGCCGGACGCGGCGGTGATCAGGACGTGGTCGCCCGGCCGGGTCCCGGCCTTCTCCACGAGCGCGCCGTAGGCGGTGGAGTACGCCACCCACAGCGCGGCCGCCTCGGTGGCGCCCAGGCCCGCGGGCCGCTCGATCACCCTGGCGGCGGGGAGCACGACGGTCTCGGCGTAGGTGCCGCCCGCGGTCATGTCGGGGACGGCGGTGATCAGGACCGCGTCGCCCTCGGCGAGTCCCTCGACGCCAGGGCCGACCGCGTCGATCGTGCCGGTGCCCTCGCAGCCCAGGCGGGCGTGCGGCAGCCGGGCCGGCATCGGGGCGGTCCCGGCGCGCACCAGCGCGTCGAGCCGGTTGACCGCGAACGCCTCGATCCGCACGCGCACCTCGCCGGGTCCGGGTTCGCCGGCCGGTTCGTCCACGACGTGCAGGACCTCGGGTCCGCCGGTCTCGTCGAAGATGACGACTCGTGACATGGGTGTGCTCCTCACTGGGGACGGGCGCGCGCCTCGCGACGCGCCGTCGGCGACCGCCTCCATTCTTTGTACGGTCGTTCAATTAAGTCAAACGGCCCGGTCGGGGGATGTCCCGGCGGAGGATGCCTCGGCAGGGGGTGCCCCGGCGGCGGACCGCGCGCGGCAGGAGACGCCGGTGCGCAGGTTCCCGGACGCGCCGCCGATCACCGCGTCGAGCCGGTCCCGGGTGCGCAGCAGGTCGGTGACGCGCCGGTCGACCCGCTCGCGCTCGGCCGCGAGGCGGTCAAGCAGTTCGGGCGTGGCGCGCCCCTCGACCACGCACGGCATGAGTTCCACGATGGTCCTGCTGGACAGCCCGGCGGCGTACAACTCCTGGATCAGGCGGACCCGGTCGACCGCACCGTCCGGGTAGTGGCGCTGCCCGCTGGCGCTGCGCTCGGCGGTGAGCAGGTGCTGTTCCTCGTAGTAGCGCAGCGCCCGGACGCTGACCCCGGTCCGGGCGGCGAGTTCTCCGACGCGCATCTCTTCTCCTGTCGGCGGGGTGCGGCGGTCCGCCGCAGGACGGGGGCCGCGGCATCTTGCCCCTGACGTCAACGTCAGGTTTTAGCGTAGCCACGCCCCGCCGCATTCCGCACGCGCGGGACCCCGAGGAGAGAAGCGCGCCCATGCCCCGCTACGAGACGACCGGTCTGACCGGCCCCTCCCCCGTCGCCGCCGTGTCGGTCGGCCCCGTCGTACTGCCGGCGCCGGACCGCGGCACCGACCTGCACGTGCGCGTCAGCGCACCGGTCACCGGCACCGGCCTGCCGGTCGTGCTGTTCGCGCACGGCTTCGGCTCGGACCTCGACGGCTACGCGCCGCTGGCCGCCCACTGGGCCTCGCGCGGATTCGTGGTCGTCCAGCCCACCCACCTGGACGCGAAGCGCCTCGACCTCGCCCCGGACGACCCGCGCCGCCCCAACCTGTGGCTGCACCGCGTGCGGGACATGCGCCGCGTCCTGGACGAACTCGGCACCCTGGAGGCGGCGCTGCCCGGCCTGGCCGGGCGGGTGGACCGGAGCCGGGTGGTGGCGGCCGGGCACTCCTTCGGCGGTCAGACCGCCGGCCTCCTCGTCGGTCAGCGCGTCACCGACCCGCTGACCGGACGGGTTCAGGACCTGTCCGACCCGCGCGTCACGGCGAGCATCCAGTTGGCCACCGCGGGCCGGGGCGGCGACGACCTGACGCCGTACGCCCGCGAGCACGTGCCCTGGCTGGTCGGCCAGGACTTCTCGGCGATCACCGCGCCGGGGCTGGTGGTCGCCGGCGACCGGGACGAGTTGCCGCTGTCCACCCGGGGCCCGGCCTGGACCGCCGAGCCGTACACCCTCGGCCCCGGCGCGAGGAGCCTCCTGACGGTGTACGGCGGCCGGCACTTCCTCGGCGGCATCTCCGGCTACGGCGCGGCCGAGACCACCGACGAGGACCCGGACCGCCTCGCCCTTGTCCAGCACGTCACCCTGGCCTACCTTCGCCATGTGACGGGCACCGGCGACGGCGACTGGGACGCGGCGCGGGCCGAGCTGGCCGGCGGTTCCCATCCGCTGGGCCGGCTGGAGTCCAAGTGACCGCGGCCTCGGCCCGCCCGCCTCACTCCTCCTCGGGGCCGAGGTCGGGCGTGTCGCGCAGCGCCACCGTGGTCCGGGCGGCGGTGTGCAGTTCCAGCACGACGACCTCGTTGGCACCCGCGCGCAGGACCGGCGCCGGCACGTAGAGGGTGGCCTGCGGGCCGCGGGACCAGAAGCGGCCGAGCGGGAACCCGTTGATCCAGGCGTTGCCCTTGGTCCAGCCGGTCAGGTCGAGGTAGGTGTCGGCCGGGGTCTCCACGTCGAACACGCCGCGGTGGAAGGCCGGGCCGACGGGGGGGCGGTCGGCCGCGGTGAACTCCAGCCGTTCCAGGCTCGCCGCGGTGAGCGGCAGCGGGCGGCTGGTCCAGTCGCGCAGTACGGCGCCGTCCAGCCGCGCCTCGCCGAGCAGGCCCTTGCGGTCGTGCAGCGCCTGGCCGTAGTTGACGCGGCCCTGGTTCTCCACCAGGACCTCCAGGCGGGCGCCGGCGCGCGGCACCGTGAAGGCCACCGCCGGCTCGTGTCCCTCGCGCTCCAGCACACCGGCCGGCTGCCCGTCGACGAACACCTGGGCGCGGTCGCGCACGTCCTGGAGGGAGAGCACCGCCGGTCCCGGCTCGGCGAGCGTCGTCCCGTAGAGCACGAACCCGAAGTCCTGGCCGAGTTCCTCCATGGACAGCGGGCGCGGGCCGCGGACGGCGTCGCCGAGCAGGGGCGCGCCGTCCAGCAGCGGGGCGGTGCGGTCCAGGGTGACGCCCAGGACGCTCAGCTTCTTCGCGGGCGGCGGCGCGGCCTCGTCCGGCACGGGCGCGTGACGGGCGATCACCTCGCGGAAGGCCGCGTACTTCGGGGTGGGGTCGCCGGCCTCGTCGAGCGGCGCGTCGTAGTCGTACGAGGTGACGGTGGGCCGGTAGGTGTGCTTGTCGTTGGCGCCGTTGGTGAAGCCGAAGTTGGTGCCGCCGTGGAACATGTAGAGGTTCACCGAGGCGCCGGAGGCCAGGACGGCGTCGAGTTCGGCGGCCGCGTCGGCGGCGTCGCGCACCACGTGGACGCCGCCCCAGCGGTCGAACCAGCCGTTCCAGAACTCGGCGACCATCAGCGGCCCCTGCGGCTGGTGCGCGCGCAGGGCGGCGAGGCCGGCGGCGGCGCGGCTGCCGAGGTTGACGGTCGCGAGCACGCCGGGCAGGGCGCCGCGGGCGAGGTCGCCGGGCTGGTCGCAGGTGAACAGGGGCACGTCCACGCCGCCGTCCCGGAGCAGGTCGGCGATCCGCCGCAGGTGACCGGTGTCGTCGCCGTAGGCGCCGTACTCGTTCTCGACCTGGACGGCCAGCACCGGGCCGCCGTTGCTCGCCAGGTGCGGGGCGACCACCGGCAGCAGGGCCCGGAAGTAGTCCTCGACGGCGGCCATGTAGCCGGCGTCGTTGCTGCGCAGCCGGACGTCCTGCCGCGCCAGCAGCCAGGACGGCAGCCCGCCGCCCTCCCACTCCGCGCAGATGTACGGGCCCGGGCGCAGCAGCACGTGCAGGCCCTCGGCCGCGGCGAGTTCGAGGAACCGGGGCAGGTCGAGCATGCCGGCCAGGTCCAGTTCGGCGCCGGGGCGCGGCTGGTGCAGGTTCCAGGGCACGTAGGTGTCGATGGTGTTCAGGCCCATCAGGCGGGCCTTGCGCAGCCGGTCGGCCCACTGCTCGGGGTGGACCCGGAAGTAGTGCAGGCCGCCGGAGATGATGCGGAACGGTTCGCCGTCGAGCCGGAAACCGTCGGGTTCGATCCGCAGTTCCTGGGGCATGGGGTCCTGCTCCTTCCGGGGAGCGTCGTCGAAGCAAGGGGATGGTTGCGCAACCATCGGTGTGCGCGGGTCGGTCCGGGCGCGCCGAAGGGCCCGGCGCGCACCGGGGGTCCGGTGTCGGTCGGCCGCGGGTGCGGCTCAGCGCGTGCTGCGCGGAGGGGCGGTGCTGGCGCGGGTGACCAGCCGGGTGGGCACCAGCGTGGTGCCGGTCGCCTCCTGGTCGTTGCGTATCTGCGCCAGCAGCTCTTCCACGCAGCGCCGTCCGACCTCGGAGAAGTCCTGGTGGACGGTGGTGAGCGGGGGCAGGAAGGAGCCGGCCTCGGGCAGGTCGTCGAACCCCACCACGCTGATGTCCTCCGGGACCCGCAGCCCGTGCTCGTGCAGGGCCCGCAGGAGGCCCAGCGCCATCTGGTCGTTGGCGACGAAGACGGCGGTGCAGTCGGGTTCCTCGGCGAGCTGGAGTCCGGCCCGGTAGCCGGAGTCGGCCGTCCAGTCGCCGCGCAGCGGTTCGGGCACCTCGCGGCGCCGGGACTGGAGCGCCGAGCGCCACGCCTCGACCCGCCGCTCCGCGGAGTAGGAGTCCGCGGGGCCGGCGACGTGCCAGACCGTGTCGTGTCCGAGCTGGAGCAGGTGCTGGACGGCCGCCTGCGCGCCCCCGACCTGGTCGGTGTCGACCACGCGGTAGCGGTCGCCGGCGTTGGAGTCGGCGACGACGGCCAGGGCTCGCGGCGGCAGCGTCACCGTGGAGGCGTCCAGCAGGTGGGCCTCCATCAGCATGATGATGCCGTCGACGGCGAGTTCTCCCATCCGGGTGAACGCGCCGCGCACGCTGTCCTGGGTCGCCGCGGCGACCGGCAGCAGCGTGATGGCGTACCCCTCGGCCGCGGCGGAGGTCGCGATGGCCTCCAGCGTGCGGGTGTTGCCGGTGGTGGAGATGTTGAACAGGATGACGCCGATCGTGTGGAACCGGCCGCTCTTGAGGGCCCGGGCGGCGGAGTTGGGCCGGTAGCCCAGCTCCTTCATCGCGGCCAGCACCTGCTGGCGGGTGGCGTCGACCACGCCGGGCGCGCCGTTGGACACCCGGGAGACGGTCTGCGCGGAGACCCCCGCGAGCCGGGCCACGTCCGCCATCGACGCGCTGCGGCGCCGCCGCTGGGCGGTGGCCGGCCCGGGCCGGAGCCGAGCGGTGTCGCCCTGCTCGGCTGTTTCGCTGTCGGTCACTTGCTGCCTGCACCTTCGCCCGCTGGCCGGGCTCTTACGATGGCCGATGCCACAGTCTACGGATGGCGCCGTCGCCGGGCCGGGGCGGCTTCCCCGGCGCCGGGTCCGGCTGCCGCGGGGACCGCCCGTCAGGCGGGCCCCGCGGCACCCTTGCTGAGCGGGCGTCACTTGACGCTGAAGCCCTGTTCCTTGCCGTAGGAGATCGACTTGTTCTGCCATGCCTCCAGCGCGGAGGTCAGCGGCGTGCCCGAGGTGTACGCCTTGCCGACGGAGTCGTTGAAGACGGAGTTGGCGTAGACCTGGTAGGGCAGGTAGGACCAGCCCGGCAGCACGTCCTTGGCGGACTGGGCGAAGACCTTGTTGGCCTGCTGGCCGCCGAAGTAGGCGAACTTCTGGTCCTGGAAGGACGCGGAGTCCAGGTCCGCGGTGGTGGCCGGGAACGCGCCGTTGGAGATCCGGGTCTGCACGCCGGCGCCCTGGTTCGCGTACTGCAGGAAGGCGTAGGCGAGGTCCTTCTTGCTGCTGGCCTTCATCACCGCGAGCGAGCTGCCGCCGTTCTCGGCGCTGGCGTTCGCGCCGGCCTGCCACTGCGGCAGCGGGGCCACCCGCCAGTCGCCGGCCGCGTCCTTCACGCCGGAGGCGAAGTTGGCCGGCATCCACGCGCCGGTGGCCAGGGTGGCGATGGTGCCGTCGCCCAGGCCCTTGTACCACTGGTCGGTCCAGCCGGTCACCGGCGCGAGCAGGTGCTCGGAGATGAGCTGCTGCCACACCTTGGTGTAGGTGGCGGTGCCGGAGTCCTTCGAGAAGTCGATCGAGACGTTGCTGCCGTCGACCGAGTAGGGCTTGCCGCCGGCCTGCCAGATGAGGCTGGTGGTCTCGCCGGCGTCACCGGTGTCGTTGGCGATGTACGCCTTCGGGTCGGCCTTGTGCAGCTTGCGGGCGTCGTCGAGGTACTGCTCCCAGGTGGTGGGCACCGGCAACTTGTACTTGTCGAAGACCTTCTTGTTGTAGAACAGCGCCATCGGACCGGAGTCCATCGGCAGCGCGTAGACGCCGCCGTCGACGTTGACGGAGTTCCACGGCCCGGTGGAGTAGGTGCTCTTGAGGTCCTTGGCGCCGTAGCCGCTCAGGTCGGTGAGGGACTTCGACAGCGCGAACTGGCCGAGCGCGTAGTACTCGATCTGCGCGACGTCAGGGACGCCCTTGCCGGCCTCGACGGCGTTCTGCAGCGCCGTGTACTGGTCGTTGCCGGTGCCGGCGTTGACCAGGTTGACGTGCACCTTCGGGTACTTCTTCTCGAAGTCGGTGACGACCTGCTTCAAGGTGGGCTCCCACGCCCAGACGGTGATCGACCCTCCCTTGGCCAGCGCGGACTGGACGTCGGAGGCCGAGGTCTTGTCGCCGGACGAGCCGGAACCACCGGACGAGCCGCAGGCGGCCAGACCGACCGAGGCGGCGCAGAGCGCGGCCACCATCCCCGCGAAGCGGGAGAGGGACGAGGTTCTCATTGATGTCACTCCGTTGTGCGTGATGAGGGTGCTGAAGCGTGGAACGTGGTGGTCCGGAGCGGCCCGGGACGGGTCACTCCTTGACGCTCCCGGCGGCCAGGCCGGACTGCCAGTACCGCTGGAGGAGGAGGAAGGCCGCGATGAGCGGGATGATCGTCAGCAGCGAGCCGGTGATCACCAGGTTGAAGACGGGCTGGCCGCCGGCGGTGGCGGCCTGCGCGTTCCAGGAGTTGAGGCCGATGGTGAGCGGGTACCAGTGCGGGTTCTTGATCATGATCAGCGGCAGGAAGTAGTTGTTCCAGGTCGCGACCACGGTGAACAGCAGCACCGTGACGATGCCGGGGGCCAGCAGCGGCAGCGCGATCCGGAAGAAGGTGCGGATCTCGCCCGAGCCGTCCATGCGGGCGGCCTCCAGCAGCTCGTCGGGGATCGCCTCGGAGGCGAACACCCACATCAGGTAGAGGCCGAAGGGGGAGATCAGCGACGGGATGATCACCGCCCAGGGGGTGTCGGTCAGCCCCAGCTTGCTGAACATCAGGAACGTCGGGACGGCCAGCGCCGCGCCGGGCACCGCGACCGCCCCGATGACGACGGCGAACACCGCCCGCTTGCCGGAGAAGTCGAACTTCGCCAGGCCGTACCCGCCCAGGACCGCCAGGAACGTCGCGCCGCCCGCGCCGACCACCACGTACAGCAGGGTGTTGAGCAGCCAGCGCACGAAGATGTGGTGGTCGTAGGTGAGCGTCTGGTGGACGTTGTCCCACAGCGCGAAGTGGCCGCTGAACCACAGGCCGAAGGAGTCCATCAGCTTCGGCTGGGTCTTGGTGGCGTTGATGAACAGCCAGGCCAGCGGGATCAGCGTGTACAGCACCACCAGGGCGGTGAGCACGGTCATCAGCACGCTGCGCCGCGGCCGGTCGGAGGAGTAGGCGCGCCGCTGGGCGCGGCTTCGCGCACGCAGGGGCACCTGCTGCTGGTGCCGGCGGCGGACGGCGGCGGTGTCGGCGGCCACGGTTCAGTTCTCCTTGCGCATGCCGCGCAACTGCACGGCGTAGGCGACGATCATGGTGACGATCCCCATGAGGATCGCGACCGTGGCGGCGTAGTTGTGCTGGCGGCCGCCGAAGGACAGCGAGTACGTGTAGAGGTTCGGCGTGAAGAAGGTGGTGATCGCGTTCGGCGCCAGGCTCTTGAGGATGCTCGGCTCGTTGAAGAGCTGGAAGCTGCCGATGGTCGAGAAGACGGTCGCGATCACCAGCGCGCCGCGGATCGCCGGGATCTTGATCGAGCGGATGACCCGCCACTGGCCGGCGCCGTCGATCGCCGCGGCCTCGTACAGGGAGGAGGGGACCACCCGCAGCGCCGCGTAGAAGATCAGCATGTTGTAGCCGACGAACTCCCAGGTGACGATGTTGCCGATGCTCACCAGCACCCAGTGCGGGCCGAGCGGGTCGGGGATCGAGGTGTGCAGGTGGTCGTTGATGCTCTGCACCAGGCCGAACTGCTTGCCGTACATGAAGCCCCACATGAGGGTGGCGACCACGGCCGGCACCGCGTAGGGCAGGAAGATCGAGATCCGGAAGAAGTTCCTGCCGTACAGCCGCCCGCTGTCCAGGGCCAGCGCCACCAGCAGCGCGATGCCGAGCATGATGGGCACCTGCACGACCAGGAACAGGCCGACCCGGCCCAGGCCCGACCAGAACTCGTGGTCGTGCAGCGCCTGGGTGTAGTTGTCCAGGCCGACGAAGTGGTTGCCGCCGATGAGCTGGTTGCGGTACAGGCTCAGGTAGATCGAGTAGCCGATCGGTGCCAGGAAGACCAGGGCGAACACCGCCACGAAGGGGGCGACGAAGCCCCAGCCGATCCAGCGCCTGCTCCGCGCGGGCCCTCTCGGGCGGGAACGCGCGGGCGCCGGGCCGCTCCGCGCCGTGGCGGGTGCACTACTGGCCATGTCGAAATCCCCTGACGTCTTAGCAGACGAACGTGTCCGTCGTCGCACGCCGATGGTTACGCAACCATTGCGCATCTGGCAAGCCTTGACGGTGGGGAGAATTTCCCCATACGACGCATAGCGGACAAAATCCGTGGCATTCTCATCCGCGGAGGCGTCCTGGCGGCCGCAATCGGGGCCTGCGCACCGCCGACGAGGGGCTTCGCGCGCCCTCGCCCGCTCCGACCCGGGGCCCGACACACGATCAGCGCGGGACCGCCGGCGGGCGGCCGCCGACCGGCGCACCGCGCCGGGGGCGACAACGTCCGAGGTCACAGGGCACGGCGGCGCCCTTTCGGGGTCGGGACGCGATGCGGTGCCACCGTAATGGTTGCGTGATCATCGCGACGCGGCATCCGGCGGCGTATTTCGGTGTGTGCGCCGCCCGGGGAGGAAAAGGGGGGTGGGATCGACATCGTGACGAATACCGGGGACAGCGCCCGAATGTGGCGGAGTGTCATCGCGGAATGCGGCCCGCCCCGCACGGGCAACGGCCCGCCCGCACCCGAAGTCACGCCCGGACGAGGGACGTTGCCCCCGCGCGGCCGCGGCCGGGGGTGAAATCGGGGGTGCGGGCGAGCCGTTGTCCGATGGTGTTTGCGCAATCATTCCTATTTGCCGCCGCCCCGCCGCGTGCAGCCGGCACCGACCGGTTTCCGGCGGCCCGGGCGGAGTCCCGCCGCGCGGGGCGCCGGATGCGCGGGCCCGTGGGAAGCGCTCGGTTTCCGGTCGGGTTCCTCGGCGGAATCGGCGTCCGTTGGGTGGTCGTACGGCAGTGGCGCCCCGGTCGGAGCGCCGCCTCAGGTACGCGGCCTCAGGTACGCCGCCTCGGCTGAGTCGCCTCAGGTACGCGGCCTGGTCGCGAACACCCAGCGGTTGCCCTCCAGGGCGTCGTTCGGCTCGGGCAGCGGACCGCGGCCGTGCTCGCGGCTGAACTCGAAGGGCGTGCGGACGGACGTGGACCAGCCCATGGCCGCGAGGGCTCCCGCGGAGTCGGGGCGCGGCTCCCGGTCGAAGAGGGTGAGCAGGTCGATGCCGATCTGCCGGTTCGTCGCGACGTACAGCGGGCTGGTGCGGTACTCCAGCAGGTCCGGTTCGAGCTTCACCTCGAACGCGAGGGCGCTGCCGGGGGTGGTCAGGCGGTCCACGGTCTCGATGAGGAAGGTCTCGGCGGCACCGGGCAGGTAGAAGAGCAGGCCCTCGGCGAGCCAGACGCTGGGAACGGCGGGGTCGAAGCCGGCACCGGTCAGCGCCGTGACCCAGTCACCGCGCAGGTCGGTCGGGACGGGGACGCGGGTGGCCCGCGGGGTGGCCGCGAGGCCGGCCAGCACCCGGTGCTTGAAGGCCAGCACGCCTTCCCGGTCGAGTTCGAAGATCGCGCAGTCCGCCGGCCAGTCCAGCCGGAAGGCGCGCGAGTCCAGCCCGGCGCCGAGCAGGACCACCTGGCGGGCGCCGCCGGAGTGCACCGAGCTGAGCAGGAAGTCGTCCAGGACCCTGGTGCGCAGCCCGAAGTAGCGCGCGAACCGCCCCCACAGCGGGTTCGTGTCGCCGTCCGGGACCTCCCCGATCCGGACCGGCCATCCGGCGCAGGCCGGCGCGGCCCGCACGAAGTGCTCGGCGTAGACGTCCTGGGCGAGGCTGTCCAGGCGGTGGGTCTCGATCGCGCGGGCGGCGGCGACCAGGAGTGCCGTCAGGCCGACGCCTCCCTCGACGTCTTCCCCACCGGTTTTCCGAAGTGCCGTGCTGACCATGTGTCTCCTTCAGGTGTGCGGGGATGCTCTGGGCGGGCCGGCAGGACGGCGCGCCCGCGGTGGGCCGGTGAGCGGGGCGGGTGCGGGGGCCGGATGGCGGGTCGGGCGGCGGGGCAGGTGCGTGCTCCGGGCGGTGGGAGGGACGGATGCGTAGTGCGAGCGGCGGGGCGGTGGGCGGGGCGGATGCCTGGTGCGGGCGGCGGGGCGCCGCGGTGTCACCGGCCCGCGCCCTGCGGGATCAGGACCGGTTTGACCACGCGTCCCGCGTCGCAGTCGCGTTCGGCGTCGTTGACCGCGGCGAGCGGGTAGGTGCGGATGAGTTGGTCGAAGGGGAAGCGGCCGGCCTGCCACAGGCCGATCAGGCGCGGGATCAGCACGCCCGGCACCGCGTCCCCCTCGCAGATGTGGGAGATGCGCCGGCCGCGGTCCAGTGCCCCCACCTCCAGCGGCAGCGGGCTGTGCAGCCGCGCCACCAGTCCGAGGTGGCCGGTCGGGCGCAGCGCCTGGAGCGCGTCGTTGATCAGCCGGGCCGAGGCGGTGGTGTCCAGCGCGTAGGCCGCGCCGCCGTCGGTCAGCCGCCGGAGGCGGGCGGCCAGGCCGGCCGGCGCGGCCGGCACCGGGACCGCTCCCAGCCGCTCGGCCGACGCGAGCCGTTCGCGGTGCCGGTCGACGGCGACCACCGTGGCACCGGCCGCGGTCGCGGCCATCACCGCCGCCAGGCCGACCGCGCCGGCGCCGAGCACCACGACGCTGTCGCCCGGGCCGGCCCGGAAGGTGTGCAGGACGGCGCCCGCGCCGGTCAGGAACCCGCAGCCGAGCGGGCCGAGCAGTTCGACCGGCAGCGCCGGGTCGACGCGCACCGTGTTGCGCGCGGCGACCACCGCGTACTCGGCGAACGCGGACTGGCCGAACCAGCGGGGCGCCAGCGGGCCGCCGGCCGCGTCGGTGAACCGGCCCGCGTGCTCCCTGCGGCCGCCGAAGAGGTTGAGCGCGGCGAAGGAGTCGCAGTAGGCGGGGGCGCCGGCCGCGCAGGTGCGGCAGCGCCCGCAGGAGTCGAAGCTCAGCACCACGTGGTCTCCGGGGTCCAGTCCGGTGTCCGGGCCGCCGGTCTGCACCACGACGCCGGAGCCCTCGTGCCCGAGCACGGCCGGCAGCGGGGAGCGGCCGGCCGACCCCCGCACCGCGAGGTCGGTCCGGCACATCCCGCAGCCGGCGATCCGGACCAGGACCTCGCCGTCGGCCGGGCCGGTCCGCAGCACCACCTCCTCCACGGCGAAGGCGCTGTCGTAGCCGCGCAGCACCGCCGCGTCGAACGTCAGGGCCACCCGCCTACACCTCCGCCGGCCGGTGCACGACGAACGGCCGCAGGTTGCCGTAGAGGCCCCAGGGTCCGCCCGCCACGCCGACGCCGCTGTCCTTGGCGCCGGCGAACGGCTGGGCCAGGGAGAGTTCGGCGTGGTGGTTGATCCAGGCCGTCCCGCACTCCAGCCGGTCGGCGACCGGCTCGGCCCGGTCGGGGTCGGCGCTCCAGACGGAGCCGCCCAGGCCGAACCCGGTGGCGTTCGCCGCGTCCACCGCGTCGTCGAGGTCGCGGTAGGCGAGTACCGGCAGGACCGGGCCGAACTGCTCCCCCGTCACCACCGCGCTGGTGGGCGGGACGTCGGCGAGGACCGTCGGGGCGTGGAAGTACCCCGGCCGGTCCAGCCGGTGGCCGCCCGCCGCGGCCCGGGCGCCATCGGCCAGCGCCCGGGCCGTGACGTCCTCGACGCGGGCGAGCTGCGGGGCGTTGTTGACCGGCCCGAGGCGCACGGCCGGGTCGAGTCCGCTGCCGACGGTGACACCGCGGGCGCGGGCGGCGAGGGCTTCCACGACGCGGGGGTAGAGGCGGGCGGGGGCGTAGACGCGTTTGACGGCCATGCAGATCTGGCCGCAGTTGCGGAAGGCCGCCCAGAACAGCCGGTCGGCGATCGCGTCGACGTCCACGTCGTCGAGCAGGATCGCCGCGTCGTTGCCGCCCAGTTCCAGGGTGACCCGGGCGAGGGACGCCGCCGCGCCGGCCGCGACCGCGCGCCCGGTGGCGACCGACCCGGTGAACGTCACGTGACGGATGCCGGGGTGGGAGGCGAGCCGCGCGCCCAGTGGCTCGCGGCCGGTGACGACGGTGAGCACGTCCTCGGGCAGCGCGCCGGACAGCACCGACGCGAGCATGCGCGTGGCCAGCGGCGTGAACGGGGAGGGCTTGAGGACCACGGTGTTGCCGGCGGCGAGGGCGGGCGCGAGTTTCGCCGAGGCGAGCTGGAGCGGGAAGTTCCACGGGACGATCGCGGCGACGGGGCCGAGCGATCGCCAGCGGACCTCGCTGCGCACCGGGCGGCCGTCCGTGATCGGCTGCGGCTCGGGGGCCGGTTCGGCGAAGTACCGCAGCCGCGCCGCGGTGCGGGCGACCTCGGCGAGCGCCTCCGCCAGCGGCTTGCCCTGCTCCCGGGTGAGCAGCGCGGCGAGGTCCGGGGCGGCCGTGTCCACGGCGTCGGCCGCCGCGCGCAGGGCGGCGGCGCGCGCGGCGTCGTCGTCGCGCCAGCCGTGCCAGGCCGCGCGGGCCCGGGCGACGACCGCGTCCAGTTCGTCGGGGTGCTGGTCGGGGGCCTCGTCGAACGCCTCGCCCGTGGCCGGGTCGAGGACCGCGAAGCATCCCGCGCGGGGCCCGGCGGTCCGGCCGGGGGGGTAGGTCGTCACGCTGTCAGCCCGCCGCGGCGACGGTGGCCGCGTGCTCCCGGGCGTGCCGGTTCATCTCGGCCCGGAAGGCGGCCACCAGCCGTGGCTGAATCCTTCCTGCGTTGCGGTCCCCGCCCTCGCAGACCGCGCCGCGCACGCCCACGATGTCGGTGCCGATCCGGGTCAGCGCGCCGAGGTCGCCGACCTTGACGCTGCCGGCGAGGGCGGCGAGCATCCCGCCGTCGTGGGTGCGGCGGACGAAGTCGGCGCAGACGTCGGGCGGCAGGTGGTCGAACAGGCCCGTGCCGTCCTTGATCGCGGTGTCGAGCATGGCCGCGTCGCAGCCGGCGCGGCGGGCGACGTCCGGCAGGGCGAGCGGGTTGACGCAGCCGATCCGGTGCGCGTCGGCGTATCCCGAGGCGACGACGAACGCCTCGGGCCGGTACTCCTTCACGGCCCGCACGACGCCGCGCATGACGTCGACGGCCTGGTCGGGCGTGGTGCACCCGTAGAGGCCGACCTTGATGTAGGACGCCCCGGAGACGACGGCGCCGAGCGCCGCCTGGGCCACGGTGCCGGGCTTGTAGGGCACGTCGCCCACCGTGGCGGACACCGGCTTGTCCGCCGGGACGGCCTCGCGGATCTCCCGGATCACCCACGGGAAGTTGGCACCGAGCGATCCCTCGTCGGGCTTCTTGACGTCGACGATGTCGAGGTGTTCGGCCGCCCTCGCGCAGTCGAGGGCTTCCTCGACGCCGTCCGGGGAGATGAGCAGCAACAACGCGGACTCCTTCGGTCGCACGGTCCACCCGCCGCACGGCATCCCGTGCGGCCTGCTCATCATCACCACGCCGCGCGGCCGGGCGGCAGAGCGCTCGACGCGCGTACGGATCACTTCCCCGCCGGCCGCGCGCCGCCCGGCGCGCCGTCCACGCCGTCATGCCCGGCGCACGGGAGCACGCCCCGCGCAGGCGTTCAGCCCAGCGAGGCGGTCGCGGCGCGGAGGTCCTCCAGGGCGGACAGCACGTGGGGGGCGAGACCCTCGGCGGCGTCGTCGCCGTCGGCCGCGGACCAGCGGGCGTAGCCGCGTTTGAAGGCGAGGACGCCCAGCTCGCCGGCGAGGTGGGCGGTGGGGTCGGGGACGCCGCGGGCGACGAGGGCGGCGGTCATGGCGGCGGCGAGCCCGACGCTCTTGAGGGCGTCGCGCTCCTGGAGTTCGGTGCTGGCCGCCACGGCCGCCTTGATGCGCGGGCCGAGTTCGCGGTTGGCCGGGCCCATGGCGCCCGACGCGCGCTCCAGGCCGGCGGCGACCGCCTGGAGCGGGGTGGCGCCGGCGGGCGCGTCGGTGATGCCGTCGGCCAGCAGCCGGCTTAGCGTCTCCTGCCCGGCGACCAGCAGTTCGCGCTTGTCGGAGAAGTGCCGGAAGAAGGTGCTCTTGGTGACGCCGGCCCGCTCGGCGATCTGCGCCACCGTGGTCGCGTCGTACCCCTGCTCGGTGAACAGGTCCACGGCCGCGACGACGAGTCGCTCGGTCGCGCCTGGTTGCCATCTCGCCATGGCACCCAGCTTAGGTGAGGGGACCGTTGTCCCGTCACGGTGTACTGTCGATGACGGGACAAGTGTCCCATCACCTTCAGGGAGAGCTCATGCACGTCTTCGTCACCGGCGGCACCGGCACCATCGGCTCCGCCGTCGTCGCCGAACTGCTCGGCAACGGCCACACCGTCCTCGCACTGGCCCGCTCCGACGGCTCCGCGCAGACCCTTGAGCGCGCGGGCGCCGAGGTGCTGCGGGGTGACCTGGCGGACCTCGACGCCCTGCGGTCCGGCGCCGCGCGGGCCGACGGGGTGATCAGCCTGGCGTTCGGCCGCAACTACGGGAGCGCGGACGCGCTCGCGCAGGCCATGGCCGAGGAGGGCGCCGCCCTCGACGCGCTCGGCCGGGAGCTGCTGGGCAGCGACCGCCCGATCGTCACGGTGTCGGGCACGCCCTGGGTGCCGGGGCGCGCCTCGACCGAGGCCGACCCGCTGCCGACCGACGGTCCGGTGGGGGGCCGGGGCCGCTCGGTGACCGCCCTGCTCGACCTCGCCGAGCAGGGTCTGCGCAGCTCCGCGGTCCGCATGCCGCGCACCGTCCACAACGAGGGCCGGGGCGGGTTCGCCGGCATCCTGGTCGACGCGGCCCGCCGCACCGGTGTCGCCGGCTACCCCGGCGACGGCACCCAGCGCTGGCCGGCCGTGCACGCCCTCGACGCCGCGGCCCTGTTCCGGCTGGCGCTGGAGTCGGCGCCGCCCGGCACGTCCTGGCACGCGGTCGACGACGAGGGCGACGCCGTACGGGACATCGCGGCCGTCATCGGCCGGCGGCTCGGCCTGCCCGTCGAGCAGGTCCCGCAGGAGGACTTCGGCCCGTTCGGGCCGATCTTCGCGATGGACCAGCCCGCGTCCAGCGCCCACACCCGCGAGGCGCTGGGCTGGAAGCCGAGGCACCCGCGGCTGCTGGAGGACCTGGAGAACGTCGGGGCCTGACCCGGCGGCCGCGCGGGCGCGGGCACGGGCTTGAACCGGCGGCTGCGCGGGCGCGAGCCTGCACCCGCGATGACGCTGGGAGGCGCCGGGCCGCCCGCGGCTTCCTCTGGGGGGAGATCCGGTGGCCTCGTCCGACCGGCGCGCGGCCGGCACCCGGCTGCCCTTCGCCCCGCCCCCGCCGGGGCTCGGCACCGCACGTCCGGGCGAGCTGTTCGAGGAGGTGACCGAGCAGGACGCGGCGGCGACGCTCAGGGCCGCCGAGGCGGTCGGCGACCGGCTGGCCGACCCGTCCGACGACGCGATGTTCCCCCACCGTCCGGTGCCCGCCGACACGCTGGCCCGGGCCCGGCGCTGCCAGGAGGTCTGCGCGCGGTTCGGGGTGCCGTTGCCCGCGGCGGCGGTGCGGTTCCCCTCCCTGCACCCGGCGGTCACCTCGGTCGTCGTCGGCTGCCGCTCGGCGGCCGGGGTGGCGGCGAACGCCGAGGCGGCCCGGCTGCCGATCCCGGACGAGCTGTGGCACCGGCTCGCCGACGAGGGATACGTGCCGCGGCGGCTGCTGGCCGGGTAGGCCGGGGCCCGGGGTGGGCGGGAGCCGGGGTCAGCCGGCGGGGCGGATCACGTCGGCCGCCGCCTGGAGCTCGTCGAGGACCGGGCGGATCAGCGGGTGCTCCTCGGCGCCTCGCCGTACCGCCGCGAACACCCGGCGCGTCACGGGGCTGCCGGCGACCGGCCGGACCACCACGTCCGGCAGGTGCACGCCGCGCAGCGCCGAGCGCGGCACCAGGGCGACGCCGGCGCCGACGCCGACCAGCGCGGCGACCGCCCTGAAGTCGTCGGAGGAGTGCGCCACCCGCGGCTGGAAGCCGGCCAGTTCGCACGCGAGCGTGACCACGTCGTGGCAGGGGTTGCCCGGGTAGGGGCTGACCCAGGACTCGTCGGCGAGGTCCCGGACCTCGACCCGTTCGCACCCGTCGAGGCGGTGCCCGCGCGGCAGCACCGCGTCGAAGGGCTCCGCGTACAGGGCGGCCCGGGACAGCCGCCGGTCGTCGTCGCGCGGCGCGCCGCGGTACTCCACCGCGACCGCCACGTCGGCGTGCCCGTCCAGGACCATCGCCAGGCTCTCGTCGCCCTCGGCGTCGCGCACCCGGACCCGGATGCCGGGGCAGGAGACGGCGAGCCCGGCCATCGCCCGGGCGAGCACGGTGGCGATGCCGGTGGCGAAGGACGCCACGGTCACGGTGCCGGCCACGCCGCCGGCGTACGCGGCCAGTTCGGCCTCGGCCCGCTCAAGCTGGGCGAGCACGGTGCTGCTGTGCGCGACCAGGATCTCGCCGGCGGCGGTGAGCCGCACCCCGCGCCCGTCGCGCACCAGCAACCGGTGGCCGACCTCGGCCTCCAGCGCCGCGAGCTGCTGCGAGACCGCGGAGGGGGTGAGGTACAGCGCGGCGGCCGCGGCGGTCACCGTACGGTGGTCCGCCACGGCCCGCAGGGTACGCAGTCGGCGCGTGTCGATCACCTGGTCATCCTGCCAGGGACTCCCGGGCGGCCACGAACGCGCCGACCGCCCGCTCGACGTCCTGCGCGGAGTGGGCCGCGGAGAGCTGCACCCTGATCCGGGCCCGGCCGTGCGGCACCACCGGGTAGGAGAAGCCGATCGCGTAGACGGAGTGCTCCAGCAGCAGGTCGGCCAGCCGCCCGGCCCGCTCGGCGTCGCCGACCATCACCGGCACGATCGGGTGGTCGCCGGGTGCGAGGTCGAATCCCTCGCGCGCCATCCGCTCCCGGAACAGCGCGGTGTTCTCCCGCAGCCGGGCCCGCAGCCTCGGGCCGGGCCCGGCCGGGGAGTCGTCCTGGAGCAGGTCGAGCACCTTCAGGGAGGCGGCGGCGATCACCGGCGCGAGGGAGTTGGAGAACAGGTACGGGCGGGAGCGCTGGCGCAGCAGCGCCACGATCTCGGCGCGGGCGGCGACGTATCCGCCGGAGGCGCCGCCGAGGGCCTTGCCGAGGGTGCCGGTGAGGATGTCGACCCGGTCGGTCACGCCGTGCAGTTCGGGGGTTCCGCGCCCGCCGGGGCCCACGAAGCCGACCGCGTGCGAGTCGTCCACCATGACCATCGCGCCGTAGCGGTCCGCCAGGTCGCAGATCTCGTCCAGCGGGGCGACGTAGCCGTCCATGGAGAACACGCCGTCGGTGACGACCAGCCGGCGGCGCGCGCCGCCGGCCTCCTTCAGCCGCTGCTCCAGCTCGGCCATGTCGCGGTTGGCGTAACGCAGCCGGCGGGCCTTGGACAGCCGGATGCCGTCGATGATGCTGGCGTGGTTGAGGGCGTCGGAGATCACCGCGTCCCGCTCGTCCAGCAGCGTCTCGAAGACCCCGCCGTTGGCGTCGAAGCAGGAGCTGTACAGGATCGTGTCCTGCGTGCCGAGGAACGCCGACAGCCGCGCCTCCAGTTCCTTGTGCACCTCCTGGGTGCCGCAGATGAAGCGCACGGAGGCCATGCCGTAGCCCCAGCGGTCCAGCGCGTCCTTGGCCGCGGCCACCACGTCGGGGTGGTCGGCCAGGCCGAGGTAGTTGTTGGCGCAGAAGTTGAGCACCTCGCCGGGGCGGCCGCCGGCGGTGACGTCCACCGTGGCGCTCTGCGGGGTGCCGATGACCCGCTCGGGCTTGTGCAGGCCGGCGGCGCGGATCTCGTCGAGGGTGGCGCGCAGGTCCGCGCGGACGGAGTCGAACATCGGGGTCTCCTCAGGGCGGGTGCAGGGGCTGGTGCGGGGGGGCGGGTCCCGGCGCTCGGCTCTCGGCTCTGGGCTCTCGGCTCTGGGCCGGGGCCGGGGTCGGGGGGTCAGGCGGTCCAGTCGAGGATGACCTTGCCGCAGCGGCCGCCCGCCGCCTCGTCGAACGCCTCCTCGAAGTCCTGGTACGGGTAGCGTCCGGTGATCACCGGGCTGAGGTCGAGGCCGCCTTCGAGCAGCACGGACATCGCGTACCAGGTCTCGTACATCTCCCGCCCGTAGATCCCCTTCAGGGTGATCATCGAGGTCACGACGCGGGCGACGTCAACCGGGAACTCCTCCGAGGGCAGCCCGAGCAGGGCGATCTTGCCGCCGTGGGTCATGTTGGCCACCATCGTGCGCAGCGCCTCGGGGCGGCCGGACATCTCCAGGCCGACGTCGAAGCCCTCGCGCAGCCCGAGCGCGCGCTTCCCCTCCTCGACACCGGAGGTGCGCACGTCCACCGCGAGGCTCACCCCGACCCGCTCGGCCAGCCGGAGCCGGTACGGGCTGACGTCGGTGATCACCACGTTGCGGGCGCCGGCGTGGCGCGCGACGGCGGCGGCCATGATGCCGATCGGCCCGGCGCCGGTGATCAGGACGTCCTCGCCGACGAGCGGGAAGGACAGCGCGGTGTGCACGGCGTTGCCGAACGGGTCGAAGATCGCGGCGACGTCCGGGTCCACCGGTACCCGGTGCACCCACACGTTCGCGGCCGGCAGGGTGACGTACTCGGCGAAGGCGCCGTCCCGGCCGATGCCGAGGCCGACGGTGCTGCGGCACAGGTGCCGGCGGCCGGCCAGGCAGTTGCGGCAGGTGCCGCAGACCAGGTGGCCCTCGCCGCTGACCCGGTCGCCCGGGGAGATGCCGGTCACGCCGGGTGCCACGTCCACGACGTCGCCGACGAACTCGTGCCCGAGCACCAGCGGGGTGCGCACCGCCTGTCGCGCCCACCCGTCGTACGCCCGGATGTGCAGGTCGGTGCCGCAGATGCCGGTGCGCAGCACCTTGATCAGCACCTCGCCGGGGCCGAGGACGGGCTCGGGCACGTCCGCGAGCCACAGGCCGGGCTCGGCCTTCGCTTTCACCAGTGCTTTCACGGCGGGCTCCTGGACCTCGCGGGGATCGCCGCGACACGTCCGCCGTGGCGGTCCCACCTTGGCCGTCCGCGCGGCGCCGGGTCCATCGAGGGTTTCTTAAGCCCGACCCAAGCTGGGCTTCATGATCCCCGCGGTGCGGGCCGGCGCGGCGCGATCAGGCAGGGCCCCGCCGGTCCGCTCACGCGTGTGCGGCGGCCGGTGCCCGTACCCGACCAGCCGGACGCACACCGCCAGGCCGCGCAGTGCCTGTTCCAGTTCCGGCAGGGACGGGTAGCTGGGGGCGATGCGGATGACGGCGTCGCGCGGGTCGTCGCCGTAGGGGTGGGTGGCGCCGGCCGGGGTGAGGGCGATACCGGCGTCGGCGGCGCGGCGCACGACCTCCTTGGCGCAGCCGTCGGGCACCTCCAGCGTGACGAAGTAGCCGCCGTCCGGGTCCGACCACGTGGCGAGGCCGGTGCCGCCGAGGCCGTCGCGCAGGCAGCGCTGCACCGCGTCGAACTTGGGCCGCAGCAGGGCGCGTTGGCGTTCCATGTGGGCACGGACGCCCTCCGCGTCACGCAGCAGGAGGGCGTGCCGAAGCTGGTTGACCTTGTCGGGGCCGATCGAGCGCTTGGCGCTGTGGCCCAGCAGCCACGCGACGTTCGCGGGCGACGCGCCGAAGAAGGCGACGCCCGAGCCGGCCGCGGTGATCTTCGAGGTGGAGCCGAAGACGAGGGCGCGGTCCGGGTGGCCGCTCGCCGCGCAGGCCGCGAGGAGGTCGGCCAGTTCGGCGGGCCGGTCGGTGAGGTGGTGCACCGCGTAGGCGTTGTCCCAGAAGATCCGGAAGTCCGGGGCCGCGGTCGGCATGGCGGCGAGCCGGGCGACGGTCGGCGGGGCGTAGGTCACGCCGGACGGGTTGCTGTACCGGGGCACGCACCAGATGCCCTTGACCGCCGGGTCCGTGGCGGCGAGCCGCTCGACGGCGTCCATGTCCGGACCGCCGGCGTCCATCGGCACCGGGAGCATCTCGATCCCGAACCGCTCGCACAGTGCGAAGTGCCGGTCGTAGCCGGGCACCGGGCAGAGGAACTTCACGGTGCCCTGGTCCACCCAGCGCGACGACGCGCCCGGCAGCACGCCGAGCAGCGCGTGCACGAGGCAGTCGTGCATCAGCTCCAGGCTGGAGTTCCCGGCGGCGATGAGCTGCGGCACCGGCACCTGGAGCAACTCCGCGAAGATCTCGCGCAGTTCGGTCAGCCCGGCGAGGCCGCCGTAGTTCCGCACGTCGGTGCCGTCGGCCGCGTGCCGGCGCTTCCCGGGCAGGGCGAGCAGCCCGTCCGACAGGTCCAGTTGCTCGGGCGACGGCTTCCCGCGCGTCAGGTCGAGCCGCAGCCGGAGCGCCTTCAGCGCGGCGTACTCCTCCCGGGCGCGCTCGAACTCACCGGCCGGTGTCAGGGTGCTGGTCATCTCGACGGTTCCTCGGTGGTGCGGAGGCGGACGGGTCGGGTTCGGGTCGTCGGCCCCCACCCTCGCAGAGGCCCGCACCGGCGGGCGAGCCGTTTTCCGGGCCGGTACGGCGCGGACGGCGGGCAGGCGGTGCGCGGCTGCGGGCAGGCCGGTGGGGATGCGCGGCTGCGGGCGGCGGCGCGGCGGATCGTGCGGGGCTGCGGGCGGGCCGGTGGGCCGGTGGGCATGAGGGCCGCCGCGGTCATACCGTGGGAGGTGTACCCACTTCCACCGGGAGGTGAGCGGGATGGACAAGCCCGCGGACAAGGACAGGAAGGCGCGGCAGGCCGCGAAGGACGAGCGCCGGGAGGACACGGGCGCCCAGGAGGCGCGTGAGGCGCCGGACCGCGGTGACGAGGAGCTCGTCGAGAACGAGGACCACTCGATGGAGTCGCTGAGGCGCGACGACCGCTGAGGGCGCGGCGCCCGCGGCGCTCGCCGCGGCGCGCCGCCGCTCCCGGCCCGGCGGCCGGCCCGAAGACGGCCATGGCGGCCGAGGACGGCCGGGGACGGCCGGGGACGGCCGGGGCGGAACCACCGAACCAGAGGCAGCGATGAGCGACACCCGTTCCCCGTTCGCACGCTTCGCCCGGCAGAAGACGATCCTGCTGACCACGTACCGACGCGACGGCACACCGGTCGGCACCCCGGTGAGCGTCGCCGTCGACGGGGACCGCGCGTACGTCCGCACGTTCGGCGCGGCCTGGAAGGTCGGGCGGCTGCGGAACGACCCGCGCGTGCGGATCGCACCGTCCACCGTCCGGGGCCGGCCGACCGGACCCGCCCTGGAGGCGCGCGCGAGGCTGCTCGAAGGCGCGGAGGCCGACCGCGCCGCGAAGGCGCTCGCCCGCAAGTACCCCTTCATGCACGGCGTCCTGGTCCCGTTCGTGCACCGTCGCAAGCACTGGGCGACCCTGCACTACGCCCTCACGGCGCCGGAGAGCGGCGCGTAGGGCCTGTCCGGCGGATCGTGCCGGTCGAGCTCGCGGCGCCCGGTGCCGTGCATCGCGGGGCGGAGAAACATCCTCGTACCGGGTCGTACGTGGGTGATTCGGCACCGCAGGGAGGTGCGGTGCCGGGCGCCGTGAGCCCGGCAGGATCCGCCGGACAGGCCCCAGGGCCGTAGGGCGGGAACACGCCCCGCCGGCCCGCCCGGCCGCGCACCGCGAGGGGCGCGCGGACGACCGCGACACGCGGTCCGACCTGAGCCGGAGCACGCGGCGCGCCGCCTTCCGGGCGCTGCGCGACACGCCCTGAGGGGGCGCGCGGGGCGGGCGCGACGTGAGTGAAGATCGCTCCGCGGTCATTGACACGCCCTCAGGGTCCGCGCTCTACTCATGCCTCGTGCAGATTGGCAACGTTGTCAGTTTGTGGAAACGACGCCGCTGTCGATCGAGGACGCCATCCGTCCCTGGCACACCCCTGTGTGACGCACGTATCGCGGAGGCAACCGATGGTCCCAGGACGGCGCCCCGACGGGTCCCGTTTCACCAGCAGATTCCGTCATCGCCTCGCCGTGGTGTCCCTTCTGGGCATCGCGGCGCTCCCGATCCAGTCCCTCGCCGGCGCCGAGGCGGCGTCCGGCCCGCAACTCGTCGCGGACCCGGCGGCGTTGATCAACCCGCTGATCGGCACCTCGGGTGCCGTCAACACCTTCCCCGGCCCGGACATGCCGTTCGGCATGATGCAGTGGGGTCCGGACACGACCCCCGACCGGACGCAGGGCGGCGGCTACGAGTACAAGGACAGCAAGATCTCGGGCTACAGCCTGACCCACGTCTCCGGTCCCGGCTGCGACGTCGCGGGCGACGTGCCGATCCTGCCGGTGACCGGCGCGCTGACGGGCAACCTGTCCGACCTGTCCTCGCAGTTCAGCCACGACGACGAGCAGACGGGCGTCGGCTACTACGGCGTCACCGACTCCGCCGGGATCAAGACCGAGTTGACCGACACCACCCGGGCGGGCCTGGGCCGCTTCACCTTCCCGGCCGGTGCCCAGTCCAACCTGCTGCTGAAGCTGAGCAGCGGCGCCTCGCAGGTGGACGGCACCCGGGTGCAGGTGGTCAGCGCCAACGAGGTGAGCGGGTCGGTCGACAGCGGCCACTTCTGCGGTGCGTCCAACCGCTACACGCTGCACTTCGACATCAAGTTCGACCAGCCGTTCACCGCCAGCGGCACCTGGGTCGGCAGCACCGTCAACCCCGACGCCACCAAGCTGAGCGAGGGCCGGCCGCAGCAGACACTCGCCACCCACGCCGACACCCCGCTGCACGAGCAGCACTTCACGGTGCCCGGCACCGCGAGCCCGAAGATCCACCCGAGCGGGAGCTCCGGCTCCTCCTCGTCGGCCTCCCCCTCGGCCTCCCCGTCGGCGAAGGGCGGCTCGGCAGCGCAGGACTCCGCCACCCCGTCGGCGGCGAACCCGCCCGTGACGGGCGCCAACGGCATGTACCTCACCTTCGACACCGCGAAGAAGTCGACCGTGACCGCGGCCGTCGGCATCTCCTACACCAGTGACGCGGGTGCCGCCTCGAACCTCAAGTCCGAGGTCAAGGGCTGGAACTTCGATGCCATGCGGCAGGCCAACCACACCGCGTGGAACGCCGTCCTGGACAAGGTGCGGATCGGCGGCGGCAGCCACGACCAGCAGGTGCAGTTCTACACCGCGCTCTACCACGCGCTGCTGCACCCGAACGTCTTCTCCGACGACGACGGCCAGTACATGGGCATGGACGACCAGGTCCACCAACTGGCCAAGGGCCAGAAGGCCCAGTACGCCAACTACTCGGGCTGGGACACCTACCGCTCCCAGACGCAGCTCATCGCGATGGTCGCGCCGCAGCAGACCGGTGACATCGTCACCTCGATGCTCAACGGCTACGACCAGACCGGTCTGCTGCCCAAGTGGGCGTCGAACAACGGCGAGAGCTACGTCATGGTCGGCGACCCGGCCACCTCGATCATCGCCGACGCGTACGCCTTCGGGGTGCGCAACTTCGACACCGCGCACGCGCTCTCGGCGATGGAGCACGAGGCGACCGTGCCGAACCAGGACCGCCCGGGCGAGGCGGTGCGCGACGCGAAGGGCTACCTGCCGCTGGACGGCACGTACTCCTGCTGCAACTTCTACGGCCCGGTCTCGACCCAACTGGAGTACGACAGCGCGGACTACGCGCTCGCGTCCTTCGCCAAGTCGCTCGGCAAGACCGCGGACTACACGAAGTTCGCCACCCGCGCGCAGGACTGGATGAACGTCTTCAACCCGCAGACGGGCTACCTCCAGGCCAAGAACTCCGACGGCCAGTTCGCCGGCGGCTTCACCCCGGGCACCTCGAACGGCTTCGTGGAGGGCACGTCGGCGCAGTACACGCCGATGGTGCCGTTCAACCTCCAGCAGCTTGTCACCGCGCGCGGCGGCACCGCGGCCTACGGGTCGTACCTCGACGGCCTGCTCGACGACATCGCGAACCCGTCGGGCACCAACGCCGACCTGAGCAACGAGCCGAGCCTGGAGATCCCCTGGGAGTACAACTACCTGGGGCAGCCGTGGAAGACGCAGGCGGCCGTGCGCGAGGCGCAGCAGGACCTCTACTTCAACGCGCCGGTCGGCTCGTTCGGCAACGACGACCTCGGCGCGATGAGCTCCTGGTACGTCTGGTCGTCGCTGGGCATGTACCCGGAGACGCCGGGCACCGACACCCTGGTGCTGGGCAGCCCGGTCTTCCCGGTCGCGAAGGTGACGCTCGGCAGCGGCAAGCAGGTGGCGATCAACGCCCCCCAGGCCGCCACGAACGCGCCGTATGTGCAGTCGCTCGACGTCAAGGGCAAGGCGTGGCAGCAGTCGTGGCTGACCTTCGACCAGTTCGGGAAGGCGGGCACGCTCGACTACTCCCTCGGCACGTCGCCGAACACCAGGTGGGGCGCGGCGGCCGGCGACGTCCCGCCGTCCGACACCACCGGCGGCGGGCGGGTGCTGGCCGCGACCGGTCCCAGCAGCGACGGCCTGATCGTGGCGCCCGGCGGCTCGGGCGACGCCACCTTGCAGCTCACCAACCTCGGCGACAAGGCGGTCACCGCGGACTGGACGGCCACCGCGCCGTCGGGGGTCACGCTCGGCACCTCCTCGGGCACGGTCACGGTGCCGCCCTCGGGCAGCGCGCAGGCCCAGGTCCCGGTGACCGCGGGTGACTCCGAGGGCACGTACGCCGTGTCCTTCGCGGTGACCGACCACAGCGGCGGCGCGGCCCTCGCGAACGCCTCGCTGCGGGTGTCGGTCGCCAAGCCGGGCGAGCTGTGGCCGTACGAGACGAACGAGGGCGTCTACCCCGACGCCGCGCACTTCTCCGGCGGATTCGACGACGGCGGCTGGGCGTACTCGCAGGACGCGCTCGCCGCGTCCGGGGTGACCAGCGGCGCGAAGGTCAGCGCCGACGGCCTCGACTACACCTGGCCGACCATCGCCTCGGGGCAGCCCGACAACCTGGAGGTGGCGGGCCAGACCCTGCCGCAGCCGGCGGGCACGCAGGGCGCGTACCTCGGGCTGCTCGGAGCGGCGGCCAACGCGCCGACCGACGGCAGCGGCGTGCCGGGCGCGCTGACGGTCACCTACACCGACGGCAGCACCACGAAGGCGACGGTGACCTTCTCCGACTGGACCCTGAACGGCGGCGGCAGCAAGCCGGTCGCGGGCGACACCACGGCCGTGACCACCGACTACCGCAACACCGCCAGCGGCGGGAAGGACGGCGTCAAGGCGTACGTCTTCGCGGTGAAGGTGCCGCTGGACGCGTCGAAGACGGTGGCGTCGGTGACGCTGCCGGTGACCGGTGCCTCGGGCACCGTCCACCTCTTCGCGGTCAGCTTCGGCGGATGACCGGACGCACGGTGTCCGGGTGATCCGACCCGGACACCGTCGGACGCCGGGCGCGCTCCCTTCCTCAGGGGCGCGCCCGGGCGCGTTCCGGCCCGCCCCCTCACGGCCCCCTCCTCACGGGCCCCTCCTCACGGGCCGGACCCGGCCGGCTCGCAGCGCCTTCCCCCTCCCCCACCGGCCGGCCCCGGCCGTGCCGGGCTTGCGGGGGTGCGACCAGCGGCTACGGTGGATGGGCGGATGCCTGTCGCGGGCACCGCGCGGGGCAGCGTGGTGTGGCCCCGGCGACCAGGCGCCATGAGGAGCACGGGCGATGGCGGTGCGGGCCGGATCGGCGGAGGCGTCCCGGATGCCCGGAACGCTCGCCTCGGTCGCGCTGGTGGCCGGCGCCCTCCTCGACGCGGTCGGTCCCGAGCCCTACGTGGGGCTGCCGCTGCTCGCCGCCGCCCCGCTCGTCTCCGCGGCCACCCTCTCCTTCCGTACCAGCGTGGTGTTCGCGGTGCTCGCCGCGCTCGCGTCGGTCGGACTGGACTTCGACCAGGAGCGCGCCTGGCTGGCGAGCCTGGTGGACCTGGCGGTGGTGACCGTGGTCGGGGTGATGGCGCTGGTGGTGAACGTGCTGATGGGCCGGCAGGTCAACGACCTCGCCCGGGCCACGGCGGTCGCGGAGGCGGCGCAGCGCGCGGTGCTGCCGCAGCCCCCGGCGCGGGCGGGGCCGCTGGCGGTGGCGTCGACGTACTCCGCGGCGCAGGCCGAGGCGCGGATCGGCGGGGACCTGTTCGCGGTGCAGGAGACGCCGTTCGGGGTGCGGATGATGATCGGGGACGTGCGGGGCAAGGGCATGCAGGCGGTCGGCGCGGTGTCCGTGGCCGTCGGCGCGTTCCGGCAGGAGGCGGAGCACGCGCCGAGCCTGCCCGAGCTGGCGCGCCGGATGGACGAGGCGCTGGCCCGCAACGCCGCCCGGGAGGGCGCCGACCAGCCGGCCGAGGAGTTCACCACGGCCCTGCTCGCCGAGGTGCCGCCCGACGGGAGGCGGCTGCTCGTGGTCAACCGCGGCCATCCCCCGCCCTACCTGGTGGCCGACGGGTCGATCGAGCCGCTGCTGCCGGCCGTGCCGGCGTTCCCGCTGGGCATGGGGCTGGCGCCGGCGCCGGCGGACGGGGACGTGCCGCCGGCCGACTGGTGGCCCCTGCCGCCCGGCGGCACCGTGCTGTTCGTCACCGACGGCGTCACCGAGGCGCGCAACCGCAGGGGCGTCTTCTACGACCCCTGCCGGTCGGGGCTCGCCGGGCGCCGCTTCGCCGAGCCGCGGGCCCTGGTCGACGCGCTCACCGAGGACGTGGACCGGTGGACCGGGCACACCCGGCAGGACGACATGGCGGTGCTCGCGGTGACCCGTGTCGCCGCGCCGCCCTCCGGCCCGTGAGCGCTTCGGCGGCGGAAAAGCCGTTGCGGGCGGTCCGGCGGCGCGCCACCATCCCCGGATGACCGGGAACGTGGACGACGACGGCGCAGGCGGTGGCGGGGAGGTCGGCGGTGTCGGCGGTGTCGGCGGCGGGGAACCGTCCGGGGACGGTGCGCCGGGACGTGACGGGCGGGCCGGGATCGACGCGGAGCTGGTCCGGCGGCTGATCGCCGCGCAGTTCCCGCGGTGGGCCGACCTGCCGGTGGCGCCGGTGCCCGTGGACGGCTGGGACAACCGGACCTACCGGCTGGGCGACACGATGACGGTGCGGCTGCCGACCGCCGAGGGCTACGTGCCGGCGGTGGACAAGGAGCACCGGTGGCTGCCGGTGCTCGCCCCCGCGCTGCCGCTCCCGGTGCCGCGGCTGCTCGCGCGGGGCGAACCGGGCTGCGGCTACCCCTACCCGTGGTCGGTGCGCGGCTGGCTGGAGGGCCGGACCGCGCGGCCCGAGCGGATCGCCGACCTCACCGCGTTCGCGGTGTCGCTGGCCGGGTTCCTCCGCGCGTTGCGACGCGTCGACGCCACCGGCGGCCCCGCGGCCGGCGCGCACAGCTTCCACCGCGGCGCGCCGCCCGCGTACTACGACGGCGAGACCCGCCGGGCGCTGGCCGCGCTGCGCGGCCGGATCGACACCGGCCGGGCGGAGCGGGTCTGGGACGAGGCGCTCGCCTCCGGCTGGGACCGGCCGCCGGTATGGTTCCACGGCGACATCGCCCACGGAAACCTGCTGGTCAAGGACGGCCGGCTGGCGGCGGTCATCGACTTCGGCACCTGCGGCGTCGGTGACCCGGCGTGCGACCTCGTCATCGCGTGGACCCTGTTCGACGGCCCCGCCCGGGCCGCGTTCCGCGCCGCCCTCGACCTCGACGACGCCACCTGGGCCCGGGCCCGCGGCTGGCTGGTCTGGAAGGCCCTGATCAGCATCGCCGAGCACCAGGCCACCGACCCGCCTCAGGCGGCCGAACACCACCGCGCCCTGGCCGCCCTCCTCGCCGACCCCGCCACCCCCTGACGCCGGCCGCACCCGACCTCCGGCGCCCCCGCCCGCCGCGCTTTCCGGGCCTGTCCCGCTGAGCGTGCCGGGCCCGCCACGCCTCGGGGCCCGCCGGATCAGTCCAGCGCCGCGGTGAGGTCGACCTCGACCAGTTGCCCGGCGAAGCCGAGCCGGGTGACGCCGAGCAGGGTGCTCGCGGTGGTGAACGCCGGGCCGAGCGCGGAGGCGGTGAGGCGTGCCCACGCCGCACCGAGGTCGGCCTGCTCGTCGGTGCACACGTAGACGACCGACCGGACCACGTCCTGCGGTCCGGCGCCGACAGCCGCCAGGGCGGCCAGACAGTTCGCGACAACCTGGTCGATCTGGGCGTCGAGCGACCCGGCGCCGACCACCGAGCCGTCCGGTGCGAGCGGGCACTGCCCGGCGAGGTGGGCGGTGCGGCCGGCCTCGACCACGGAGACGTGGTGGTAGCCGGGGGTCGGGTGGAGGTGGTCGGGGTTGATGCGGGTGATCTTCCTGCTCATGGCGGCGAGTGTGGCGAACGCGGGCGTGGCCCGCACCCGGTTTTCGCCCCTCCTCCGGAGCGCCGGGCGCGGGGCGGCCGCTCGAATGCCCCGGCGCGGCCGGGCCCGGGCCCGGTGCCGGGCGGTGGAGGGGAGGACGTACGCTCGGCCGGAGTGATCGCGGCGGGCTGGGTCCGCCGCGGCGCCGATCCCGTCGCGAGCAGAAAGCAAGGTGTGCATCATGCGCGGTGCCGTCCTCCACGCCCCCGGTGACGTGCGTCTGGACCAGCGCGAGGACCCGGCCGTCGTCGCCCCCACCGACGCGGTCATCCGCACCGTGGCCGCCTGCGTGTGCGGCTCGGACCTGTGGGGGTACCGCGGGGTGGACCCGGTCACCCGGCCGACCCCGATGGGCCACGAGTACGTCGGCGTCGTGGAGGAGGTCGGCGCGGACGTCGAGCTGGTGCGGCCCGGCCAGTTCGTCGTCGGGTCCTTCTTCGCCTCCGACAACACCTGCCCGAACTGCCTCAACGGCTACCAGAGCAACTGCCTGCACCGCCAGCCGCTCGGCGCGATCGGCTGCCAGGCCGAGTACGTGCGCATCCCGCTCGCCGACGGCACCCTGGTCGCCACTCCCGGTACGCCGGACGACGCGTTCATACCGAGCCTGCTGGCCTGCTCCGACGTCATGGGCACCGGCTGGTACGCGGCCCTGGCCGCCGAAGTCGGGCCCGGGAAGACCGTCGCGGTCGTCGGCGACGGCGCGGTGGGCCTGTGCGCCGTGATCGCCGCGAGGGAACTCGGCGCGGAGCGGATCGTCGCCATGAGCCGCCACGCGTCCCGGCAGCGCCTGGCCACGGAGTTCGGCGCCACCGACGTCGTCACCGAGCGCGGGGACGAGGGGATCGCCCGGATCAGGGAGATGACCGGCGGGATCGGCGCCGACGCGGTCCTGGAGTGCGTCGGCACCGAGCAGGCCATGGCGCAGGCGCTGCGCTCCGCGCGCCCCGGCGGCAACGTCGGCTTCGTCGGGGTGCCGCACGGCGTCGCCGTGGACGGCCGGGAGCTGTTCAACTCCCACGTGGCGCTGCGCGGCGGCCCCGCCCCGGTCCGCGCCTACCTGCCCGACCTGGTCGAGCGGGTACTGGACGGCCGGATCGACCCGGGCCGGGTCTTCGACCTGGACCTGCCGCTGGAGCAGGTCGCCGAGGGGTACCGCGCGATGGACGAGCGGCGGGCGATCAAGGCGCTGCTGCGGCCCTGACCAGTAGGTTCCCGCCGCCCGTCGCCCCCGTCTCGGTCAGCTCCGTGGGGCGGCGGGGCGGCGGGTGGCGGTCGGGGCGCGGCGGTCGGGGCGCGGGTCCGGGTGCAGCGCGGGGCGTACGGCGAGGGGCGTACGGGGCCCACGACGGGCAATTCGCTTGCGCCCCTCCCGTGACGCCCCGGCACACTGCGGGGATGACGATCAGCCACCTGCCGCACGCACCCGCACGGCGGGCCCTGCGGCACGTCGAGGCACGGTCGGCCGGCGGCCCGGTCGACCCGCTGCTGCGGGTGACGCTCAACTTCCACCCGGACCGGGCGCACCGGGGCCGGCACATCCTGGCCGGGCTGGCCGCCGACGGCGTCTACCGGTCGCAGTTCACGACGGGCACCGGTAACGGCGGCCTGACGGCGTACCCCGGCGGCGACCGGTGGCGCTGGGAGAGCCGGATCTTCGGCGGGGCCTACGACGAGGCGCCGCCCGAGCACCGGCCGGTGTACGGCGCGCTCGACTTCCGCCGCCGCACCACCGGCGGCGCGCCGCGGTTCGGCTCCGCGCACTTCCGGCTGACCGCGGCGGCCGTCGCGCGCACCACGTTCTGCTACCCCGACAGCTTCTGCGAGCCCTCCGACTTCGGGGTCGCGGGCCGTATGGCGCTGGTGGCGCTCGCCGAGGCGGACCGCAAGGACGCCCTGGACGACTACGTGGAGGCCCACGTGCACGGCCCGGTCCTGCTGGAGCGGGACGTCGAGGCGCTGGTGCTGGACGCCTGCCACCGCGGTACCGAGGTGGAGGAGCTGGCCAGGGCGCTGCCCTGCCCGCTGGAGTGGCACGCCGGCTTCCGGCTCACCGTGGCGGAACTGCGGCGCCGTCCGGACTTCCGGGGACCGCGCATCGTGGAGCTGGGGGCGCGGATCGCGGTCGGCGGGCGGCTCGACCCGTCCGTCGTCGCGGCGGCGGTCGCGCGCGGCGAGCACGACCCGCAGGACCTGAAGAAGGTCTGGCACTGCCTGGCCCGGTTCGGCGCCCCGGCCCCGCGGTAGCTCGGGGCGCGGCCCGCGGGCCGGTCCCATAGGGCCCGGACGGGCCGGACAGCCCCGGACAGCACGGACGGCCCGGACGTCCAGGACGGCCAGGACGGCCAGGACGGCCAGGACAGCACGGTGCGTGCTGACGCGGCGCCGACCACCGCATGACCAGCGGAGGACCGCGTGCGGGACACCGCCGAACACCTCCACGATGCCCCCCGTTGCCGCCCTCCGCGCGGTGCCGCGTTGATAGGATCGGGTCGAAGGCAAGGCGTCGGACGCGGGGGGCGGTTGCGGGCCTGCCGATACCGTGCGCCCACTGCTGGAGACCGGTACGCCCGCAGCCGTGACACGAGGGGGAGCGGTGGTGGCACGGTCGGGTGGAACCCGGAGGGCACCGGTGCGGGCGATGATCCCGCCGATCGGCCGCGGTGGCGTGCCCGGCGGTCCGGGTGCCTCGGGCGGCGAGGCCGTCCCGCGCGGCGGACGGGTGGCTCCCGACCGCACGGCCCGCGGACGGGCGTCGTCCCTTCCCCCGACAGTTGCATCCTGGCGGTGTGCCGCCCGGGGCCGTTCGGACCCCGCACCCCGGTGGCTTCGCCGACTCCGGTGCCGGCGACCGTGCTTGCTGCCGCCGGGCGGCCGGGCCGCCGGAAGAAGGCAGAGGGCCGCGCCACCCGGGCCCCGCGGGCCGGAGCAGCGCGCGGGCCTCGCTCCCGGCGGGGTGCCCGTCGCCGACACGGCCGGCGGGCGAAGGGAGTTCACGGCGGTGAACACCTCGGCGGATGGACGGCTCCGCTCCCCCGCGCCGCCGGTACACAGGGAACAGGCGGGGGAGGCCGCACCGTTGCGCCCGGTGTGACCTGGGTGGCGGCGGGAAGTCATACACCTGCGTTACTGTGCGAATCACGTGATGATCGGGTAATGGGTACATGTCGGCGAGCAGGATGCGGTGACGGTTGGTGAGACGGTGGATCGGCACGCGCCCGCGCCGGGGGGCGGACGAGGGGCGGCGGGAGCGGGCGGGGGCCGCGGGCGCGGCACCCGGGTCCGACGCGGCGGGCGGACCGGAGGCGGTGGACCCCGACAGCATCCACGTCGAGGAGATCGACGGCGTGCACGTGGTGCGCACGGTGGGCGAACCCGCCCCCGACCCCATGTCGATCGCCGAACTCGGCTACGCCATGGCCGCGCAGGACGGCACGACCGTCACGATCGTGGTCGGCACGCAGAGCGGGCGCGCCTGGACGGGCCTGGAGGAAGTGCTCGACGGGCAGCGGCGGGGATCGTTCCGCGAGGTGCTGCTGGTGCTGTCGTACGCCGCCACCGCCCACGGCGACCAGCCCGCCGTGGCGCGCCGGATCGTCGAACGGTGGGGCGTGCGCGTGGTCGCGCCGGACGGCGCGGCGCTGCTCGTCCCGGGCGGGTCGCTGTTCGTGCCGAGGCGCCCGGACGCGCAGGGCGCTCCGGGTGAGGGCGGCGGCGCGGCCGACCGGGGACGCGGCTGGTGGCGGTTCACGCCCGAGGGCGAACCCGAGCCGCTGGGGCGGCAGTTGCCGGCTCCGTCCTGGCAGGCGGAGCTGGACCGGCTGGCGGGCACCGTGACGGGCGAGACCGCGGTCCACCGGATTCCGGCCGGGATCGCGCTGCGCCCGCTGGACGCGCCGGCACCGCTGCCGGGCGACCTGGCGTTCGCCGTGCCGGTCGGCCCGGACCGGCCGGTGGTGCTGGTGGGCGCGCCCGGCGACGAGGTGGAACTGACCCCGCCCGACGTCGTGAGCGCCCTCGCGCTGCTGCCGCCCGCGCTCCGCACGGTGATCCGGCTCGCGCCCGGCGGCAACAGCGACCTGCTCGCGGCCGGCCAGTTGGCCGCCGACACCTTCGCCATCGAGGTGGAGGTGCTGACCGGCGCGCCCCTGATGACCGACGGGCTCACCCCCGACGGCGACACGCACCAGGTGCGCACCGTCCTGATCGGACAGGACGGGACGCCGGCGTGGCGGCCCTTCGTCGAGGCGGTCGTCTGCCGTCCGCGAGGCGACGGCCCGCCGGTGCCGCCGCTGCTGCTGCGCTGGCAGCCCCCGCTGCGCGGTGTCGGCACCGCGCGGACCGGGGTGCTGCGGCTCTCCGAGTCCTGGCAGGTCGCGGTCACCCGGGCCGGGCTGCGCGTCACCCGGATGAGCGCCACCGCGCCCGCGCTCGCCGAACGCCCGGTCGACGCCGATGCGCCCGCGATCGAACTGGGCACGCCGGGGCGCCCGATCGGCCCCGAGGCGCTGCCCGCCCTCCGCACACTGCTGGCCGCGCTGAGCGCCGAGGTGCGCGAGCGCGCGGTGCTCCACCTCTACGGCGACTGCGGCACCGAGCAGGCGCGCGAACTCAGCCGGGTGCTGACCGAACACGGCGTCAAGCGGCTGCGGACCAAGCCGCCCCAGCAGGTCCCGCGCCGCCCCCTTCCGGCGGCGGCGTCCCCCCGGGCCCTGGCGCCGGGCGCCCCCGCGGCCGCGCGCACCGCGCTTCCCGGCGGGGCGGTGCAGCCCTCGGCGGCCCCCGCGCCGTCCGGCCCGCACCGCCCGCCCCTGCCCGGCGAGCCCGTCACCACCCCGGCCGAGCTGCCGGGCCCTTCTCAGGGACCTCGTCGGCCGCCCGCGGCCCGTACGGCTCCCGGGGGCCCGGTGGACGCGGCCGCGGGCCCCGCCCTCGGCACGCGGGACCCGAACCGACCGGTCCCGGCGTATCCCGGTGCCGCCGTCCCGCCCGCCGATCCCGGACCGTACGGTGCCGCGTCGGCCGCACGAACGGGCGTGCCAGGGGCGCCTGTTCACCCCGAGGGTGCCGCTCCGGGCGGTCCGGCGGGCCCCACCGCCCTCCCGGGCCCGCGAACCGCGGCGTCGGGCCCGGCCGTTGCCCCGGCGCCGTCCGGGACCGACGGCCCGGCGCGCGTCACCGACGGGGAAGCCCGACGAACTGCCGCGCCCGGCATACCCGTTCAGCCTCCGGCCGCACCCGCGCCGTCCGGCCCGGGCGGACACGGCGGACCGGGTGGGCCGGGTGGACCGGGTGGACCGGCGGGTGCCGACGGGCCGCGAACGCCCGTGCCCACGCCGCCCGTCGCTCCCACGACCGCTTCCGCGGGACCGGGCACCGCGCCCGCCGACGCGTCCGTTGGCCCCATGCCCGTGGGGGCGGCCCCATCGGGGAGCAGGGACGGCGTCTCCGGCCGGCCCGACGCGACGGCGCAGCAGCGGACGGGCACCCCGCCGGCCCCGGCCCCGGCCCCGGCCTCCGCCCCGGCGGACACCGCTCCCCCACCGCCCGGCGGGACCGGTGAGCCGCAGCGGCCCGCGGCCGCCGAAAGCGGCGGTACGAAGCCGGCGTTCGTGCCGCCGGCGATGCGGCGGCCGGTGCTGATGCCGTCGTTCGGGCTGGGGCACCGCAGTTCCGCGGCCGAGCGGGACGCCTTCCGGGCGCTGGTGCCGGACGACGTCTGGCGCCGGCAGGAGGAGGCGGTCGCACGGATGCTGGGCCCGGCGGCCACCGGGAAGATGGCCGAGTGGGCGCCGAACCCCGTGGACGTCCTCGCCGTTCACCTCTACCTCACCGTGGCGGACGGCCCGCTCGGGCACCGCGCGCTCGGCGCAGCCCTGCGCGCGGGTGACCGGCACGTGCTGCCGTACCTCGCGTGCCTCGCGTCCGGGCTCGGGCGCATGGTCCCGTACCGGGGGCCGGCGTTCCGGAGCGGCGACGCGCTGGCGCCCGAGCGCACCGCCGCGGGCCGGCTGCTGCGCGCGCCCGGCCCGGTCAGCGCGCTGACGGCCAACCTGCGCGGTCCCTCCGCCACGACGCGCTACGCCGTCTGGTCGGAGAACGGCCGGCGGGTGCGCCTGGAGCGCGGCGGGGCGCAGGGGGACGGCGGCGGCACCGGGGCGGCGGACGAGGTGGTCTTCGCCCCCGGCGCCACGTTCCGTGTGCTCGGGGTGCACGAGGTGCGGGGCACCGAGGTGGTGCTGCTGCGCGACGCGTCGGCCGGCGTGGGCCCGGTCCCGGCGCCGGGTGCGGGTCCGGCACCGGCGCCGGGCGGGGTGGCCGAGCAGGACCGGGCCGCGCTGGCCGCCCTCACCGAGGCGCTGGAGGAGGGCGTGCCGTCCGGCAGCAGGGGGCGGGTCCGTCAGTGGCCCGCGCGCTGTGCCGGTCCGGCCGGCTGGGAGTGACGGCGGACGGCCGCCGGACGGAGGGCCGGCGCCCGACCGTCCGGCGGCCGTCGCGCGGCCGGGGCCGTCCGCGCCCTCATCCGTTCACTGGAAGCGCCAGCGGAAGTCGTCCTGGGTGTTCGTGCCGCACACGTCCTGCTCCAGCCGGGCGTCCTCACGTCCGGTGCCGACGCCGGGGACGTCGAGGCACAGGCCGCTGCTGAGGTCGCGGATCCAGTAGGTGCCGTCCGGGCGGGGGTCCAGCCACCACAACTGGTTGTCGTTCGTCGTGCGGTCGCAGGCGTACTCCTCGACGGGCGTGCCCGCCGGCTCGGCTCCGTAGTTCGGCAGGTCCATGCAGAGCCCGTCCTTGTGGTTGACGATCACGAACAGGCTGGCGCCGTTCGGACCGCCGCTCTTGGACGCCACCTGGAGGTCCCACAACTGGTTGTCGCCGGCGGTGCCGTCGCAGTCGTACTGGTTGACCGGGCCGTCGCTGGTCCCCTTGCCGTAGCCGGGGACGTCGGCGCACAGGCGGGTGGTCACGTTGACGATCAGCACCTGGGACGCGCTCGACGCGGCGTTCGCCAGGGCTCGCGCGTCGGCGGCGGTCGGCGCCTTCTTCGTCGCCGCCGGCTTGGACGTGGCCTTCGGCTGTGTCGTCTTCTTCGCCTTGGCCGCCGGCGAGGGCGTCCCGGTGGTGGCGGTGCGCGGGGTGGCGGAGGGGTGTGGGTGGGCGGACGCCTTGCCCGACGCGTGCGCCGGTGGCTTCGCGGTGGGTGAGGTGGTGGTGGGGGCCATGACCGGGATCGTCTGCGGGGGGATGTCGTTGCTCTGTGCGGCGGGGGCCGGGTCGTGGTGACGGAAGCCGCTGACCGCGAACGGCAGCGCGGCGCCGAGTGCCACCACGACGCCCACGGTGGCCAGGAGGGGCAACGACCGTGCGGCAGGTCCGCGTTGACCGGGCCGCCCGCTCCCCGACCCGCTCGCCGGTCCGGCCGCCGGACCGCCCACCGCACCGGTCTCGGGTCCGCCCGCCGCACCGCTCGCGGATCGGCCCGGCCCGCTGCGGGCGGGTCGGCCGGCGGCACCGCCGAGGAACCGACGCGGCGTGGCGGAGCCGGCTCTGCCCGCAGGTCCCGCCGCGGCGGCCCGGGGCGGTTTCTGCGGGCCCGCCGGCTCCGCCACGCCGGGCGACGCTCCCTCGCCGGGCGCTTCTCCCCCGCCGGACGGTTCCTGCGCGCCGGAGGGCTCCTGCACGCGGGACGGTGCGCCCGCCGCCTCCGCCGGAGCGGCGCCGCCGCCCGACGCCGTCCGCACGGGCACGGCCGGTGCGGGCACCGCCCTGGCCGGGGCCCGGCCGGCGGGCGCGGCCCGCCCCGGTGCGCCGGGAGCGGGTCCGTCCGGGGCCGCGGGCAGCGCGACCGCCCGGCGGACGGCCACCGCCGGGGCCTCGTCGTCACCCTCCGGCACGGGGCCGTCGTCGTCGGGGTCCCGGGGGGACCGCGAGGTGGGCATGCGTCGTCTCCGTAAGGTCTTCAGGCGGCCCGGGCGGGGCCGTACGGCGCTGGTTACGGCCATCTCACGGCCGACTCGGCGTCATCTTCCCCCACCGCGGGCGGTCCGGGCCCGGGAAAAGCCGAACTCCGTTCCGCGCGCGGGGCGTTCGGTGCGTGCCGCTCCCAACGGACCGGCTCGCGCACCGAATACGACGCGCCTTCGCCGGACAGTACGCCCGGCGCGCTCAGCCTATGGCGGCGGGGTACCGCAGCCCGTCGAAGAGCAGTCGGGTGATCCGCTCGGCGTCCTCGCGCCAGGCGCCGGTGGCCCGCAGGTTGCAGACGCCGCCCATCGCGCGCAGGACCGTGAGGCCGTCGGCGTCGGCGCGCAGGGTGCCGCTCGCGCGGCCCGCCGCGAGGAGGCGGTCGAGGCAGTCGGCCATCTGCGAGCGCGCGTCGTCGAAGACCGGCGAGTCCGTCGCCATGATGCCGGCCAGCGCCCCGGCCATGCCCTTGCCGACGGCCGCGTGTTCCACGAGCAGCAGCAGGAAGCGGTGCAGGGCCTCGGCTGGCGCGGACCGCTCCAGGAGCGTGTCGGGCGCGGCGCACAGCTCGGCGACCTCCTGCCGGTAGACCTCCTCGACCAGCGCCTCCCTCGTCTCGAAGTGCCGGTAGAGCGTGCCGACGGCGACGCCGGCGCTGCGGGCGATGTCCTCGATGTGCGCGTCGGCGCCCCCGTCGCCGGCGAGGAAGGCGTCGCGCGCCGCGGCGAGCAGGGCGTCCCGGTTGCGCCGCGCGTCGGCGCGCAGCGGACGTGACGAGGGCAACACGGCCTCCTAAGGTGAACCTGGTTCATGATAATTTCCGGAGTCCGGTTCACTTTATCCGAGGAGCAGCGGCCATGACCATGTCCGACAACGGGAACAGCGGCCTCGAACGGCATCCCGGGCCCAGTGGCCCGGACGGCCTCGACGGCCTGCGGGTGCTGGTCACCGGCGCCAGCCGCGGTATCGGGGCGGCCACCGCGCGCCGTTTCGCCGAGGCGGGCGCGCGGGTGCTCACCGCCTCCCGCACCGCCCCTCCGGAGGGCTTCCCGGGGACCCACCTCCCCGCGGACCTCACGACCGGGCCGGGTGTGGCGGACCTCGCCCGCCGGGTGCTCGACACCGTCGGCGGGGTGGACGTCCTGGTGGACAACGCGGGCGCGACGACCGGGGCAGTGCCCACGCTGGAGCGCACCGACGCGTCCTGGCAGGCCGACCTCGACATCAACCTGCTCGCCGCGGTCCGCCTCGACCGGGCCCTGGTGCCGGGGATGGTGGAGCGCGGCTCGGGCGTGGTCGTGCACGTCTCCTCGATCGCCAGCCGCGTCCCGCAGCCCTCGGACGCCTCGTACGCGGCCGCCAAGGCTGCGCTGAACGCCTACAGCCGCGAACTCGCCACCGCCGTGGGCCGGGACGGGGTGCGCGTGGTGTGCGTGCTGCCCGGCTTCGTGGTCACCGAGGGGTCGGACGCGCACCTCCAGCGGCTGGCCGACCGCCGGGGCACCGGTCTGGCCGAGGTGCGGCAGCAGATCGTGGACCACCTCGGCGTGCCCATGGGCCGCCCGGGCGACCCCGGGGACGTCGCGGAGATGATCGCCTTCCTGGCCTCCCCGCGCGCCAAGTGGATCACCGGCGCCGAGTTCCGGGTGGACGGCGGCATCATCCCCGCGGTGTGAACGCCCCGCGCAGCCCCCACCCGGCACCCGCCCGGCACCCGCCGCCCCGCCCGCTCCGGCCGCCCCCTCCGCCGGGGTCGACGCGAGGCGCCCGCCCCGCCGGGGTCAGCGCGAGGCGTCCATCCGCTGGGTGCCGACGACCGACAGCAGGCGCAGCGCCTCCTCGTCCGACGAGCCGGGTTCGGCGGTGTAGATCACCACCTGCTGGTCGCGGTCGGCGATGTCCAGGACGTCGCAGTTGACGGTGAGCGGGCCGACCAGCGGGTGCTGGAACGTCTTGCGCAGCATCGGTTCCGGGGCCACCTCGTGCAGGTCCCACAGCCTCCTGAACTCCTCGCTCCCGGTGAGGAGTTCGTCCACCAGTCCGGTGACCTCGGGAGCGTCGGGGTAGCGTGCGGCGGCGGCGCGCAGCCGCCGCGCCGAGGAGCGGGCGAACAGCCCCGCGTCGGAGACCCCGTACAGCCGCGGCCCGCCCTCGTCCGGGCCGAGGAAGAGCCGGCGCACCAGGTTGCGGTCGCGCGGCGGGCGGGCGGAGAAGTCCTCCATCAGGGCGGCCGCGAGGTCGTTCCAGGCCAGCACCTCTCCGGTCGCGGACGTGACGATCGCCGCGGCCTGCGGCAGCCGCCGCAGCAGGTCCAGGACGCTGCGGCGGACCTCGCGCGGGGGCCCGGCCGGCCGTGACCGCGGGGCGCCGGCGAGCTGGTGGAGGTGGTCGCGCTCGGCGTCCGACAGCCGCAGGGCGCGGGTGAGACCGGCCAGCACCTCGCGCGACGGCCGCGGGGCGCGGGCCTGTTCCAGGCGCGTGTAGTACTCCGTGGAGATGTACGCCAACTGCGCCACCTCCTCGCGGCGCAGCCCGGGCGTGCGCCGCCGCGACCCGGCCGGCAGTCCCACGTCGGCGGGGCCGATCCGCTCCCGCCTGCTCCGCAGGAAGTCGGCCAGTTCTCGTCGGTCCATGGCCCCAGTGTGTGCCGTGGGCGCCGCACGGGCCAGGTACCGCCGGTGCCTGGCTGCGCTCCGGCCGACGGCGCACCCCCGCACTCCCCCGCCGCTGTGCCGGACGGCCGGGCCGCGCGCGCCGGCCGGGGCCGGACGGGCGCCGCCTTCGAACGGGCGCCGCCGCCCGGACGGCGGACCCGGCCGGGAACGGGCCCGGCCGGGAACGGACCCGCTTCGGAGGAACCGGAGAGCCCCCGGGAGCGGGGCGCGCCTCAGGGGCGGCTCGGCTCGGGGGGCGGCTCGCTCAGGTCGATCGAGGACGACGCGAACTCCCCGGCGAGCCCGAGCGCCTCGTCCTCGCGCACCTCCGCGGCCGTGATCGTGCTGCCGCCGCTGGCGGCCCGCGGGACGCCGAAGGCCGCCATCAGCGCGGCGACCACGAAGAACAGTCCGCCCAGGCCGAACGTCCAGACGTAGGCGCTCTCGGTCGGCAGCGTGACGGACCCGGTCGGCAGCCGGTGCGTGGCGACCTGGCTCGCCAGGATGGTGACCACGAGCGCGCTGCCGACGGCGCCGCCGACGGTCCGCATGATCGAGTTGATGGAGTTGGCCACCCCGGTCTCGTGGGCGCCCACGTTCAGGACCAGGAGCGCCGGCATGGACGCGTAGGCGATCGCGATGGCCGCGTTGCAGATGACGACGCCGATGACGACCTCGGCGGTGGTCGCGTGCAGCACCGCCAGCAGCACCATGCCGACGGCGCCGATGGCGCAGGCGAGCAGCAGGACCAGCCGCGGGCCCGTGCGCGCCACGAGCCGGCCGGCCAGCGGCCCGGTGCACATCGAGACGATCGCGCCGGGGAGCATGAAGACGACGCTCGTGCGCAGGATCGACGCGTGGAAGCCGTACCCGGCCACCGCGTCCTGGGTCTCGACGAAGTAGGTGACCCCGAGGAAGACGCTGAACATCGCGAAGCCGATACACAGCGCGGCCAGGTTGGTGGCCAGCACGGGGCGGCGCGCCAGCAGCTCGTAGGCGACCAGCGGTTCGCGGGTGCGCCGCTGGAGCAGGACGAAGCCGACCAGCACCACGACGGAGGCGGCGAAGAGCCCGATCACCCGGACCGAGCCCCATCCCCACGCGTGACCCTGGGACAGCGGCAGGAGCAGGCAGACCAGCCCGAGGCCGAGCACCAGCGCGCCGCGGTAGTCGACGCGCCCGCCCTGGCCGGGCACCCGCGGGATCGCGCGCGCGGACAGCCCGAGGACCACCACGGTCATGCCGACGCACAGCCAGAAGATCCGCCGGTAGTCGGCGTCGCCCTGGGTCAGCAGGCCGGTCGCGACCAGCGCGATGCCGCTGCCGACGCCCAGCGCCGAGGCGGTGACCGCCATCGCACCGGTGAGCTTCTCCCTGGGCAGCGTCTGGCGCAGCACGCTGATCGCCAGCGGGAACAGGCCGAAGCTGGCGCCCTGGAGGACCCGGCCGAGGATGAGCAGTTCGATGCTGTGCGTGACGGCGGCCAGCAGGCTGCCGGCCAGGGTCACGACCAGTGCGGCGAGGATCACCCGCCGGTGCCCGAAGGCGTCGCCTATCCGGCCGAGCAGGGGTGTGACGGCGGAGGCGGTGAGCATCGTCGAGGTGGTGACCCATCCGACGGCGGTGGCCGAGGCGCCCAGTTGCGTGCCGATCTCCGGCAGCACCGGCACCACGAGCGTCTGGATCATCGAGAGGAGGAAGACCGCCGCCGCCATGGTCACCACGACGAGGCGCTCCGGGACCGCTGCCGCGGCCCCGGTCGAGGTCCGTTCATGAGGCATGGCTCCACCATAGCCAGCGGACTCGACACATGTCGATTATTGCCGACACCCGTGGAGAACGTCCTCGGTGGCACGCCTGGGAGGTCATAAGCTGGCGGTATGGCAGCAGACACCACCGGCGGCACGGTGCGGCGCCGCGACCGGCCGAGCAAGGGCGCGCTGCGCGAGGAGCGCATCCTTGACGCGACGCGCCGGCTGGTCACCGAGCGCTCGATGGCCGACATCACCATCGACGACATCGCCGCGGCGGCCGGGATCTCGCGGACGAGCTTCTACTTCTACTTCCCGACCAAGCAGGCGGTGCTCGCCGCGCTGATGGAGCAGGTCTGGGAGCGGTTCGGCCAGACCCACGGGTGGTTCGCCAGCAGCGGCCCGACCCGCGCCGACCTGCTCGACCAGCTTCGGCGCGTGGCCGAGATGTGGCAGGAGAACAGCAAGGTGCTCGCCTGCGCCATGCCCGGCGGGTTCGCCGTCGGCTACCGGCCGCTGGAGGAGTTCGTCGGCCGGGCCAAGCAGCGCTTCGTGGACGGGCTGGCGGAGAAGATCCGCCGGGACCGCGCCGCCGGCCTCGCCCCCGAGGGCGTCGACGCCGCCGTGCTCGCGCGCATGGTGGCGGTCGTCCGCGACCACCGGATCTCGGAGATCACCGACCTGCCCGAGGAGCAGCGGGAGGGCGCGCTGGACGAGCTGGCCACGGTCGTCCTGCGGATGATCTACTGACCCGCGCCCGCCCGGTCCCCGTACGCCGGGCGCCCCGCCCGCCCCGTGGTCGGGCCGGCCCGCGCGGCGCTCCCCTCCTGCTCAGTCCTTGCGGCCCAGAAGCGTCGACAGCGCCCGGGAGCGCTGCGCCACGAGGTCGTCGTAGGTGCCCTCCCGCTCGGCCCAACGGTGCATGCGGACCTTCTCGACCAGGATCTCGTGCGGGGTGGGCTCCTGGGCCAGCAGGGCCATGACCTCCGCGGCGAAGGCGTCGAGCGGCAGCGCCTGCGGGTTCACCTGCTCCTGGTCCGAGGTGGCCACCGCCGGGGGGACGAGTTCCGTGACGCCGACGCCGGTGCCGGCGAGCTGGGCGCGCAGCGCCTCGGAGTAGGCGTGCACCGCGGCCTTGGAGGCGGCGTAGGTCGGCATCGGCGGGAAGGGCAGGAAGGCGATGCCCGACGTGACGGTGACGAAGGTGCCGGCGCCGCGCCCGACCAGATGCGGGGTGAAGGCGTCGACGACCCGGATGGTGCCGAGCAGGTTGGTGTCGACCGTCGCCTTCGCGGCCTCGAAGTGCGCGGGGTCGCGCAGGTCCTCCAGGAGCATGACGCCCGACATGGTGACCACGGTGTCCAGCTCGGGGTGCAGGGCGAGCACGGCGTCGCGGGCGGCGGCCACGGAGGCGTCGTCGGTCACGTCGACCTCGAAGGTGCCGAAGCCCTCGGCCGACAGGTCGGCGAGCGCCTGCGCGTTGCGTCCGCCGACGGCCACGGTGCTGCCGGCCGCGGCGAACCGCCGGGCCAGTTCCCGGCCGATGCCGGAGGTGCCGCCGACGATGAGAACGGTGCGGTGGGCGAGATCCACGAGATGTCCCTTCGATCCGGGGCTGCCGCGGCGTTCCGGCCGGCGGTGCCCCTCCTCAGATGATCCCCGTCCGTTCCGGACGGCGACACCGCAAGTCTCGGCGGAGCGCGCGGGGCGGGGCAGAGCCCCGCTCTTCCCTGGTCCTGACAGGGCCCCCTTCGGCGGAGCCGCGGCGCACTACGGTGGCGGTATGAAGGACGGCGACTCCGAGAACCGGCTGGGCGGCTACCTGCGCGCCCGGCGCGAGCTGGTCACTCCCGCGCAGGCGGGGCTGCCGCCCGGCGGCAACCGGCGGGTGCCCGGCCTGCGCCGCGAGGAGGTCGCCCTGCTCGCCGGGATCAGTGCCGACTACTACCTCAGGCTGGAGCGGGGCCGGGACAAGAACCCCTCGGCGCAGGTCCTGGAGTCGCTGGCGCGGGTGCTGTGCCTCGACGACGTCGAGCGGACGTACCTGCTCGGCCTCGCCGCGGCCCGTCCCCGGGCAGCGCGGCGCAAGCGGCCCGAGCACGTGCCGGCGCGGGTGCACCACCTCCTCGCGCACCTGGACATCCCCGCGTTCGTGGAGGGCCGGGCCTTCGACGTGCTGGCGTCCAACGCCATGGCCGTCGCGCTGTCGCCGCGGCTGCGTCCCGGGGAGAACCGGCTGCGCTCCCTCTTCCTCGACCCCGAGGAGCAGGCGTTCCAGCAGGACTGGACGAAGGCCGCCGCCGGCTTCATCGCCGCGCTCCGCACCACCATCGGCGACGACACCGACAACCCCCGGTTCGTGGAGGTCGTCGGCGAGCTGGCGCTGTCCAGCCAGCGGTTCCGCACCCTGTGGGCGCGGCACGACGTGCGCGACCTGGCCGGCGGCACCACCACCGTGGTGCACCCCGTCGTCGGGGAGCTGCGGCTGCACCGCGACAAGCTCCCCGTCGACGACGTCATCCTCGTCGTGTACTACCCCGACAAGGACAGCGAGAGCGACGAGAGGATGGCGCTGCTCGCCGCGCTCGCGCGGTCGGCCTCCGAGGGGACCGCCGGGCCCCCGGCCGCTTCCCCCGCCCCGGACCCGAAGGCGCCCTGATTCCCGCGCCCGCGGCTGCGGGCGGCGGTCAGGGAGGACGCCGGTCGGGGGCCCTGGGCGGGCGGGGCTCCGGACGGCTCCCCCGGTGGGCACGGCTCCCCGGTACCGGCGGGCGGTCAGGCGGGGCGGCGGTCAGGCGGGGCGGCGCGCGGTGGTCACGGTGAACAGCCCGCCGTCGGGGTCGCGCAGCTCGGCGTAGGCACCCGCGTGGGTGGTGCCCCGGCCGACCAGGTGGCCGCCCAGGCCGAGGGCGGCGGCCACGCACGCCTCGGTGTCGCGCACCGGGAACTGGACGTCCCAGTGCGGCCGGACGGTGGGGTCCGGGTCTGCCTCGACCGCGCCGGAGCCGAGCCGCGCGACGACCGCGGCCCGGCTGCGCACGACGACCTCCTCGTGTTCGTAGTCGACGGTGCAGCCGTCCGGGGTGCCGTCGGCCCACTGGAGGACGCCGCCGTAGAAGATCGCGGCCTCGAAGGCGTCGCGGGTGCGCAGCCGCAGCACCACCGGCCCCTGGTCGTGCCAGGTCTCCCAGCCGGCGGGCAGCCGTCCGTCCCACACACCGAAGACGGCGCCGTCGCGGTCGGCCGCGACCAGCGCGCGGCCGGAGGCGAACGCGACCGGGCCGAGCGCGACGGTGGCGCTGCGCTCGCGGATACGGCCGGCGGCTTCGTCCACCTGGGGGACGAAGAAGAACGGGGTCCAGCCGACGGCGATCTGGAGGTCGGCGGCGAGCGCGCCGATGCCCGCGACCGGGCGGCCGTCGCTGAGCGCGACCGCGAAGTGGTCCCCCAGCGTGGTGTTGCGGAACTCCCAGCCGAGCACGCTGCCGTAGAACTTCTCGGCCGCCTGGAGGTCGCGTGCGGTGAGGTTGGCCCAGCAGGGAGCCCCGCGGGGCGCGTCGGGGGCGGTCGCGGTGGCGGAGGGCGCTGGTGGCTGCTCGCTCGTCACTGTGGTGTCGTTCCGTTCGTGGGACTGGGCGCTGCCGGGACGGGACCGGGTGCGTCGCCTCGCCTTCCCCGGTACGGCGTGGTCATGCCTCGCGGTGCGCCCGGGTTCCCGGATCGCGGGCGGACCGTGGGCGCGGCCGGTCGGCGCCTGCGCGCGGCCGGGGCCCGTCCAGGACCCGCCCGCGTGCAGGACGTTACCGGCTCCGGGCGGTGCGTGACCGCTCGGGGTGGGTCCGGCCGGCGGTGCGGCAGGGCGCCGGGGCCGAATACGCCGAGGGCCCGCCGTCCCGGGCGGGCCCTCGGCGGGTGGCGGGGGCGCGGTCGACCGGACGGGTCAGCGGTGCGGCCGGCCCGGGTCCCGCTGCGCACCGCCGACCCGGGCCGCGGGCGCCCGTCGGGCGCCCGCGCCGCCGCTCAGTCGCCGTACCCGTTCGGTTCCCGCGGCCGCTCCGGGCGGTCGTACGCCGGCGGACGGGGCGGGGCGGGCGGCCGCAGCGGGCCGCGGGCGAGCCGGTGGCCGCCGAAGGCCAGCAGCACCGCGAGCAGGCCGCCGCCCCCGGTCCACAGCCAGCGCGGCGACCACCAGGTGCCGGCCCAGCCGCCCGAGGGGGCGACCCGCGGGCCGTTGGCGGTGACCACCGGGGCCACCGAGCCGTCGACCGCCTGGCTGCCGGCGGTGCCGTCCGACGTGGCCTCGACGGCGGCCTGCACCGGCTGGCCGAGGTCGGTCGAGGGCAGGTCGAGCACCGTCACCCGGACGTAGTACGCGCCGCGCAGCGGGTCGTTCGCCCACGGCTCGGACCAGGCGCGGATGGTGCGCAGGTGGCAGACCAGGTCGACGGACGCCGCGGAGGCGGCGGCGGTGACGGTCTGGGCGCCGTAGCGGCAGGACTGGTGGCGGCGCAGGCCGTCGTAGACGTCGACCTGCCAGGTGGACGCGCCGTGCCGGGTGGAGGTGGTGGGGAAGGTGACGGTGGCGTGCACGGTGACGTGCTCGCCGGTGTCGGCGGGGAACTGCCAGTACAGGTAGTCGCCCGCGGAGGCGTCGGCCGTGGCGCGCACGCCCTGGTCGACGACGGTCGCGGTGCGGAAGTCGGTGCCGGCCTGGGTGGGTGGCGCGTCGGAGCCGGTGGCGGTGGGCGTGGGGTCGGGGCCGGCGGAGTCGTCGGCCGCGGCCGGTCCGGTCAGTGCGGTGAGCGCGGCCGCCGCCAGCAGGGTGGCGGTGCCCAGGAGCCGTACGGTGCGCATCAGCGGGTCCCCCCGGTGTTCATGCGCCAGCGGGCGGCCCAGCCGGTGAGCAGGCCGGCCACGGCGCCGGTGACGGCGAGCAGGCCGAGCAGCCACCATCCGCGGCCCAGGCCGAAGAAGGCGACGTCGGAGGGCTGGTCCGGGCTGTGCACGAGGTCGATGGACAGCTCGACCGGCAGCCCCGGGGTGGTCTTCACCGAGGCGGGCGCGGAGAAGGAGTTGCCGACCTGGAGGCACACGGTCTCGGCCGGGGTGTCGTCGTCGGCCTCCGGCTTCGGGTAGCGGATGCCGGCGGAGACGGCGTCGGTGCGTCCGGTGCCGCTCTCGTCGTCGCGGACGATCTCGCGGCCGTGCAGGGTGACGCCGCGCAGCAGCACGCCGTAGTCGGCGTTCACCGATCGGTCGTCGGAGACGGTGGCGGAGGCGCGCAGTTCCTGGCCGGGGCTGACCTCGACCCGGTACCAGCGGTTCTGGGAGAACGTCTCGCGGTCGGTGTACAGGCCGCGCTTGAGCACGGGCGCCGCCTCGCAGGTGCCGGCGCCCTGGACGGCGGTGGGGGTGACTGCGGTGTCGGTGCTGCGCTTGACCAGCTCCGTGACCTTGGTGGTGAGCTGCTGGCGGTGCTGGACGGTGGTGTAGGTGCCGCCGGTGGCCTCGGCGATGCAGCTGAGCTGGCTGCGGGTGTGGGTGTCGGGCACCAGCCCGAGGGTGTCGATGGTCAGGTCCACGCCCTGGGCGGCGATCTGCCGGGCGACGTCGCAGGGGTTGGCCGCGCAGGTGTCCTCACCATCGGTGATGAGCACCAGGCGGTGGGTGCCGTCGCCGCCCTGGATGTCCTTCGCGGCGGCGAGCAGGGCGGGGCCGATCGGGGTCCACCCGGTGGGCTGGAGGGTGGCGACGGCGCTCTTGGCCTGGTCGCGGTTGAGGGCGCCGACGGGGTAGAGCTGCTTGGTGTCCTTGCAGCCGGTCTGCCGGTCGTTGCCGGGGTAGTTCGCGCCCAGGGTGCGTATGCCGAGGTCGACGTCCTGGGGCGTGGAGTCCAGCACGTCGTCGAACGCCTGCTTCGCGGCGGACATCCGGGACTGCCCGTCGATGTCCTTGGCGCTCATCGAACCGCTGACGTCCAGGACGAGTTCGACCTTGGCGGTGGCCCCGGGGACCGGCTCCCCGGCGTGGGCGGTGGCCGGCACGAGGCCGCAGGCCAGTGCGGCCGTCAGCCCGCAGGCCGAGCCGACGGCCAGTAGCTTTCGGATGATCATCGGAGGATCGTAGTGAAGGGTGGGCCGATTCCCGAAGTCGGCTGGTCAGCACGGGCGTTGGGGCGGCCGGGCGGACTTTTACCTTTCTTTGCAACCCGGTCGGCGGCCGGGTCGTCTCTGCTCCCGATTCCGGACGACGGGTTCCGCGAGTCGCCCGGGGAAGCCCCGGGCGGGGCCTCGCCGAGAAGACATCCGGGAAGACAAGGAGCAGGACATGCGCAAGAGTTCACTCGCCGCGGGGGCCGCGGTGTTCGCGGCGGCCGTGCTGGGCGGGGCGCCGGCGATGGCGTCCTCACCCGTCGACGACGCGTCCGGCACCCCGATGTGCGGCACCTCGCAGCTCAGCGCCGCCCTCGGCGGCGGCGACGCGGGCGCCGGGAACCTCTACCGCTACCTGGTGATCACCAACACCGGCTCGACGACGTGCCACCTGACCGGGTATCCGGGCCTGTCGATGCTCGACGCGAACGGCCGGCAGATCGGCCAGCCCGCCACCCGCGACGCCCGGACCTACGCCGCGGTCGTGCTCCGGCCCGGCGCGGCGGCCAGCGACACCATCCACACGGTCAACCACCAGGGCACCTGCCTGCCGGCGTCCACGAAGCTGAAGGTCTACCCGCCGGGGAACACCGCGTCGCTGACCATCCCGGGCGCGATCACCGACTGCTACAACACCTTCGCCATCACCCCGCTGGCGGCGGGCAAGGGCGGGAACGACGGCGGTACCCCGACCACCCCGCCCTCCACGGCTCCGACCGCCGCGCCCTCCGCGGGCACCGGCGGCGCGCAGGTGCCGACGGTGCCCTCGGGCGCCCCCGACACGGGCCTGGCGGCCGTCTCGCACAGCAGTGACTCCACCGCGCTCGCCGCGACCGGCGCGGGTGTGGCCGCGGTCGGCGTGGCCGGCATCGCGGTGGCGCTGCGCCGCAAGGTGCGGGACGGCCGTTGAGCGCCCCGGCCGGCGTGACCGCCGTTCGCCAGGGCGCCGCCGGCCGCCGGACCCGCCGCGGGAGCGCCCTGTGCGCCCTCGCGGCGGGCCTGGCGCTGCTGTGCGGGTGCCAGTCGACCTCGCCCGCGCAGACCCCGTCCGACGGCGGGTCGGTGAGCCCGGCCGCCCCGGCCACCGCCTCCGCCCCGGCTCCGGCCGCGTCCGCGCGGCCGATGGCGCGTTCGGTGCCGTCGCGGCTGCGCATCCCGTCGATCGGCGTCGACACCTCCGTCATGGCGCTGGGTCTGGCGTCCGACGGCGAGGTGAAGGTGCCGCCGATCGCGAAGGACTCCCCCGCGGGCTGGTACGACGGCTCGCCGACCCCGGGCCAGCTCGGCCCGTCGGTGCTCCTCGGCCACGTCACGGTGGGCGCGTACGGCGACGGGGTCTTCCTGCACCTGGACCGCCTGCGGGCGGGCGACTCCGTGGCGGTGACCCGCGCGGACGGCTCGGTGGCGACCTTCGCCGTCGACCGCGTGCAGACCGTCGCGAAGTCCCGTTTCCCGACGTCGTCGGTGTACGGGAACGTGGACCACCCCGAACTGCGTCTCATCACGTGCGGCGGGACCCGGATCAGCGGGGGCGGCGGCTACCCGGACAACGTGATCGTGTACGCCTCGCTGGTCTCCGGGTCGTGAGCCGGATGGCGCCCGCCGGTCCGGCCGGGATGACCGGACCGGTACGGTCGGCGGAGCCCGCCGGGCAGGCACGACGACGAGCGAGGGGAGCGACCATCCGGTCTCAAGAGCGCGCGGCCTCCGAGCTGTTCGCGGCCCTGTACCCGCGGCTGGCGGGCTGGGTGCGCAAGCTGGTGGACGACGACGGGACCGCGCACGAGATCGCCGCCGAGGCGTTCACCAGGCTCTGGGCCCGCTGGACGAAGGTGGAGGAACCCAGCGGCTTCCTGTACGTGACCGCGGCGAACCTGGTGCGCGACCACTGGCGCAAACTGGAGCGCGAGCGGCGCGCGCTGCGCCGGGTGAAGACGGAGGAAGCGGTGAAGCAGCAGCCGGAGGCGGCCGACCCCACGGTGCGGATGCTCGTGCAGTCGCTGCCGGAGCGGCTGCGCGACCCGGCTCTGCTCTACTACTACGCGGACCTGCCCGTCCGCGAGGTGGCGGCCCTGCTGGGCCGCCGGGAGGGCACCGTCAAGGCCGACCTGCACGCCGCCCGCGAACTGCTGCGCGCGAAGCTCGGGGGGAACCATGACCGGATTTCCTGACGGCCCCGAGCTGCCCCCGGACGGCTCCGGCACCCCCGCGGATTCCGGCGGGCCCGACCGCCGCGACGAGGGCTCCGACCCCGTGGAGCGGCTGCTGCGGTCCCCGGGCGGCTATCTGGCGGCCCCGCCCGGCACGTTCGAGCGGGTCCGGCGCCGGGCCGCGCGGCGGCGAAGGGCGCGCGCCCTGGCCGGCGGCACCGCGGCCGCCGCCGTCATCGCCGGCGCGCTGTTCCTGACCGGGGTGATCGCTCCCGGCGGAGACGGCACGGTGGTGGGTCCGCCGGCCGACCGCTCCCTGGCCAGCGGGGTTCCCACCCCGTCCGGCCGCCCGACGCCCACGCCCGGCACCCCGAGCGCCACCGGCGGGCAGAGCACGCACACCCCCGCCGGCCGTCCTTCGGCCACGCCGTCGTCCGGCGCCGCCTCCAGTGCACCGGACGCCACCCCCACCACTCCCCCGACGTCGGCGGACACCGCCCCGATGTGCACCGCGGCACAACTGTCCGCGGGCCTGGGCGGCAGCGACGCGGGCGCGGGCAACCTCTACCGCTACCTCGTGATCACCAACAAGAGCGCCACCACCTGCCGCGTCGCCGGCTACCCGGGCCTGTCGCTGCTCGACGCGAACGGCCGGCAGATCGGCCAGCCCGCCACCCGCGACGCCCGCACGTACGCCGCGGTCGTGCTCCAGCCCGGCGCGGCGGCCAGCGACACCATCCACACGGTCAACCAGCAGGGCACCTGCCTGGCCGCGTCGGCGCAGCTGAGGATGTACCCGCCGGGCAGCAAGGCGTCGCTGACGTTCGACGGCCAGGTCACCGTCTGCGACGACACCTTCGAGATCACGCCCTTCGTCGCGGGCCGCACGGGCAACCCGCCGTCCTGAACGCGCCGCTCGCTTCGCACACGGGTACCGCATACTCCTGTGCGCACGGGCGCGCGGTGCGCGAAACTTTGACCAGGGCCACCGGACCGCGGGGCCCGGCCCGACGACAGGATGTGCGGATCGGCGGGCCGGCGGATGCGCGCGGGCCGACCGGGCGGACGGGGAAGGCGAGGTGAGCGCGCTGCGAGGATTCCGGGCCGAGCGCCGTGCTGCCCCCGGGCACCCGCGCGCCCCGCGCACGTCCGGCGGCATGCCCGGCGAGGGGGCCGCCGGCCTCATCCGCCCCGACCGCGCCGTGGACGCCGATGACGACGGCCCGGACCTGACCGACGCCCAGGGCAGCAGCCGCCTCCCGGTCGCCCTGGAGCGCCCCTCGGCCCCCCTGCCGCTGACGGTGCTGCCGTACGCGGTGATGGCGCTGGTGGCGCTGGTGGACGGGATCGGCGGGCAGAGCGTGGGCGCGCTGCCGCTGGTCTCCCTCGGCCCGGCCTTCGCCGGCCTGGTGGGTTCCTGGCAGCGCACGGCGGTGATCGGGGCGCTGGCGGTGGCCGTGGTGTGCGCGCTCGGCGAGGTCGACGGCCTGTTCGCCGAGCGCCGCGGGTTCGCCGCGATCGGGGCGGTGGTCGGCGTGACGGTCGCCGCGGTGATCGCCGCGGTCACCCGGCAGCGGCGCGAGGAGGAGTTGGCGAACGTCCGGTCGATCGCGGAGGTCGCCCAGCGGGTGCTGCTTCGGCCGGTGCCGCGCAGCGCCGGCCGGTTGCGGGCGGCCGTGTCGTACACCTCCGCCGTGACCGAGGCGCGGATCGGCGGCGACCTGTACGAGGTGGTGCCCACGCCCGCCGGGGTGCGGGTGGTCATCGGCGACGTGCAGGGCAAGGGACTGGAGGCGGTGGAGACCGCCGCGGTGGTGGTGGGCGCGTTCCGGGAGGCGGCCCACGACGAGGAGACCCTGGAGGGCGTCGGCGACCGGGTCCGGCGGGCGGCGGACCGCACGCTGCGCGGGGAGAAGTTCGTGACTGCGGTGATGGCGGAGATCGATCTGCGGGGCCGCACCACGCTGCTGAACTTCGGCCACCCGCCGCCGATGCTGCTGCACCCGGACGGGCGGGTGGACTTTCCCGAGCCCCCGCAGTACGCGCTGCCGCTCGGGCTGGGCCTGCGGCCGGACGACCTGCCGCCGCCGTTCGAGGTGGACTTCCGCCCCGGCGACCAGTTGCTGCTGTACACCGACGGCGTCACCGAGGCGCGGGACCCGGCCGGGGCCTTCTACCCGCTCGGCGAGCGGGCGTACCTGCTGCTCGCCGAGCGGGACCCGCAGCGCGCGCTGGAGGCGCTGCGGACGGACCTGATCGCGCACGCCCGCGGCCCGCTGCACGACGACGCGGCGATGCTGCTGCTGCGCTACCGGGAGCCGCGGGCGGCGATCGGTCCGGCTCCCGACCAGGTCAGCGGCACTCCGGATGGCCCCAGCCGTCCGGGGTCTTCGTGATCGGCTCGCCGGCGGCGTAGGGGCGCCCGCAGCTACGGCAGGTGCCGGCGTACCTCGCCTTGATGGTCCGGGCCGATCCCCCGCCGGCCGATCCGCCGCCGGCCGGGGCGGAGCCGGACGACGCGCCGCGCGCGCCGGACCGGGAGCCGCCCTTGGCGGGCTTGCGGCTGCTCGCGGGCGCGGGCGGCGGCGCCGGGGACCCCGCGGCACTGCCGGCCGGCTGCTGGGCGACGGCGGCCTGGCTGGCGGCCCGGTCGGCGAAGTCGTTGAGCCGGTCGCCGTCGACCTGGTGCGCGGGCACGTACCGGAACTCCACGGTGCGGCCGGCGAGGAGGGCGTCGATGCGGACCACCAGCTCCTGGTTGGCCACGGGCTTGCCGGCGGAGTTCTTCCACCCGTTGCGCTTCCAGCCCGGCAGCCAGGTGGTGACGGCCTTCATGGCGTACTGGGAGTCCATCCGGACCTCCAGCGGCACCGAGGGGTCGGCGGTCGTCAGCAGCCGTTCGAGGGCGGTGAGTTCGGCGACGTTGTTGGTCGCGGTGCCCAGCGGGCCCGCCTCCCATCGCTCGGGCTCGCCCGAGCCGTCTGCCATGACCCAGGCCCAGCCGGCCGGGCCCGGATTTCCTTTGGACGCGCCGTCACAGGCGGCGGTGATGCGGTCTGCCACGCTCCGATCATGCCATCCGGCGGGGGCCGCGCGGACCCGGGCCGGTCAGCCGCCCCGTGCCGACCGCCCTTCGCGGCCGGCACGGGGCGGGCCCGGGAGGGGCTCCGGCCCCCGCCTTCCGGGCCGGGGCGGGGCTCACTCCTGCTGCAAGTGGCCCGCCGCGGCGTGCTCGCGGACCTGCTCGGGCGTCAGGTAGGCGTCGGTGTACTCGAAGTCGCGCATCGCGGCCGGGGTGCGGGCCAGGAAGCCGATCCGCACGAAGTCGTCCCCGGCGACCGCGTTGAGCAGCCAGTTGGTGAGCACGCGGGTCTTGGCCACGTTGGTGCGCAGCGCCGACCAGTGGTAGCCGCGGGCGGCGGCCTGCGCGGGCATGCCGCGCAGCTCGACGCCGAGCGGCTTGGACACCGCGTCGCGGCCGCCGAGGTCGACCACGAGGCCCAGGTCGTGGTGCACGTAGGGCTTGAGCGGGCGGCCGCGCAGCGTCGCGATGACGTTGTCGGCCACGGCGCGGCCCTGGCGCATGGCGTGCTGGGCGGTGGGCGGGCAGACCGAGCCGTCCTCGTCCTTGGCGAGGTCGGGCACGGCGGCGGCGTCGCCCAGCGCGAAGACCCCGGAGCGGCCGGGCACCGTCATCTGGGCGGTCACCGCGAGGCGGCCGCGCACGGTCTCCGCGTCGAGCGTGCCGATCAGCGGGCTCGCGGTGACGCCGGCGGTCCAGATCAGCGTGCGGCACGGCAGCACCCGGCCGTCGGTCAGGGTGACCTCCTCGGGGCCGGCCTTGGCGACGGACACCCCGAGCGAGACGTCGATGCCGCGGTCCCGGAGGATCTTCTGCGCGCTCAGGCCGAGCTTGTCGCCGAGCTCCGGCATCAGCTTCGGTGCGATGTCGATCAGGTGCCACTTGATCTGGCGCGGGTCCAGCCGCGGGTAGCGGCACAGCGCGTTGCTGGTCAGCCGCTGGAGGCAGGCGGCGGTCTCGGTCCCGGCGTAGCCGCCGCCGACGACGACGAACTGGAGCCGGGAGGCGCGCTCGGCCTCGTCGTGGCTGGCGTCCGCGAGGTCGAGCTGTGCGATCACGTGGTCCCGGATGAACGCGGCCTCGGCGAGGGTCTTCATGCCGCGCGCGTTGTCCGCGAGTCCGGGGATGTCGAAGGTGCGGGTGACGCTGCCAGGTGCCAGCACGATGTGGTCGTACGGCTCGTTGACGACCTCGCCGGTGACCTTGCGGACCACGCAGACCTTGGCCTTGGTGTCCACGCCGACGGCGCCGCCCGGGATGATCCGGGTCCGGTACCTCCGGCTGCGGCGCAGCGACACCGCGATGGACTGCGGGGTGAGGATGCCGGAGGCGACCTGGGGGAGCAGGGGCAGGTAGAGCTGGTAGGAGAACGGCGTCACCAGGGCCAGGTCGGCCTCGTCGGAGCCGAGTCTGCGCTCCAGCCGCCGTACGCATTCCACCCCGGCGAAGCCGGCGCCCACCACGAGGATCTTCGGTCGTGCCACGATAGCTCTTCCCTTCTGCGGCCCGGCTGCTGTCCTTGACCATGCGCCTGCCCGCGGATCGCGGCCTCGCACCTCTGTCCTACCGCGAGGGCCGGAGGGCCGCCAGCCGAGGGAAGGGGACGGGCCGGGGGGCGGCGGCGCGGCGGGCGGCGGCCGGGCCGGGCAGCCGCTACGCGGTGGGCGTCAGCACCAGGCGGCGGCCGGGCTCGACGGGCGCGGTCCAGGCCCGCTCGACCTCGGCGAGCGGCACGGCGCGGGCCGCGGCACTGAGCGTGCCGGCGGCCAGTTCCTCGATGAGGGCCGGCAGTTCGGCGACGATGCCGGCCGCGGTGAGGGACCCCTGGCCGCTGCCCATGATCCGCAGGTTGGCCGCGCGGAGCACGAAGGACGGCAGGGTGATGTCCGCCCCGGCCGTGGAGCCGATCTGGATCCAGTCCAGCGCCGCGCTGCGGTCGGTCCTGCGGGTGAGCAGGGCGGGGATGGCCAGTTGGGTGGGCGCGCCCCAGGTGTAGTCGATGACCACGTCCACGTCGGCGGCGGCCTCGCCGAGGCGGGCCGCGGCCTGCTCGGGGTCGCCGGCCAGGGTGACCAGCGCGGTCGCGCCCAGGTCGGTGAGCGTCTCCAGCCGGCCCGCGTCGCGGCCCGCGGCGACCACCCGGGACGCACCGAGGTGGCGGGCGATCTGCACGGCCATCTGCCCGGCGTTGCCGGTCGCGCCGAGCACCAGCACGCTCTGCCCGGGCGTGAAGGAGACCCGGCGGCGCAGCGCCACCCAGGAGGACATCGCGGGGTTCATCGCGGCCGCGACCACCACCGGATCGGCCCCGTCCGGCAGGGGGACGGCGCGGCGCGGGTCGAGGAGCGCCTGATCGGCCATGGTGCCGGGTGCGTCGTCGTCGGCCACGAAGTACGCCCGGCGGCCGTCGGGCAGCCGGCCGACGGCGTCGACGCCGGGGATCAGCGGCAGGCGGCCGTCGCTGGTGTAGTGGCTGCCGTTCGCGCCGGAGCGGACCCGGGGGTGCAGTCCGGCGGCGAGCACGTCCACGAGGACCTGGTCGCCGGTCGGCTCGGGCGTGGCGAACTCCTCGTAACGGGGCGGGTGGTCGAACGATCGGACGACGGCGGCGCGCATGGCAGTTCCCTAAGAATGGTTGGCGGTCCGGGAGGACCGGGTATGGCTGATGGGGTTCTGCCGTTGATGGCTCCGAAGGAATGGCCGCCCGGTCCTCCGGGACGCTCCGACCACTGATTGAGAACTGCGGCCATCGCTGGTTAGGGACCTGTCGGCGGAGTGTTCTTCGGGCCACGGAAGTGCTGGTCACGGTGGAATGGAAGCGACGGGTTGAGCACTCGACAGGGCCGGATATGGGTCGGCATCGACGCGGGCAAGGGGCACCACTGGGCGGTGGCCCTGGACGCAGACGGCGAGACGCTGTTCTCGACGAAGGTGATCAACGACGAGGCCCAGATCCTCGCTCTCATCGAGACCGCCCGAGAGCGGGCCGACGAGATCCGCTGGGCGGTGGACATCTCCGGCCGAGCTTCCACGCTCCTGCTGGCCTTGCTGGTCGCCCACGGACAGAGCGTGGTCTACGTGCCGGGCCGCACGGTCAACCGGATGACCGGCGCGTACAAAGGCGAGGGGAAGACCGACGCCAAGGACGCGCGGGTCATCGCCGATCAGGCACGCATGCGCCCGAAGGGCTTCGCCGTTTTGGACACGCCTCCTGAGCTGGTCACCAGCCTGAGGGTGCTGACGAACTACCGGACCGACCTGATCGCCGACCGCGTTCGGCTGATCAACCGGCTTCGCGATCTGCTGGTGGGCATCTGCCCGGCCCTGGAGCGGGCCTTCGACTACTCCGCGGCCAAAGGCCCGGTCGTCATGCTGACCGAGTACCAGACCCCGGCTGCCCTGCGCCGCATCGGCGTCAAGCGTCTGACGACCTGGCTCGAACGCCGCAAGATCCGCAGCGCCGCCGACGTCGCCGCCAAGGCGGTCGAGGCCGCCCAGTCCCAGCAGATCGCACTGCCCGGCGAGAAACGGTCGGCGAAGCTGGTCTGCGACCTCGCCCACCAGCTCCTGGCCCTGGACGAGCGGATCAAGGACAACGACCGGGAGATCCGTGAGACCTTCCACACCGACGACCGCGCCGAGATCATAGAGTCCATGCCCGGCATGGGGCCCATCCTGGGCGCCGAGTTCATCGCCATCGTCGGCGACCTGTCCGGCTACCGCGACGCCGGCAGCCTCGCCTCGCACGCCGGCCTCGCCCCGGTCGCACGGGACTCCGGCCGCCGCACCGGCAACTACCACCGGCCCAAACGCTACAGCCGGCGCCTGCGCCGGGTGTTCTACATGGCTGCCCAGTCCGCGATGATGCGGCCGGGCCCGTCCCGGGACTACTACCTCAGGAAGCGAGGCGAGGGGCTGCTGCACACTCAGGCCCTGCTCTCGCTCGCCCGCCGCCGAGTCGACGTGCTGTGGGCGATGCTGCGTGACGGAAAGCCGTTCACCTCCGCCCCACCGGTCACACAAGCGGCTTGACTTCGTCATTGAGATTCCTTCGGGGCGGGGTGGGCGCCACGCAGTAGTACGTGGCACCAACCAAATTAGTTGGTGCCACGTACTACGTCAAGCTACGATGGCGGCATGCCCGACGACGACGCTCGCACCAGCGCATCGAAAGCCCCCACCGCCTCCACACCGGCACCCACACCCGCCGCACCCGCACCCGTCGCGTCGGCTGCCGCGCACGCGGCAGGCAGCGCGGACGGGGCGCCGGGCGGAGGCGCGGCAGCCGACAGGGGCGAGGACGGGGAGGCGGGCGGCGGCGGGGAGGGCCAGGTGACCGACTTCGGGATCACCGACAGCTTGGTGCAACTGTCGTTCCTGGTGCAGGGGACGCTGGGGAAGGTCGCGGCCGAGCACGGACTGTCGGTGGTGCAGTTGCGCCTGCTCGGAGTGCTCCGCGACCGCGAGCCCGGCATGCAGGCCCTCGCGCGGCACCTGGGGCTGGACAAGTCGAGCATGACCGGCCTGGTCGACCGGGCCGAGCGGCGCGGCCTGGTGCGCCGCACCACCTCGCCGCACGACGGGCGCGCCGTCCTGGTGTCGCTCACCGAGGAGGGCCACCGCCTCGCCCGCGCGGGCGCGGAGGACGCGGGCCGCCGCATCCAGGCCCTCACCGCGCGTCTCAGCGACGGGCAGCGCGCCGAGCTGTCCCTGCTGACCAGCACCGTCCTCGCCGGTACCTCGGAACTCTGACCGGCCCGGCGACCGCGTCGCGGGGCGGGGCCGGCGCCTCGGGGCGGGCGGGAGACCCGGGCCCGCCCGCGCGGAAGCCCGGCGGCCTCTCGCCGGGCCGGACCGGCGGCCATTCAGTCCTGCGCGGTGAGCACGATCTTGCCCCGGCTGGCCCGCTGTTCGAGCAGCGCGTGGGCGCGGGACGCCTGGTCGAGCGGGAAGGTGGCCTCCACGGGGACCCGATAGGTGCCGGCGGCCACACCGGCGGCGATCTCCCGCAGGTCGGGGCGGGGGTCGTAGCCGTGCTCGACGAGGCCGGTGAGCTGGAAGCCGTGGACGGACGCGTTCTTCGGGTAGAAGTCGCGGGTGTCCACGGTGCTGGGCCGCAGCGCCACGTTGGCCAGGGCCACCACCCGCCCCCCGAAGCCGACCTGGCGCAGGCTCTGCGCGAAGACGTCGCCGCCGACCGCGTCCAGGACGACGTCGGCCCCGCGCCCGCCGGTCAGCCGCAGGACCTCCTCGACGGCCGCCTCGCCCGGGAAGGCCGACGTGTCCAGGGCCTCGTGGGCGCCGAACCCCGCGGCCCAGCCCGCCTTCCCGGCGCTGCGCGCGGCGGCGATCACCCGGGCGCCGGTGTGCGCGGCGATCTGCACCGCGGCGGTGCCCACGCCGCTCGCGGCGGCCTGGACGACGACGGTCTCGCCCTCCTTGAGGCGCGCGAGCCGGTGCAGGCAGTACCACGCGGTGACCCAGGCGATGGGCATCCCCGCGGCCGCGTGCGGGTCCACCCCGTCCGGCAGCGGGACCACGCGGGTGGCGGGCACGGCGGCGAGTTCGGCGTAGAACCCCGGGGTGGCGCCGCCCATGGCCATCACGCGCGAGCCGGGCGCGAGGCCGGTCACGCCCTCCCCCACCGCGGCGACGGTGCCGGCCGCCTCCAGGCCGAGGACGAGCGGGAGCGGTCGGGCGCGGTGGTAGGTGCCGGCGCGGGCGAGGGCGTCGGCGCGGTTGACGCCGGCCGCCTCGACCCGGACCAGGACCTCGCCGGGGCCGGGCACGGGGTCCGGGACCTCGACGGGGGTGAGGACGTCCGGGCCGCCGAACGTGTCGATCCGAACCGCGCGCATGGGCCAGCCACCTGTCTCGTGTCGGCGTCGGGGCGCCGGTCGGTGCCGGGGCGAACGCGCCGGGCCCGGCCGCGCCGGTGAGGTCACCCCACTCTGCGACACCGCTTCAAAGAGTGTCAACTGCTACCTTCGGAGCATGGTGACAACGGGTTCGGCGGGTGAGGCGGCAGGTGGGGCGGGCGTGTCCGGGGTGCCGGACGCGGCGAGCGGCGAGAGCGGGCCGGGGTTCCGCTTCGTGGGCGGCCGGGTGTGCCTGGACTTCGTGGCCACCCTCGGCAAGCGTCACACGGACCCGGTGGAGCGGCTGCCCGACCCGGCGGCGCTCGCCCGGTGGTTCGCGGAGGCGGGGCTGCTGCCGTCCGGCACGGCGCCGCCGCAGGTCGGCGCCCCCGGGCTCGCCCAGGCGAGGGTGCTGCGCGAGGCGCTGAACCGCCTCGTCCGCGCGGCGATGGCGGGCCGGCCGTACGGCAGGACGGACATCGCCGTCGTCAACCGGGTGGCCGTGCTGCCGGACCTGGCACCGCAACTCGCGGGGGGCGAGCGGGCCCCCGGCGCGGGCGGTGCGGACGGCGTCGGGGGCCGGGTCTCCGGCGCGGACGACCCGCGGGTGCGCTGGCAGCACCGGGGGCCGGTCGCGGGGGCGGCGCTGGCCACGGTGGCACGCGACGGTGTGCTGCTGCTCGGCGGGCCGGTCGCGGCGCGGGTCAAGGAGTGCGGCAACCCGGCGTGCTCGCTGCTGTTCGTGGACGACTCCCAGGCCCGGCGGCGCCGCTGGTGCTCGATGGAGCGCTGCGGCAACCTCGCGAAGGTCGCCGGGTACCGCGCCCGGGCGCGCCGCGGCGAGGCCGCGCGCCCGGCGGCGGCCGGCGAGGGCGGGCCCCCGTCCTGACCGGAGCGAAGGGCGGGCCCCGGCCCCGGGCGGGACGCGGGCGGCCGCGTGCGGGGACCCCCGTACGGCGGCATTCGGGGACCCGCGTACGGCGGCGGGTGCACGCGGGTCGGGGGCTCCGGGGCGCGGATCAGGGCGGAGATCGGAGCCGGGATCAGGGCGGATCCTTGACAGCGGGAGCCGTTGCTGATTCGTTGGCTCCGAGGTCGAACCGAACGATCGGTCGGTCGGTGCGGAGGGGCCCGGAGTGCGAGGGAGAGTGGCATGAGCGGGAGCGTCCCGGACGAACTGCTGGACCCTGCGGAGCGGATGGGGCCCGACGAGCTGGCCGCGCTCCAGCTCAGCCGCCTGCAGGCGACGCTGCGCCACGCGTACGACCACGTGGAGCCGTACCGGCGCAAGTTCGACGCCGCCGGGGTGCGGCCCGAGGACTGCCGGAGCCTGGCGGACCTGGCGCGCTTCCCGTTCACCACGAAGGCGGACCTGCGGGCGGCGTACCCGTTCGGGATGTTCGCGGTGCCGATGGCCGAGGTCCGGCGGCTGCACGCGTCGAGCGGGACCACCGGGCTGCCGACCGTGGTCGGGTACACCGAGCACGACCTGTCCGTGTGGGCGGAGGTGGTGGCCCGCTCGATCCGGGCCGCCGGCGGCCGCCCCGGCCACAAGGTCCACGTGGCCTACGGCTACGGCCTGTTCACCGGCGGCCTGGGCGCGCACTACGGCGCCGAGCGGGCCGGCTGCACCGTGATCCCCGCGTCCGGCGGGATGACCGCCCGGCAGGTGCAGATCATCCAGGACTTCCGGCCGGAGATCATCATGATCACCCCCTCCTACATGCTGACGCTGCTGGAGGAGTTCGAACGCCAGGGCGTCGACCCGCGCGGCACCTCCCTGCGGGTGGGCGTCTTCGGCGCGGAGCCGTGGACGGAGGGGATGCGGGCCGAGATCGAGGAGCGGTTCGGCATCGACGCGGTGGACATCTACGGCCTGTCGGAGGTGATGGGCCCCGGGGTGGCGCAGGAGTTCGCCGAGGGCAAGGACGGCCTGCACATCTGGGAGGACCACTTCCTGCCGGAGGTGGTCGATCCCCTCACCGACGCCGTGATGGCGCCGGGCGAGAGCGGCGAGCTGGTGTTCACCTCGCTCACCAAGCAGGCGCTGCCGGTGATCCGGTACCGCACGCGGGACCTGACCCGGCTGCTGCCGGGCACCGCGCGCCCGGCGATGCGCCGGATGGAGAAGGTCACCGGCCGGTGCGACGACATGATCATCCTGCGCGGGGTGAACGTCTTCCCCAGCCAGATCGAGGAGATCGTGCTGCGCACCCCGGCGGTCGCCCCGCACTTCAGGATCGAGCTGACCCGGCCCGGCCGGATGGACCACATGGCGGTGCGGGTCGAGGCGCGGGTCGGCGCGGGGCCCGAGCAGCGGGCGGCGGCGGCCGCCGCGATCGCGCGCGGCGTGAAGGACGGCGTGGGGGTGACGGTCGATGTCACGGTGGTCGAGCCGGAGACGCTGGAGCGGTCGGTCGGCAAGATCCAGCGGGTCAAGGACCTGAGGGGCCTGCGCGGCGGGTCGTGAACGGCGGCCGCGGCGCGGCCCGGCCGCACCCCGCGCCGTCGGGCCGCGGTACCCCGTCGCGGGCCGCCGCCCCGCCGCCAGCCCGCCGCCCCGCCGGGAGCTGTCGCCGCGCCGGGGGCCGTCCTCCCGCCGGAGCCGTCGCCCCACCGGGGCCGTCGTCAGCCGGACGGCCAGAAGATCATCTGCACCGCCCAGCCGAGCAGCCCGGCGACGAAGAGCACGACCACCGCCATGATCAGGGCGATCGGCAGCGCGCCCCAGCCCCGGCTGAGCGGTTCGCGCTCCGGGCCGTCCAGCCCCGAGATGCCGGATTCCGCCGGCGGCGTCTGGCCGGGCCGCGGCCGGGCGTCCCCACTGACGCTCAGCCCTTCGTCGGCCACGTGCGGGTTGGTGTGGGCAGTCGTCGCCATCTCGGCACTCCGTCCGGTCGGGCCGTCCACGGGGAGGCCCCGGGAAGATTCCGTACGGAGGCCGCATACCCCATGAAAATCTGACGAATCACCCGTTGTGTCGGACCGTCCGACCCCGGACGGGCGCGGCGCCCGCACACCCCCGTGGAGGGGGCGGGCGGGCGCCGCACGTGCCGCGGAACCGGCTCAGTCGATCGAGACCGGACCGTCGGAGGAGGACGCGGACCCACCGCGCCCGCCCTTGGCGTCGGCCTGCCCGCGCAGGGCCAGCCCGGCGCCGGGCGCCTCACCGCCCTGCTCGCCGCCGAGGTTCTTGCGGACCGAGTCCAGGATGGTCAGACCCTGGCTGACCAGGCCCGCCGCGATCTCGCTGAGGCCGTCCGCGCCGTTGAGCACGTTGACGTTCGCTCCGGACAGGCCCGCCGACGCCTCCTTGACGATCTGCGGGAGCTGGTCGATGAGCATCCGGTCCAGCGCCACGCGGTCGTGCGACGCCGCAGCCGCGGCCTGGATCCGCATCCGCTCGGCGTCGGCGACGGCCAGCACCCTGATCCGCTCGGCCTCGGCCTCGGCGGGCTTGACGACCTCCGCGACCAGTTGCTGCTGGCGCAGTTCGGAGGCGCGCAGCGCCAGCTCGGTCTGCGCGGCGAGCACCTCCTGCTGGGCGTGCGCCTGGGCGAGGGGGCCGGCCTGGGCGGCCTGGGCCTGCGCCCGGTCCACCTCGGCGTTGTACTCGGCCTGTACGACGGCGGTCTGCCGCGCGTACTCGGCCTGGTTGCGCGCCGCGACCTGCTGCGCCTCCACCGACGCCTGGGTGGCCTGGGCCTGCGCGATCTGCGCCTGCCGCTGGATGGCGGCCTTGTGCGGCGCCGACATGGCGTCGATGTACCCGGTGTCGCCGTCGTCGATGGACTGGATCTGGAGCGAGTCCACGGTCAGGCCGATCTTGGCCATCTCCGACTTGGAGGTCTCCAGCACCTCGGTCGCCAGCTTCTGGCGCTCGGTGACGATCTCCTCCACCGTCATCGAGCCGATGATCGAGCGCAGGTGGCCGGCGAAGATCCGGCCGGTGAGTATCGCCATCTGGTCCTGGTCGGACAGGAAGCGCTGCCCGGCGTTGACGATGCTCTCGTGGTCGTTGCCGACCTTGAACGCGATGACCGCCTTGACCGTCAGCCCGATGCCCTGCCGGGTCACGCACTTCTCGGAGACCTCCGCCTCGCACATGGCGAGGGTGAGGAACCGGGTCTTGCGGAACACCGGGAGGACGAACTTGCCGTGGCCGGTCACCACCCGGAAAGGAGCGCCTCCCAGTCCCCGTCGGCCGCCCGAGATGAGCATCGCCTCATCGGGCGCCGGTACGCGATATCCCAACATCCATGATCTCCTTCTGTGCGCGGCTCAGCCGGTCCTTCGTGTGCGCACGTGCGCGGGACGCGCGGTACGTGCACGGTGACGTGCACGGCTCAGCCCGCCGGTGTGTCGACTCCGTCGAGCCACTCGATGACATCGACCTGGCGGCTGCCGCGGGATTCCACCACGAGCACGGTCGTGCCCTTGGGCAGTGGTTCGTCCGACCAGGCGAGAAAGGCTTCGGAGCCGCCTCGGACCCGCACCAGCACCTCGCCGGGACCGGCGGGTCCACGCGTGCCGATCAGCAGTTCCCCCGTGCAGCCGATCACGGCATCGTCTGCCATCCCCGGCCGCCCCCTCGTCGTCGTGGTGCGAATTCCGACCGTGGCCATCCTCCCACCCGGGACCCGTCAGGGATCACCGGCGGTCGCTACGGAATACGCCTGGCGCGGCCCGGCGGTTCCACCGGATCGTGGCGGGGATCACGCGGGGGCTGCGGCGCGGACGTGCGGGGTACGGCGACCGGACCGCACCGGCGGAATGATCGGTGCGCGCCGGCGGTTCGGGAGACTGCGGCACCGGCGGCACCGGTGCGGGCCCGGAGCGCGGTGCGCGCGTGCCCGGCGGCGCGCGGTTCGGGCGTGCCCGGCGGTGCCCGGACGTGCCAGGGTGGGATCAGCGCAGTTCACACAGTGGGAGGCTGGATGTTCCGGGGCTTCACGGCTCCCTTGCCGGATGAGGACGATCCGGACCGCAGCGAGCGGGACCGCGACAGCACGGCGTCGCCCTGGGCGTACATCCGCACCGAGACGGGCAGCGCCGCGGTGCTGCTCGCCGCGACGGTCGCGGCGCTGGTGTGGGTGAACGTGGCGCCGGGCGACTACGCCTCGGTGTGGGCGACCCGGCTGTCGGTGCAGTGGGGCGGCCACGGGGTCGACCTCGACCTGCGCGAGTGGGTCAACAGCGGTCTGATGACGCTGTTCTTCCTGGTCGTCGGGTTGGAGGCACGGCGCGAGTTCGACATGGGCGAGCTGCGCGACCGGCGCCGGATCGCGCTGCCGCTGCTGGCCGGGGTCTGCGGCATGGCGGTGCCGGTGGCGATCTACCTCGCGGTGAACTCCGGCGGGGACGCCCGGCACGGCTGGGGCACCGCGATGTCCACGGACACCGCCTTCGCGCTGGGCATGCTGGCACTGCTCGGCTCACGCTTCCCGCGCCGGCTGCACACCTTCATCCTCACCGTCGCGGTGGTCGACGACTTCGTGGCGCTCGCGGTGATCGCGGTCGCCTACAGCGAGCACATCGCCTGGACGCCGCTTGCGGTCGGCCTCGGGTTCCTGGTGGCGGCCGCGGTGGTCCGGCGCGCGGGGGTGCGGCGCGGCGGCCCGTACGCGGTGCTGGGGATCGGGGCGTGGACGGCGTTCGTGCACTCCGGGGTGGACCCGGTGGTCGTCGGCCTGATCATGGGCCTGCTGGCGTTCGCCTACCCGGCGCCGCGCGAGGCCCTGGAGCGGGCCAGCGGCCTGTTCCGGTCCTTCCGCGAGCAGCCCACTCCCGAACTGGAGCGGGAGGCGCGGCTGGGCCTGGCCTCCGCGCTGTCCCCCAACGACCGGCTCCAACGGCTGTGGCACCCGTGGTCCAGCTACGCGATCGTGCCGCTGTTCGCGCTCGCCAACGCGGGGATCGAGATCGACGGGTCGCTGCTGTCGCGGGCGTTCACCTCCCCGATCACGCTCGGCATCCTGCTGGCGTACGGCGTCGGCAAGCCGGTCGGCATCGTGGGGTCCACGGCGTTGGCCAGCCGGCTCAGCCGCGGCCGGATGCGCCCGCCGGTCGGCTGGGGCGCGGTGGCCGGCGGCGGCACCATCGCCGGGATCGGCTTCACCGTCTCGCTGCTGATCGCGACGCTGGCGTTCTCCGGGCGGCAGCTGGACGAGGCGAAGATCGGCGTGCTGAGCGCGGTGGTCTTCGCGATGCTCAGCACCTCCGCGGTCGCGCTGGCCACCTCCCGGCTGCCGGAGGCGCGGCGGGCCAGGGCGCTGCTGGGCACCGCGCAGTCCGTGGTGGACCTGGCCGAGCCGGTCGACCCCGAGCGCGACCACGTCCGCGGACCGCTGGACTCGCCGGTCACCGTGGTCGAGTACGGCGACTTCGAGTGCCCGTACTGCGGGCAGGCCGAGGACGTGGTGCGCGAGCTGCTCGCCGACTTCGGCGACGTCCGCTACGTCTGGCGCCATCTGCCGCTGACCGACGTGCACCCGCACGCGCAGCTCGCCGCCGAGGCGTCGGAGGCGGCCGCGTTGCAGGGCGGGTTCTGGCAGATGCGCGACCTGCTGATCACCAGTCAGGACGAGCTGGGCGTCAAGGACCTGGTCCGGCACGCCGAGCGGCTCGGGCTGGACCTGGACAGGTTCCGGCACGCGCTCAAGGCCCGCAAGGGCGCGGCGCGGGTCGCGCGGGACGTGGAGTCGGCCGACCTGAGCGGGGTCTCCGGCACGCCGACGTTCTTCATCAACGGCCGCCGGCACCACGGCGCGTACGACATCGCGAGCCTGTCCGCTGCCGTGGTGGCCGCGCGCGACCGCGCGGTCCTCGTGGACGGCGTGGGCCGCGACGCGTGAGCGGCGGCGGGGCGGCGGCCCGGCGACGGCAGCGGGTCCGGGAGGGCGGCGCGGCCGTGGGGACGGCCCCGCAGGGCCTCGGCAGGCGCCGGGCGGGCGACCGGGCGGGCAGCCGACCGGTCGGGGTGACGGCTCTCCCCCGCCCGGGGAACGGCGAACGGACGCGGCCGCGGCTCACGGACGGTCCGGCGCACGGCCGGGCCGGGCACAGCGGACGGCCGGGCCGGGCACGGCGCCCTCGCCGCGTCCCGCCCGGCCGTCGCCGGTGCCGGTTCAGGCCGCCCGGACCGCGTGCGGGGGCACCGGCTGCTGGTGGCCGCCGCTGGCCATCATCCGCACCTCGCCCTCGGCGCTGATCTCGGCCCGCACGATGCCGGTGTCGTCCTCGTAGACGGGGTAGCCGCCCGCGCCGGACGCGTCCGTGCGGTGAACGAGGACGACGTCGTCCTCGACCGCGGGCGCCTGGAATATCAGCTCGTAGACCGCGGGGTACTCGTCCATGGGCACACACCTCCCCAGGGGCAGTACTCCATCATCGCGCGGATCGCGCGGTTCCGCCTCTCGGGGCGCGCCGCGCGGACGTACCCTGCTGGCGTGGACACCGGTACCGAACCCCTGGAGCAGACCAGCGCGGCCGGGCAGGCCGCGCCGCTGGACGCGCTCGTGCCGCTGGCCGCGCGCGGCGGCGTGGTGGTGCTGAGCGGTGCCGGGCTGTCCACGGAGTCGGGCATCCCCGACTACCGCGGCGAGACCGGCCGGCGGCGGCGCGGCAGCCCGATGACGTACCAGGAGTTCACCGGCAGCGCGGACAACCGCCGCCGGTACTGGGCGCGCAGCCACGTCGGATGGCCGTCGATCGCCGGTGCCCGGCCCAACGCGGGCCACCGGGCGGTCACGAGGCTGGTGGCGGCCGGGCTGGTGGCGGGGGTCGTCACGCAGAACGTGGACGGCCTGCACGCCGCCGCGGGCACGCCGGACGCGGTGGAGCTGCACGGCACCCTGCACACGGTGGTCTGCATGGACTGCGGCGCCCGCGCCCCGCGCGCGGAGCTGGCAGACCGGCTGGACGCGGCGAACCCCGGGTTCCGGGCGCTGACCGCGCGGATCGTCGCCGACGGCGACGCTGAGCTGCCCGCCGACCATGTGGCGGCCTTCCGCCCGGTGGACTGCGCCGCGTGCGGCAGCGGCGTCCTCAAACCCGACGTGGTGTTCTTCGGCGAGCAGGTGCCGCTCCCCCGGGTCCGGGCCAGCTACGCGCTGGTGGACGCGGCGTCCCTGCTGCTCGTGGCCGGGTCCTCGCTGACGGTGATGTCGGGGCTGCGGTTCGCGCGCCACGCGGCGAAGCAGGGCACGCCGGTCGTGATCGTCAACCAGGGCGCCACCCGGGGCGACGACCTGGCGGCCCTCCGCCTCGACCTCCCGCTCGGCCCGGCCCTCACCGCGCTCGCCGACCGGCTCGCGCCCGGCTGACCGGACGCGCGGTGCGGACCCGGGGGTGGGCCGGAGGAGCCACGTCACCTCCTCACTGTCAGGTGAGCAGACCGGTGCGGTAGGCGGCGGCCACCGCCGCGGCGCGGTCGCGGACGCCGAGCTTGGCGTACAAGTGCAGCAGGTGGGTCTTGACGGTGGCCTCGCTGATGAACAGGTGCCGGGCCGCCTCTCGGTTGGTGGTGCCCGCCGCGACCAGCCGCAGCACCTCCAGCTCGCGGTCGGTGAGGGTCTGCGCGGGCGCGACGGGCTCGCGCACCCGGCCGATGAGCTTCTGCGCGACGGTGGGCGCGAGCACCGGCTGCCCCTGGTGGGCGGCGCGCACCGCGCGGACGAGTTCGTCGCGCGGCGCGTCCTTCAGCAGGTAGCCGGTGGCGCCCGCCTCGATCGCGGGCAGCACGTCGGCGTCGCTGTCGTACGTGGTGAGCACCAGCACGTGGACGGCGGGGGCACGCTCGCGCAGCAGGCCGATCGCCTCGACACCGCCCATTCGCGGCATCCGCAGGTCCATCAGCACCACGTCCACGCCGAGCGCGAGCGCCCGGTCCACGGCCTCGGCCCCGTCGGCGGCCTCGCCGGCGACCTCGAAGTCCGGGTCGCCGTCGAAGACACCGCGCAGGCCGTCCCTCACGACGGGGTGGTCGTCGGCGACGAGCAGGCGAATGGTCACAGGCCATTGTCCACGACGCCCGCCGTTCCGCCGCCCGCGCGGGTGTCCACGGGGCCGGACCGGCCGGCTTCACCACGACGCGGCGCGGGCGCGGTTGAGGGAAGCGGCGCGGGCGGCGGGTGGGGTACGGAGGACGGCAGGGGTGGCCGCTCGATCCCGGGCGGCATCGCGGGAGCCGTGGCCGGTCCGGGCAGGGGTGCGAGCGCGGGGACACCGGCGCTCAGCACCGTCCCGTCGCCCGGCGCGCTCTCGATCGTCAGCGAGCCGCCGACCTGGCGCAGCCGCCGGCGCATCGCGGTGAGCCCGAACCCGTGGCCGTCGGCGCGCTGTTCCGCGCGCTCGCGCGCATCGGCGTCGAAGCCGGCGCCGTCGTCGAGGACGTCGAGGACGACGACCTCGTGGGTGTAGGTGAGGGTCAGCCCGGCGCGGCGGGCGCCGGAGTGCTTGGCGATGTTGGCCAGCCCCTCCTGCGCGGTGCGGAACAGCACGACCTCCAGCGCGGGGGGCAGCGGCACCGCCTCGCCGCTCACCTCGACCCGCACCTCGATCCCCGAGGTCTCGGTCCACTGCTCGGCCAGGCCGCCGATGGCACCGGGCAGGTGGGCCGCGGTGTCCAGCGGCCCGGGCCGCATCGCCTGCACCGAGCGGCGGGCCTCGGCCAGCGACTCCCTGGCCAGCCGCCGGGCCGTTCCCAGGTGCCGCCCGCGGCGCTCGGGGTCGTCGTCGAACCGGTCCGCGGCCTCGAGTTGGGTGACGATGCCGGTCAGGCCCTGCGCGATCGTGTCGTGGATCTCGCCGGCCATCCGCTGCCGCTCGTCGAGGATGCCGGCCTCCCGGGCCTGCGTGATCAGCTGCGCCTGGAGGCCGGCGTTCTCCTCCATCGTCTCGTGCAGCCGCCGGTTGGCCTCGGCGAGTTCGTCGATCGTCCGCATCCGCCGCAGGCTGCGCTGGTCGTCGGCGATGACCTGGTGGACGACCACGCCGGCCAGCACCATGTTGACCACCAGGAGCGCGGCGTAGGCGCCGATGACACGGCCGTGCAGGTTGCCGGCGCCGCCGATCTGGCACAGCGCCATCGTCGCGGCGGTCACCGCCACGGCCGGCGGGCGCAGCCAGGTCGGCAGCACACCGGCGTGCAGGTAGCCGGTGAAGGCGAAGAACCCGTAGAACGGGCTGAGCAGGGCCAGGGCGACGATGAAGGCGGTCAGCCCGGCGTGGTAGGCGATCGCCCGACCCCGGCGCCGGGCGGGCGCCGGGTAGGGCACTTCCATGCGCCACATCCACAGCGCGGCGCCCGCGGACAGGACCGGCTGCCCCCACAGGTGCGCGCGGTCGTGTCCGCCCAGCGCCTCCGCCAGTGCCAGGGCGATCAGCAGGCCGCCGTAGGGCAGGTAGCGCTGGACCGGGAAGGACTCGTCGCCGGGCCGTGGTGCGTCCCGCGAGCCGGACCCGGTGGCCCCGGACCCGGCGGCCCGGGCGCGCCGTCCGGCCGGCTCCGGGACGGGGGCGGGCCGGGGCGCGCGCTTGGCGTTCACGGCCCCATCATTCCCAACGGAAGGAGCGCACCGCCACCAGGCTGCCGAGCACGGTGTACCCGGCCAGGACCAGCAGGTGCTGCCACAGGGCGCCGTCGCCGGACCACGCGGCCGTCACCGCGCCGAACGGGACGTAGGCGCCGGCCCCCCGCAGCGTGGGCGGCATCTCCGCGACGGGGAAGTACAGGCCGCTGAAGAAGAAGTTGACCACCATGACGGGCACGCCGCAGCCGGTGGCCGCGCTCGCGGTGGGCGCCAGCGCGGCGACCACCAGGCCGAGGGCGAGGACGGCGGTGCTGCCCAGCACGAACGCGGCGGCCACGGTGCCCGGGTCGGACGGCGGCGTGACGTGGAAGGCCAGCCGGCCGACGGCGACGACGAGGACGACGCCGGCCACGATCAGCACGGCCACGACGGCCAGCAGCGCGGCGAGCATCCCGGCGACGGGCACCGGGCTCACCGACATCCGCCGCAGGACGCCCTTCTCGCGCAGGGTCGCCATGATCGTCGGGAGCATGACGCAGCCCAGGAAGAGCGGCACCATCCCGGCGATCGTCGGCACGTAGACGTCGATGACGCTCCTGCCGCCGAGCGCGGCGGTGTCCTTCGTGAAGGCGGGGATGTTGCCGAAGAGGACCACCATCCCCAGCGGGAGGAGCAGCCAGAAGACGGCGGCGGGTTCGCGCAGCAGCAGCCTGCCCTGGGTCACGGTCAGGGCGCGCAGGCCCCGGCGGGTCGTCCGGGGTGCGGAGGCAGCGGCGGGGGCGGCCGGCGCGGAGGGGGTTGCGGGTGCCGTGGCGCTCATCGGGAGGTCCTTGCCTGTGCGGGGCGGGTGGTCGGGGAGGTGGCGGCGCCGGAGCCGGTGAGCGCGAGGAACGCGTCGTCGAGGGTGGCCTGTTCGACCCTCAGGTCCGCGGCGATGACGCGGCGCCGGGCGAGCAGGGAGGTCACGGCGAGCACCAGGTTCGCGTCGCCGGTGACCTCGATCCGCCCGCCGTGACGGGTCAGGCCGGTCACCTCGGGCAGCGCGCGCAGGACCGCGTCGTCGAAGTCGTCGGGGAGCCGGAAGCGCATCCGCTGGCCGCGGTCGCCGCGCGCCGCCAGGCCCGCCGGGGTGTCCACGGCGACCACCCGGCCGGCGTCGATCAGCGCGACCCGGTCGCACAGCCGCTCGGCCTCCTCCATGAAGTGGGTGACCAGTACGACGGTCACACCGGAGTCGCGGACCTGCTCGACCAGGTCCCAGGTGGCGCGCCGCGCGTGCGGGTCCAGGTCGGTGGTCAGCTCGTCCAGGACGACGGCGCGGGGACGGCCGACCATCGCCAGCGCGATGGCCAGGCGCTGCTTCTGCCCGCCGGAGAGCTTCCGGTAGCGGGCGGCCGCCTTGTCGCGCAGGCCGAGCCGGTCCAGCAGCTCGCCGGTGTCGGCGGGCCGGCGGTGGAAGGACGCGAACAGGTCGAGGATCTCGCCGACGGTGAGCCTGTCCGGCAGTCCGCACTCCTGGAGCTGGACGCCGAGCACCTGGCGCAGCGCGTCGCGCTCCCGGGAGGGGTCGAGGCCGAGCACGGACACGGTGCCGGCGTCCGGGACCCGCAGGCCGGACAGGCACTCCACCGTGGTGGTCTTGCCGGCGCCGTTCGGACCGAGGATGCCGAAGACCTCGCCCTCCCGGACCGTGAACGACACGTCGTGCACGGCGGTGACCTCGCCGTAGGTCTTGCGCAGGCCGTCGACCTCGATGACCGTCATTCGTACGCCTCTTCCCGTGGGCCGCTGCGGTGCGGGCGGCGGGTGTCCGCCGTCGTGCAGCAGCGTCCCGCCGCGGCGGGTGCGGGCGGATCGACCACCGGGGCGCGGCCCGGCGGCGATGGGTGGACCCAGGGCATCCACCGATCGGTTGACACCCGCGCCCGGGGCCGGCGGCAGGCGGCAGGCGGACGACGGCTCGCGCGCGCCGCCTGCCGTCGGCCCGGCGAACACCAACGGCATCGCCCTGCTTGCGGCCGACCCCGCGGCGGCGCTGCGCCGGGTGACGGTGCCCACGCTGGTGGCCGGGGTGGGCTCCGACCGGCTCTACCCCCGGCCCGGCAGCGGGAGGCGGCCGCGAGCATCGCGCGCCGACCGGATGCGGACGCTCCGGTCGCCGTGCGGGCACGACGGCTTCCTGATCGGGGTGGACCAGGTGGCGGCGCTGGTCCGCGAGTTGACGGCCGGAACGGCGGTGCGGACCCGGGGGGTGGCCGGCCGCCACAGGGTGCGGCGGGGGTGCGTGACCCGCGGTGACGTGCGCGTCCGCCCGCCCGTGGGCCGCCCGTCCGTGGACATGGCCCGCCCCGGCCGGGGCGGGACGGTGGGGGACGCCGGGAGGCGGGTTCCACGTGTCCGTGCGGCGCCCGCCCGCGCCGCCGCATCATGGTGGCGTGGTGCACGAAGACGAGGTGCGGGCGGCCCTGGCGGAGCTGGGGCCGTTCTTCGCGGTCGAGGCGGCCGAGGCCGTGGGAGCGATCGGGACGGACGGCGCTGCCTCCGGCGGCTGGCGCTCCATGGCGGAGCTGGCCGACGGAAGCGACGTGTCGGCCGCCCGGGTGGCCGCCGTCCGCGAGGTGCTGGCACGGGACGGCGGACAGCGGGCGGACGCGGTCGAGGAACGGGTGGCCGCGTCGGTGGCCCACCTCGGCCTGGTGGCCCGGCTGCTCTCCCCTTACCTGGCCCTGGCGGTGCTGTACGGGCGGGTGCCCGAGCGGGTACGGCTCCGCGACCTGCGCTGGCGGCCCGTGCTCGGCGGGCCCTACCCGCTGGCGCTGCCGCCGCTCGCGGACCGCGGCGCGTCGGCGCCCTGCCCCCGGGACGCGGGCGGTGCTCCCGCGGCAGGCACGGCACCCTCCCCTGCCCCTGCCCCTGCCCCTGCCCCACACGGAGCCCGCCCCGGGGCGCCGCGCGCGTGCCCCGGGCCGTGGACGGACCTCGACGCGGTCGCGGACGCCTTCGCGGACACGGTCTGCGCGGGTGCGGTGGCGGAGGTCGGCGGCGCCTTCAGGGGCTTCCGCGTGGCCGCGCCCATCCTGCGGGGCAACGTCGCGTCCGCGGTGAACGGCGCGGCGCGGACGATCGGCGCGGCCCGCCCGGAGGCCGCCGCGCGGGCCCGCGCCCTGGCCGGGCTGCTGCTGGAGCGCGGCCCGCTGCGCGGCGCCGGCCGGCTCGCCCCCGAGGGGGCCTTCCGGCGGCTGAGCTGCTGCCTGATCTACCGGGCGGCACCAGGCGGCCGCGGGGCTCTGTGCGGGGACTGTGCGCTCTCGCATGTGCCGGTGCGCCCCCGATGAAGCAGGTCGGGGCGGTGGGGGCATGACGGCACCGCCTTGTTGCGAGTAATTTGCAACAAGTAACATGTCGCACCGAGGTGTCCCGCCCCCATCGCAAAGGACGCAACGTTGACCTCCACCATCGAGACCCCCTCCGCTCCGGGGTCCCGTCTGCACCGCATATCGGCGTCGATGACGCGCGCCGAGTGGACCCGGCTCGGCGGCATGGCCGCGTTCATCGTGGCGCTGCACGTCATCGGCTGGTTCACGCTCGCGGTGATCGTCGCGCCGCACCACTACCGGACCGGCACCGGCGTGTTCGGGGTGGGCATCGGCGTCACCGCCTACACGCTCGGGATGCGGCACGCCTTCGACGCCGACCACATCGCGGCCATCGACAACACCACCCGGAAGCTGATGGGCGAGGGCAAGCGCCCGCTGTCGGTGGGCTTCTGGTTCTCCCTCGGCCACTCCTCGATCGTCTTCGCGCTGGCCTTCCTGCTCTCACTGGGCGTCAGGTCGCTCGCCGACCCGGTCGAGAACGACAACTCCGGGCTGCACGACGTCACCGGCTGGATCGGCACCACCGTCTCGGGCACGTTCCTGTACGCCATCGCGCTGGTCAACCTGCTGATCCTGGTCGGGATCTGGAAGGTCTTCCGGCGGATGCGGCACGGCGAGTTCGACGAGGCGGCGCTGGAGGACCAGCTCAACAACCGCGGCTTCATGAACCGGCTGCTCGGCCGCCTGATGAAGTCCGTCACCAACCCGTGGCAGATGTACCCCATCGGCCTCCTCTTCGGGCTGGGCTTCGACACCGCCACCGAGATCGCGCTGCTCGTCCTGGCCGGCTCCGGCGCCGCCTCCGGCCTGCCCTGGTACGCGATCCTCTGCCTGCCGGTCCTGTTCGCCGCCGGGATGTGCCTGCTGGACACCATCGACGGCTCGTTCATGAACTTCGCGTACGAGTGGGCGTTCTCCAAGCCGGTCCGCAAGGTCTACTACAACCTCACCATCACCGGCCTGTCCGTCGCGGTCGCCCTGATCATCGGCACCGTCGAACTGCTCGGCCTGATCTCCGACAAGGCCGGCCTACACGGCGCCTTCTGGGACTGGGTCGGCGGGCTGGACCTGAACATCATCGGCTACGTCATCGTCGGGCTGTTCTTCCTCACCTGGGCCGCCGCGCTCCTGGTGTGGAAGTACGGCAACATCGAGGAGAAGTGGTCCAGCGGCCTGCGCACGGCCGACAGCCCGACGGATTAGTCCCCGCCCCGCGCCTCCCGCGTACCGCCCGCCCGCGGTGACGGGCGGGCGGTACGTCCGCGGCGGGGCGGCCGCCTTCGGTCAGGGGCGGGTGGCGAGGACGACCGTGGCGTTCATGTCGTCGTCGTGGGCGGTGTCCGCGGTGAGGCCGCAGGCGCGCAGGGCCCGCAGGGCGCCGGGCACCTGGGCCCGGCTGGTCTCGGACAGCATGGTGCCGCCGGGGGCCAGCCAGGTGCCGGCCTCGCGCGCCACCCGGCGCAGCAGGTCGAGCCCGTCGGCGCCGCCGTCGAGCGCGAGCGGCGCCTCATGGTCGCGCGCCTCGGAGGGCAGCAGCGGGATCTCGCGGGTGGGCACGTACGGGACGTTCGCGGTGAGCACGTCCACCCGCCCGCGCAACGCGGCCGGCAGCGGCGCGAACAGGTCCCCCTCGTACACCTGGCCGCGCGCGGCCGCGAGGTTGCGGCTTGCGTACCGTACGGCCGCCGGGTCCAGGTCGGCGGCGTGCAGTTCGACGCCGGGCGCGGCCGCGGCGAGCGCGGCGCCGACTGCTCCCGACCCGCAGCACAGATCGAGTACCACCGCACCCGGGCGCAGCAGCGCGGCCGCACGGGCGACGAGGAACTCGGTGCGCCGGCGCGGTACGAACACGCCGGGGCCGACGGAGATCCGCAGCCCGGCGAACTCGGCCCAGCCGACGACGTGTTCGAGTGGCAGTCCGCCGGCGCGCCGCTCCACCATCCCGGCCAGCTCCTGCGGGGAGCCGGCGGCCGCGAGCAGCAGGCTCGCCTCCTCCTCGGCGAAGACGCAGCCGGCGGCGCGCAGCGAGGCGACGATGTCGTCCATCCGCGGCCAGACCGGTCGCGGTGGCCGGACCGTGGTGTCGGGGCGGGCTTCGAAACGGGGTTCTGGCATGGGCGTGGTGCCTTTCGGGAAGCGCGTGCCCTCCCGGGCCGTGCCGTCGCGCGTGACGCCGAGGTCAGCGCGCGCGGCCGTGCGGGGGGAGCGACCGGTGTGTCCTGCTGGGGTTGACCGTTCCCACCTCCTCGGCTCGTCACGGGGCGCGCGGCCGGCCGGACGGACCGGCGGCGCCGCGCCGACCAACTTACCGCACCACCGCCGCGTTGACGGTGTGCAGGACGGCGGCCGCGGCCTCGACGGAAGGGTCGCTCCAGCCGCGCACGGTGATGGTGGCGCTCTCGCCGGGCAGCAGGGTGGTCAGGCCGCGGTCCGCGGTGGCGTCCGGGGCGAGCCGGTCGGCCTGGAGCAGCAGGTCGCGCAGCAGCGTGCGGGCGGTGACGGTGACCTCGACCGCGGGCACGGCGTCCTGCGGGCCGTCCGTGCGCACGACCAGGTCCAGGTCCCACCGGGGGGCGGGGTAGGCGAAGTCCTTGTCCCGGGAGGGGAACCAGTAGGCGCGCAGCGGGTCGGAGGCGGGGGCGGGGGCCGTTTCCGCGGTCGGGTCGGCGTCGGTTCCGGCGTCGGTTCCAGTGTCGGCGGGGGCGGTGTCAGCGGCGGCGTCGGCGGTGAGGAGGTGCGTCGTGCTCCCCGCCTCCGGCCGCAGCTCCCGTGGCACCGGCAGCTCGGCGACGGTGCGGGCGTCCGCGGTGAACGGCACCCGGGCCTCGGCGACCACCTCCCCCTCCACCGTGACGCGGCGCAGCAGCACGCTGCCGGACCACGCCCGCCCCGCCTGGTTGACCGCGGCGAGCACCAGGCCGCCGTCGCGCTCCTGGAAGGTCAGCAGCCGGTCGGCGTAGAGCCGCTTCAGCTCGTGGTAGAGCGGCTTGGGGCGCCCGTCGCCGTCGATGGCCGCCCACGAGGTCACCGGCCAGCAGTCGTTGAGCTGCCAGACGATCGTGCCGGCGCAGCGCGGCCAGTGCGAGCGCCAGTGCTCGATGCCGGTGGCCACGGCCCGGGCCTGGTTGACCTGGGTCAGGTAGTGCCAGGTGTCGAAGTCGGCCGGCACGGGGAAGTGCCGGGCCAGCCCGCGGTCGAGCTTGCCGTTGCCGTCGGCGGCCTTCTGGTGGTGGAGCATGCCCGGCGAGTCGGCGGCGAGCGGCTCGTCGGCGAGCGAGCGGCGCACGGTGGCGTGGGCGGGCGGGGCCTGCCAGCCGAACTCCGCGACGAACCGCGGCACGCTGTCGCGGTACTCGGTGTAGTCGGTCCGGTTCCAGACGTCCCAGGAGTGGGCGGTGCCGTGGCCGGGGTCGTTGGGGTGGTGCCGCCAGGAGCCGGACCAGGGGCTGCCGGCCCAGTAGGGACGGGTCGGGTCGGTCTCCGCCACGATGCGCGGCAGCAGGCCGAGGTAGTAGCCCTCGCCCCAGGACTCGCCGGCGAGTTCCGGCTCCCACTCCCAGTCGCGGAAGGCCCACAGGTTCTCGTTGTTGCCGTTCCACAGCACCAGCGAGGGGTGCGGGGCGAGGCGGGCGACGTTCTCCCGCGCCTCCGCCTCCACCTCGGAGCGCAGCGGCTGCTCCTCGGGGTAGGCGGCGCAGGCGAAGAGGAAGTCCTGCCAGACCAGCAGCCCCAACTCGTCGCAGGCGTCGTAGAAGTCGTCGCTCTCGTAGATCCCGCCGCCCCACACCCGCACCAGGTCGACGCCCGCGTCCGCCGCCTGTTCCAGCCGGGTGCGGTAGCGCCGGGCGTCCACCCGGGTGGGGAAGGCGTCGTCGGGGATCCAGTTGACGCCGCGCACGAACAGCGCGGTGCCGTTCACCCGCAGGGTGAACGCCGATCCGTGCGCGTCGGGCGAGGTGTCCAGCTCCACGCTGCGGAAGCCGATCCGCCGCTGCCAGGTGTCCAGCGGGTCGGCGCCGTCCAGGACGGTCACCTCGCAGTCGTACAGCGGCTGGTCGCCGTGGCCGCGCGGCCACCACAGCCGGGGGTCGGGCACCTCGCAGTCGACGGTGAGGCGGTCGGTGCCGGGCGCGGCGACGGCCTCGGCCACGGTGTCGCCGACCCGCAGGCGCACGGTCAGCGGGCGGTCCGCGCCGGAGGCGGTGCGCTCCAGGTCGATCCTGGCCTCCACCCGGCCGGTGCCCGCGGCGACGGTGGCCAGCGGCACCACGCCGGCCAGCCGCGCGGTGGACCAGCGCTCGACCCGCACCTGCTTCCAGATCCCCGCGGTGACCAGCGTCGGCCCCCAGTCCCAGCCGAAGGAGCAGGCCATCTTGCGCAGGTACTGGAACGGTTCGGGGTAGGAGTTGGGGCGCTCGCCCACCAGCGCGCGGACGCGTTCGGCCTCGGTGTAGGCGGAGGTGAAGGCCACCGCGAGCGAGGCCCCGCCGGCGGCGGAGGCCCACTCGGTGACGTCAAAGCGGTAGGCGCGGTGCATGTTGCGGGTCTCGCCGAGCACCCGCCCGCCGACCTTGACCTCGGCGACCGTGTCGAGCCCGTCGAAGACCAGGTCGGCCCGCTCGTGGCCGGTCCCGGCCAGGGGCGGCAGCGCGGTGGCGTACGTCCAGTCCGCGCGGCCGACCCACGCCACCTCGGTCTCGTTGCGGTCGAGGTAGGGGTCGGGGATCGTCCCGGCCGCGAGCAGGTCGGTGTGCACGCAGCCGGGCACCCGCGCGGGCACGCTGCCGCCGTCGGGGAGCCGCAGCTCCCAGCCGTCGGCGACCGGCGTGATGTCCTTCATTGCTGCTCCCCTGGCTGCTGGTGACCGTGCCGGCGGCTGCCGCCGCGCCGGCGCCGCCCGAGGGCAGCGCGGGTTAAACGGTAAAGCACCCGGGCCACCCGGCGACAGGGGGGAGGCGGTGAACAGCCACTCCCCCACTGAACCGATCCAGCTCGCCCGCCCGCGACGTGTGGGGCCGCGGCGCGCTCACGGGCGGCGGGGTGCGCTCACAGGTGCCGGGGGCGGTGCCCGCCCCGTTCGGGGTCGGTCTCCCGCGCGGACCGGCCGGAGCCGCCCCGGTGGCGCAGGGCCAGCGCGAGGCAGGCGGTCGCCGCGGCGACCGCGGGGGCGGCGGCCAGGCGGGCCCACGCGGTGTCCGCGAGCGGCACCTCGGCGGCGAGCAGGACCAGCGCGGCGGCGGCCGCCGTCGCCGCCGCGGTCCCGGGGTCGGGGCGCCCGGTGGGCGCGGTGACACCCGTCGTCCAGGCGTCGGTGAGCAGCAGGTATGCCAGCAGCAGCGCCGCCACGCAGGCGACGAGCCACAGGGGCGGATCGGTGGCCGCGGCGAGGACGACCGCGCCGGCCGCGAGGAGCGTGCCGCGGCGCCGCGGCGCCAGCGCGGGCCACCGCATCGACGTCTGCGCGGGCCGCTCGTCCACCATCGGGCTCGCCCACCAGCCGAGCCCCGCGGCCAAGGCCACCAGCACCATGACGAGCTTCGAGGCGTGCGCGACCGCCGGCGGGTCGCTCGCGGCCACCACCAGAGCGGTGCCCACGCACCGCACGGCAAGGGCGGCACGGCGTCCGCTCCCCGCGGTACGGCTCTTGGCCGCACCGTCGGCCGCCGCTCCGTCGGTTGCCGCTCCGTCGGCCGCCGCTCCGTCGGTTGCCGCTCCGTCGGCCGCCGCTCCGTCGGTTGCCGAGGCGTCGCCCGCCGCGTCCTCGGCCACCGCCCCCTCGCCCGCCGGGACGTCGCCCGCCGAGGCGTCGGCCACCACATCGCTGCCGGCCGGGACGTCGCCGGCCGAGGCGTCGCCCGCGGTGAGGCCGCCCGCCGGGTCGCCGCCCTGCCCACCGCGCCCCGCCGGGCCGCTGCCCTGCCTCCTGCGCACAGACCTCATCGGGAACCTCCGGGGAGGCGGGTGCGCAGCAGCGGTGCCAGCGCGAGGTCCAGGGTCCGGCCGGGCCGGTGGGCGACGAGGGCGATGCCGCGCTCGGTCAGCGCGAACCGGATCGCCTGCCGGTCGGCCCGCCACAGCCGCAGCGCCAGGGCCGCCCGCGCGTCGCCGGGCTCGACCGGCGGGTCGCCCGAGGGGACCTCCACCACGACCATCGGGTGGGCGCCGGACCGGATCTGGTGCAGCGTGTCGAGGATGTGCTGGTCGGCGAGCGGGGTGACGACGTAGACGAGGGCGCCCTCGGGCAGGGCGGGCGGCGGCAGGCGGAGCGGCCCGGCACCGCGTCGCCCGAGGTCGGTGCGGACGTCGAGCACGCTCTCCACGATCCGGTAGAAGTACCCGTCACCGCCGCCCGGCCGCAGCCAGCGGACCGTGCCGCCCACCGCCACCACACCCACCCGGTCATGGGACCGCAGATAGGCGCGCACCAGCCCCGCCGCGACCCGGAACGTCTCGTCCAGCGTGGACGACCCGGTCACGGGATCCCGCAGGTCCCCCAGGGCGTCCAGCACCACCACCGTGTCCGCCGCCCGCTCCGCCGCGAACTGGTGCAACTGGACCGACCCCCGCCGCGTCGTCGCCGACCAGTTGATCCGCCGCTGCCGCTCGCCCCGCACATACGGATGCACCCCGACCACCTCCACCCCCTCCCCCCGCACCGGCGCCGTGTGCTCGCCCCACCGCGCCGGCAGCCGTACCGGGACCGGCGTCAGCCCCGCCGCCACCGGCAACGGGAACACCTCGACCTCCCCCAACCCCACCCGCACCGTCCGCCGTGCCACACCCCCACCGTCGTACACGTCCACGTCCACCGTCCCCAACGTCCAGCGCCCCCACCGCTCCGCCACCAACCGCAACTCGATCCGGCCGCGGCCGACCGCCAGCGCGTCCAGCCGCACCCCCGGTCCGAGCGTCACCCCGGGGTCCAGCCGGCCCACCACGCCGTCGTGGGCCACCGCGATCCGCGCCACCACCGGCTCGCCCTCGAAGCAGCGCCGCACGTCGACCGTCACCTCGGTCTCGATCCGCCGCGGACGGGGGCCGGACGGCAGGGACAGCGCGAGCAGCGTCAGCGGGACGGCGGCGAGCGCCAGCACCCAGGCATGGCCGCTGACCAGGGCGGCCGCCAGGCCGACCGCGGCCACCGTGCTCCAGCCCAGGGCGCGCTCGCCGATCCGCCAGCCGCGCGGCGGGTCGGGCGGGGCCTGGGCGGTGCCGGCCTCCGCCGCCCGGCGGCCGCCGAGGGCGCGCTCGACGGCGCGGGCACGCCGGTCCGACGGGTCAGGGCGCGCGGCGGCGTCGGCGCGGGGGCCGGGGCCGGCGGGGCGGTCCGGTGCGGCGGGGCGCGGGGAGCCGGTCATGAGGGTGTGGCGATCGCGGTCCGGGGCAGGGTCCGCGGCGCCGGCACGGACGCGACGATCTCCCGGACCACCTCGTCCGCGTCGATCTGCCGCACCCACAGTTCCGGTCTGAGCGTCACGCGGTGGGCCAGCGCGGGCACCGCAACCGCCTTGACGTCCTCGGGGGTCGCGTAGTCCCGCAGCTCCAACATCGCCCGGGCGCGGGCGAGTTGGACCAGCGCGAGGCCGCCGCGCGGCGACGCGCCGACCTGCACGTGCTGGTGCGAACGGGTCGCGCCCACCAGCGCCACCACGTACTCCAGCAGGTCGTCGTCCACCTCGACCCGCTCGACCGCGGCCCGCATCGCCAGCACCTCGCCGGGCCCCGACAGCGGCCGGAGCCGGGCCTCGGGCGCGGCGCGCGCCACCCGCGCCCGCAGCATCCCGACCTCCTGGTCCGCGGCCAGGTAGCCCATCCGCACCCGCAGCAGGAACCGGTCCAACTGCGCCTCCGGCAGGGTGTACGTGCCCTCGTACTCGATCGGGTTCGCGGTGGCGACCACCACGAACGGGTCGGGCAGCGCCCGGGTGCTGCCGTCCACCGACACCTGCGACTCGGCCATCGCCTCCAGCAGCGCGGCCTGGGTCTTCGGCGGCGTCCGGTTCACCTCGTCGGCGAGCAGCAGGTGCGTGAAGACCGGTCCGGCCCGGAAGACCATCTCGCCCGACCGCTGGTCGTAGAAGGGCGCGCCCGTCACGTCGGAGGGCAGCAGGTCGGGGGTGAACTGGATGCGGCGGAAGTCCAGCCCGAGCACGGTGGCGAACGACCGGGCCAGCAGCGTCTTGCCCAGGCCGGGCAGGTCCTCGATCAGCACGTGGCCGCCCGCCAGGATGCCCAGCATCACCAGCGCCAGCGGCTCCGGCTTGCCCACGACGGCGCCGCGCACCTCGTCCAGGACCTCGCCCGCCCGCGCCCCGGCCTGCTGCGGGGTCAGCGCCACGACATCCTGGGCCGGCGGTTTCTCACTGTTCACGACGGGGTTCCTCGCTTCGCTTCACGACGACGGGACGGGAAGGGCCGGGGACGGACGGCCCGCGCGCACCACCGGCACGCCGCGTCCGCGCCGCGACCCGGGGCCCGGACCGGGCGGGACCGCGTGGCCCGAGTGCCGGGCGGCGCGTGCGTCACAGTGCTTCGAGCCGGTCGAGCAGCGCGCCGAGCACGGGTTCGGGCAGCTCCGGCCGCGGCGGAGGCCGGGAGGGGTCGATCCACGGCCACAGGCCCGCGCCGACGAGTTCGGCGGCCCGCCGCGGGGCGTGCGCGAGGTCGACGCCGTGCCGCTCGGCGAGCCGGGCGGCGAAGAGCCGCTGGAGGTGCGGCCGCAGCGTGGTGGCGAAGTGGACGGCGCCCTCCTCGCCGAGCGAGCGGTCCACGATGCGCTGCCACGCGCCGAGCGCCGGGGCCCGGGTGCCCAGCATCCGTACGGGCCTGCGGTAGCCGCTGTCCTGGGCGTCGCTGCCGGCGACGTAGCGGACGACGCCGAGCCCGGCGACGACGAGCACGGCCAGCGCGGTGCCGGCCGCGGCGACGCCGTCGGCGAGGCCGACCAGGACGACGGCCGCGGCTCCGCCCGCGGTGAGGCCGGCGGCCGTCGCGCGGGAGGAGGCCGGCCGGTCCGCGGCGGCGGCGCGGCGGGCGGAGCGCGCGGTCACGAGGCGCTCCCCGCCGCCGCGGCGGACCCGGCCCCCTCGGCGGCGCGCCGTTCGAGCTGTGCGGCGATCCTCGCGAGCGCGTCGGCGGCGCGACGGCGGTGGCGGTCGTCCATCGCGTGGGTGGAGTAGCGCGCCTCGCGGAACAGGTCGGTCAGCTCACCCGCGGCCGGGCCGCTGAGCAGATCGCCGGCCGCCGCCCGCTCCAGCAGGTCCTGCGGGCTGTCCGAGGCGTGCCGGGCGACCCCGGACGCGGCGAGCGAGGTCTCCATGGCGGCGTAGCAGGCGATCACCGCGGCCCGGGCGTCGCCGGTGTCGCGCAGGGCGCGGCGGCCGGACCTGACGGCCTCGGCCAGGACTTCCTCCTCGTCGTCGATGACGCGGAACAGGCCCTCGGGCAGAGGCCGTTCCGGGCGCCGCAGCATCCGCAGCAGGGTGATCGCGGCGAGCGTGACGGCGACCGCGGCGGCCGCGATCAGCAGGCCGACGACGAGGTGCGGCAGCCAGCCCGGCAGGTGCGGCCCGCTGTCACCCGTGTGCCGGTGCGCCGGCGGCGGGGAGGCGTCGTTCACGGTGCCCGCCGGCGGCTGCGGGGTCGGTGCGGGCCGGGGCGCGGGCCGGCCGTGGAAGTCGTGCAGGGCGAGCAGCAGCACCGGCACGGCCACCGGTGCGACCGTCAGGGCGCGGCGGGCGACGTCGGCCAGCCGCTGCTGGGCCGCGGTGCGCCGCTCGTCGTAGCGGGCGAGCCGGTCGCGGTAGCGGCGGTGGGCCGCGATGGAGGCCACCAGCCACAGCGCCGCGACGCCGAAGGCGGTGCCGTCCCCGCCGAGCGGTCCGCGGCCCTGGGCGCCTACGCCGCCGTCCGGGCGCAGCAGCAGGGCGGCGGCGCCGGTGCCCGCCACCACGAGCACGGCCAGGGCCGCCCGGCCCCCGCCCCACCCGGTGGTTCGGGCCGCCGTTCCCGGATTCCGGCCGTTCGACCGTGCCAAACGCAACGCCTCCCCCTCGCGCCCGGCAGCTTCGCACATCGCTCCCGGGCGTGTCACGGCCGGGGGGTGCGGGCCGGAGGGGCCGACGGCGGAGGGCGGGAGGGGGTGGGCCGCGGTGCCCGCTCCCCCGCGTTGCGGAGCCGCCGCGCCGCGCCAAGCATGGACCCATGGCCGACACGGCGCCGTTGGACGTGATCAGCGCGGGGCTCGCCGAGGTGCACCGGCAGTTGCTGCCGGTCACGGACGGCGAGGTCGCGTCGTACATCCCCAAGCTCGCGCTCGCCGACCCGGGCGACTTCGGGTTGGCGCTGGTGAGCATGGACGGCCACCGGTACCGGGCGGGGCGGGCGGACGTGCCGTTCTCGATCCAGTCGGTGTCCAAGCCCTTCGTGTACGCGCTGGCGCTGGCGGAGCTGGGGTTGGACGAGATGCACCGCTTCGTGGGCAACGAGCCGAGCGGGGACGCGTTCAACGCGATCAGCCTGGAGCGCGGCACCGGCCGCCCGGCGAACCCGATGATCAACGCGGGCGCCGTCGCGACGACCAACCTGGTGCCCGCGAGCAGCCCGCAGGAGCGGTTCGGACGCATCCTGGACGGCCTGAGCGCCTTCGCCGGACGCCGGCTGGACGTCGACGAGGAGGTCTACCGCTCGGAGTCCGCGACCGGCGACCGCAACCGGGCGCTGGCCTACCTGATGCACGCGGCCGGTTCGCTGTCCGTCGAGCCGCAGGCCGCCGCGGAGACGTACTTCCGGCAGTGCGCGGTCCGGGTGGACACCGTGGACCTGGCCGTGATGGCGGCGACGCTGGCCACCGGCGGTGTCAACCCGGTGACCGGCGAGAGTGTGGTGCCCGAGCCGGTCGCGGTGCAGGTGCTCTCGGTGATGGCGACCTGCGGGATGTACGACGGCGCCGGCGACTGGCTGGTGCGGGTCGGGCTGCCGGCCAAGAGCGGCGTGTCGGGCGGGCTGACCGCGGCGAGCCCGGGTCGGTTCGGCATCGCCTGCTACAGCCCGCCGCTGGACCCGACCGGCAGCCCGGTGCGGGCGGTGGCGGCGCTGCGGGAGATGTCGCGGCGGTTCGGGATGCACCTGATGCACGTGCCGGCGCCGGGCCCCGCCACGGTGACGGCGTGCACGACGGCGGAGCGCTGGCTGTCCGGCGCGCACCGACCGCCGGCCGAGCGGGAGGCGCTGGCGCGGGAGGGCCGGCGGATCGCGCTGGTGGCCGCGCGCGGCGAGCTGGACTTCACCGCGGTCGAGCGGGTGCTGTGGGCACTGGCGTCGGTGGCGCCGAGCCGCCCGGGCTGGCTGGTGCTGGACCTGGCCGAGGTGCTGTGGGTGCGGCCGCCGGCCCGGGCGATGCTGGAGGCGGCGATGGAGCGGGTCACCGCCGCCGGCCACCGGGTGTGCGTGGTGCCGGGGGCGCGGGCGTACGGCCACGGCGCGCTGGCGCTGGGCGCCCAGGTGTGCGGGAGCCGGGCGGAGGCGATCGCGTGGGCCGAGGACGGACTGGTCGGCGAGTCCGCTGGGCTGCGGAACCCGACCGATTGATATATCCAGGTAGGGACGGAATTGTCAGAAGCGGAAGACTACCGGAAGACGACCAGACGGTTCGGGGCCGCGTCTTCGCAAGCCGCCGGAAAGGTCATCCCATGCCCTCCATGCACCAGCCGCTGACTCCCGCCGCGCTCGCCGACCTGCGCCGGCCCCGCAAGTACCCGGCGGTGTCGGTGCTGCTGCCCACGCACCGCCGCGAGCCGGACAACGCCCAGGACGCCGTGCGCCTGCGCAACCTCCTGGAAGAGGCGAAGAACGCGGTGCACAGCGACCCCGAGGTCGCCCGGGCCGACCGGATCGACGTGATCGGCCGCCTCGACCAGGCGCTGGCCGAGGTGGACCTGGTGTACGCCGAGGAGGGTCTGGCGATCTTCGCGGCGCCCGGCGAGCACCACGTGTGGTCGCTGGAGCGCTCGGTGCCGGAGCGCGTGCTGCTGGCGCAGACCTTCCTGACCCGCAACCTGGTGGCCGCGTACGCCGCGAGCCGGCCGTTCTGGGTGCTGGCGCTGTCCGCGGACACGGCCACGATGTGGAGTGGCGGCCGGCAGCACACGCCCCACCAGGAGGAGGGCCCCTTCCCGGTGCGCCGGACCCCGATCGACTTCGATCCGGAGCGCCAGGAGCGGATCGGCGACACCCCGAGCACCTTCAACGACGAGGAGACCCGGATCTTCCTGCGGGAGGTCACGGACGCGGTCGTGGCCGTGCAGGCGGCGGATCCGCGCCCGCTGTACCTGGTGGGCGAGCCGGAGGCGATCAGCGCGCTGGACGAGGTCGGCCCGGTGGCCCGGGACGCGGTGGCGCACGTCGGGCACGGCGGGCTCGCCGAGGGGCCCGGCGAGGCACTGGCCCGGGCCGTCGCCGACTCCGACCGGGAGCGCGACGAGCGGGCGGTCGCGGCGGTGCTGGACGACCTGGACCGGGCCCGCGGCCGCAAGGCGTTCGCCGGCGGCGTGGACGAGGTGTGGCAGTCGGTGACCGAGGGCCGGGCGTCGCTGGTGGCGATCGAGGACGGGTACCGCACCACGGTCCGCGACGACGGCGACCACCTGGTGCCGGCCGGCACCGGCGAGCGCGGCGCCCGCGACGACATCGTGGACGAGATCGCGGAACAGGCGCTGGACACCGGGGCGCGGGTGCGCTTCGTGCCCGACGGCCACCTCGCGGACTCCGGACGCATCGCGGCGGTGCTGCGCTACTGACCGCCCGGGCACGTGCGCGGCGTCCGGCTCGGCCCGGGACGGTTCCCGCCCGGGTCCGGTCCGGGTCCCGCCCAGTCCGCTCAGCGTCAGAAGGTGTCCGCTCGCCGGTGCCAACTGCCGCCCCGCACCTATACGATGAGATTCCGGTTCGCGGCGGGGCGGTGGAATCCACAGATGGTTGACGGGGACGGGTCGGCGCCCGGGGCGACGACCCTCGCGGAGAAGATCGACGCGCTCTTCCGCGTGGTGCGCCGACCCGACCGGGAGGCGTACACCCACGAAGAGGTGGCAGGCGCCTGCCGGGACGCGACCGGGGAGAGCTTCTCGACCACCTACCTCTGGCAGTTGCGCACCGGCCGGCGGACCAACCCGACCAAGCGCCACCTGGAGGCGCTCGCGCAGTTCTTCCGGATTCCGGTCGCGTACTTCTTCGACGACGAGCAAGGGGCGCGGATCGCCGCCGAGTTGGAACTGCTCGGCGCCCTGCGGGACGCCGGGGTGCGCAGCGTCGCACTGCGGGCGGTGAACCTCTCCGCGGAGGGCATGGGCACGATCAGCGACATGATCGACCTGATCGCCAGACGCGAGGCGGAGCGGAACTCCCCGTAGCGCCGCGCGTTCCCGGGCAGGGGACGCGGCGGACGGGATGCAGCAGAGTCCGGGACGCGGAAGTCCCGGAACACGGCCGGACGTTCCGGAACCGGACCGGATGTTCCGGCGTTCTGGGATCGGGCGCGACAGCGGGTACGGGCGGCGCGGGAGCGGCGGTCGCAGGCGGCGATGGGGGTGATGCACGTGAGAGCGCGGGTTACCACACATGACGTGCTGTGGGACAAGTACCGGCAGGCCATGGGCGACATCGACCTGCCCAGGCCGTTCGACGAGGTGGCACTGGTCGCGCGGCTGGCCGAGCGGCGCGGGCGGCCGATCGAGCTGATCCCGGTCGACGCGCTGCCGAACCTGCCGTGCGGGCTGCTCATGGTCACCGACCACGCCGACTGCATCGTCTACGCGACGGACACCAGCGCGCTGCACCAGCGGCACATCCTGCTCCACGAGGCGGCCCACCTGGTGTGCGGGCACGACCGCGTCGCCCCGGCGCCGGCGAAGCGGCCCGCCGCGGACGGGGACGTCCCGTCCGGGGCCCGCACGCTCCTCCCCCACCTCCCGGACGCGCTGGTCCGCCGGGTGCTGGGCCGCACCGTCTACACCGAGCCGCAGGAGCAGGAGGCGGAGCTGCTCGCGTCGCTGATCTGCTCGCGCGCGGCGCGCGAGGCGCGCACCCCGCCGCTCGCGGAGGGCCAGCAGCGCCGGCTGGGGTCGATGTTCGGCGCGGCTCCCGCCCCCCGGGGCCGGGCACGTGGTTGACACCGGGACGTACTCCGCGGGGGCGCTGTTGATCGCCTTCGCCTGCTACCGGATGGTGGTGGTCCGGCGCGGCGGCCCCGACCCGGACCCGGCGAACCGCTACGTCGCCTGGTTCGCGATGTCGATGGGCGCGGCGCTGCTGGTACTGGCGCCGGACACGCTGGAGGCGCTGCACCGGTCGGGTCCGGCGGCGCCGCGCGCGGGGGCGCTGCTGGGCACGGAGCTGAAGATGTGCTCGCTGACCGCGCTGGCCCTGATCGCCCGGGCGCTGGCCGAGCCGGACCGGCCGCAGCGGGAGACGGAGCGGCGGTCGGCCCGGCGGGCGCTGGCGGCCGGCGTCCTGCTGGCCGCCCTCTACCTGCCCGCGGGCGTGCGCGAGCACCACGGCAGCGGGTACGTCACCGGCACCGCGGCCCGCTGGCTGCTGGCGGGCTACGACCTCCTGTTCGTGGTCTACGCGCTGCGCTGCCTGGCGCTGTTCACCACCCTGCTCGGCCGCCACTCCCGCGGCCTGCCGCCCAGCGCGCTGCGCACCGGGCTGCGGCTGATGCGGGCGAGCGGCGCGGTGGGCGCGGCGTGGACGATGCTGCTGCTCTGGGACGCCGTCCAGGTGCTGCGCTGGGGCCGGCAGGACACCGCGGAGCACCCGGCGGGGGCGGTGCTCGCGCTGCTGTGCGTGCTGCTCGCGGTGAGCGGGGCGACGGCCACCACCTGGGGGCGGGCGCTGGCCGCGCCGTTCCGGCTGGTGCGCGCCGCCCGCTCCTACCGGGCGCTGGAGCCGCTGTGGTCGGCGCTGTACGAGGCCCACCCGGGGATCGCGCTGCGACCGCCCCGGGAGGAGGGGCGGCCGGCGCTGCGGGACATGCAGTTCGCGCTGTACCGGCGGGTGATCGAGATCCACGACGGCCGGCTGTCGCTGCGGCCGTACTACCCGGCCGACGCCCGGGCGTGGTTGGCCACCCGGGCGGCGAACGCCGTGTCCGGCGGCCCGGGTCCGTCCGCCACGGCGGCCCTGCCGCCCGGCTGCGCGCCCTCGGACGCGGTGACGGAGGCGGCGTCGCTGGCCGCGGCCGTGGAGGCGCGCCGCGCGGGCCTGCAACCTCCGCCGCGGCGCCCGGGGTTGGCGGCCACCGCCCTGCCGCGGACCGGGACGATCGACGGGGACGTGGCGTGGCTGACGGTGGTCGCGCGGAACTTCGCGGACATCACCGGGCCGGACGGCCGGGTCCGGACGTGAAAGAGCCCCGGCCGGGACGGGGGGACCAGGCCGGGGCAGTCGGGGCGTGGCGGCGCGGGCACCGGATGTTCACCGTGTCGCCACATGTTTAGTTTAACACTCAATGAGCGTAGTCGAACCCGGTGGGCGCCGACGAGGCGCGCATCGGTGTCGCGGCGGGCACGTCCGCCTCCTCGGCCGGCGCCGGGGCGGCCGTCTCGGCCCCGCCCGCCGTGGCCGCGGCCAGCGACTCGGCGGCGGCGCGGCCCTCGCCGAGCAGATCGCGGAACTTCAGGCCGTCGGCGGGCAGGTCCCGCCGCCACGCCATCGCCACCAGCGGCGCGAGCAGTACGAGGGCCGCGCTCAGCGAACTGGTCACCGACAGCCGCACCATGGTGCCGTCGGCGTGCGGAAGGAGGTCGAACCCGTAGAACGGGACCTGCGTGCCCAGCGGCCCCCACATCCGCTGGCCGCGGAACGCTATCCGGCGCCCCGGCTCGAAGTCCGCGCAGACCAGCCGGTGCGAGCGGCGCCGCCCGGGGAAGCGGTAGCGGTAGACGGCGTCCACCCCCGGTTCGACGTACCCCGGTTCGACCGAGGACACCCCCGAGCTCCACAGGGCGAGGTTGCGGGCGTCGGCGAGAAAGTCGAAGACCTCCGTAGGTGTACGCCGCACGAACACGTTCGTGGACACGCAAGGCATCGCAAACCTCCCCGGTAGCGGCGTGGACGGCCGCCGTGCGCGGGCGCGGACCGTCAGGGACGGTTCGCGTGGCGGTCGGGCGTACGCCTGCTTCACTCCTCTTCCACAGCGTGCCCCGCAAAACCGCACATGTCGTGGCAATAGGGCCGATCGAGTGAGAACGCTGCGTGCACGGGGGTGATCAACCAGTGCCTCGGGCCGATAGCCTGACCTGGTGGAAGAGCAGAAACTGCCGGCACGTTTCGAGCGCGGCACCGACGGACCGAAAGTGATCGTCGCCGGACTCGACGGCTCGGAGTCGTCCTGGCGGGCCGCGGCGTACGCCGGCGGACTGGCCCGACGGCAGCACGCCCTGCTCGCCCTCGTCTACGTACAGCCGTACATCGCCGGCGGCGCCGCGCTCGGCGTGCCGGTCTCGGAGGCCGACACCGGGGTCGCGGAGCAGTTGCTCGCCGAGATCCGCGACTCGGTGGAGCGCACCCGCGGCGCCTTCTCGGTGCGCTGGGAGTTCCACACCTTCCGCGGCGACCCCTACAACGGACTGGCGATGGCCGCCGACCAGTTGACCGCCGACGCGGTCGTGGTCGGCGCCTCGGAGCGCGCCGGGCACCGGCTGGTCGGCTCCGTCGCGGTGCGCCTGGTGAAGTCCGGCCGCTGGCCGGTCACGGTGGTGCCGTAGGGCCTGTCCGGTCGGCGGCCGCCGCGCCGTCGTCCCCGCCCGCGCCGCCCGCGGTTCGGGTCCCGGTCGCACGCGCAGGTGCGGCCGGGACCCGGACGACGTCGTCCTCCCGCCCCCCGGGTGCGCTCAGCGGGCGGCCTGAGCCGGCGCGTACTTGTAGCCCACCCGGCGGACGGTGACGATGCTGCCGCGGTGCTCGGCGCCCAACTTCCGCCGCAGCCGCGCGATGTGGACGTCCACGGTGCGGCCGTCGCCGACGTGGCCGTAGCCCCACACGGTGGTGACGAGCTGGTCCCGGGAGTGCACCCGGTGCGGGTGCGCGACCAGGTGGGCGAGCAGTTCGAACTCCAGGTAGGTCAGGTCCAGCGGCCGGCCGTCGACGGCGGCGGTGCGGCGCTCGCCGTCGATCGACACCGGCGCGGCGGGCAGCGACGGCCCGCCCCGCTCCTGTGCCCGCGGCGCGACCTGCTCCGGCTCGACGACCTGCGCGGTGGCGTACGGGTGGGCGTCCGCGGCGGTCAGCGGCTGCTCGACGCCGGCCCGGTCGGCCGGGACCAGCACCAGGTAGCCCACCATCGGGGCGCCGCCGGCCACCGCGGGCAGCACGTGGCCGGGGGCCGGCAGCCAGGTGGCACCGGGCGGCAGGAAGTCGGGGGCGGGCGGGACCTCGTCGGGCCGGACGGCGCGCAGCCGCTGCCGGGCGGCGGGCGGCGCGGGGACGGCGGCGGGCGCGGACGGGATGTGCGAGAGGTTCGACATGGTTTCGGCTCTTTCGCGCGAGGGGTCGGAAAGGACTTCCGTCTGCGCGGTACCGGAAACGTGCTGGTGCCGACGGCGACCGGCGCTCGGGCCGGAGGCGGTGCGAGGTCAGCGGGCGACGTGGTTCCGCGCGGGGATCGCGCGGCAACACCAGCGGTCGAAGTGGTGCTCCTGCCGGGACGGCCAGAAGGGCTCGAGGTCGTCGCGACCCGTCCCGGTGTGAGTGATGCTGGCCATGCCCCTATTGAACCAGACCTGGAGCCCCGGGTGTGAGAGTCCGGCAGGGTCCATGACGTGTCCGCGGTCACGCCGATCGCGGACACGCCCCCGCCGGGCGCCCCCTGCGGGCGGTCGCCGTGCCGCCCGGGGCTACGCTGAGGCGTCGAGTTGAAGGAGTCGCCATGCAGATCCACCACGTGCTCACCACCCTGGCGGTCAACGATTCCCCCGGGCCCGGGCCGGTGATGCGCACCTTCATCGTGGTGTCGGTCGTCGGCGCCGCCTTCCTGGGCTGGTTCCTGCTGCGCGGCTACCGCGACTGAGGACCGCGGCCGGCCCGGGGACCGCTCCCCGGGCCGGCTCCGGCTCAGCGGATGGGCACCCCGGCGAGGGTGCGGGCGATGACGAGGCGCTGGATCTCGCTCGTGCCCTCGAAGATGGTGTAGATCGCGCTGTCGCGGTGCATGCGCTCCACCGGGTACTCGCGGGTGTACCCGTTGCCCCCGAGGATCTGGATCGCCTGCGCGGTGACCTTCTTGGCCGTCTCGCTGGCGAACAGCTTGGACATGGAGCCCTCGGCCGAGGTGAACGGCCGGCCGGCGGTGGCCATCCAGGACGCGCGCCACACCAGCAGCCGGGCGGCGTCGATCCGGGTGCGCATGTCGGCGAGTTGGAACGCCACGCCCTGGTTGTCGATGATCGGGCGCCCGAACTGCTCGCGGCCCCTGGCGTATTCGAGGGCGTACTCGTAGGCCGCGCGGGCGGTGCCGACCGCCATGGCGCCGACCGCGGGGCGCGACGCCTCGAACGTCGCCATCGCCGCGTTCTTCACCCTCTCCCTGCCCTCGGCGTCGCCGGACCTCGCCCGCTCGCGGGCGCGGGCCAGCCGCTCGTCGAGCTTCTCCTTGCCGCCGAGCAGGCAGTCGCCGGGCACCCGGACGTCCTCCAGCACGACCTCGGCGGTGTGCGAGGCGCGGATGCCGTGCTTCTTGAACTTCTGCCCCTGGGACAGGCCGGCGGTGCCGGGCGGCACGATGAAGGAGGCGTGGCCCCTGGTGCCGAGTTCGGGGTCGACCACGGCCACCACCACGTGCACGTTGGCGATGCCGCCGTTGGTCGCCCACGTCTTGGTGCCGTTGAGCACCCACTCGTCGGTGGCCTGGTCGTAGACCGCGCGGGTGCGCATCGAGCCCACGTCGGAGCCGGCGTCCGGCTCGGAGGAGCAGAAGGCCGCCACCTTCACGTCGGAGGCGTCGCCGTACATCTGCGGCACCCAGGTGCCGATCTGCTCCTCGGTGCCGTTGGCGAGCACCCCGACCGCGGCAAGGCCCGTGCCGACGATGGACAGCGCGATGCCCGCGTCGCCCCAGAACAGCTCCTCCATGGTCATCGGGATGCCGAGACCGGTCGGGTCGAAGAACTGCTGGGCGTAGAAATCGAGCGAGTAGAGCCCTATCTTGGCGGCCTCCTGGATGATGGGCCAGGGCGTCTCCTCGCGCTCGTCCCACTCGGCGGCGGCCGGGCGCATCACGTCGGCGGCGAAGCCGTGGATCCACTCCCGCACGGACTGCTGTTCGTCGTTGAGTTCGAGCGTGAAGTCGCCCATCGTCCCCTCCACGTACTTGTTACTTGCGGTAACAGCAGTCTGTTACCGTGCGGTAGGGAATGTCAACTCGCAGACCGCGCGGCGGTCGAGCGCCCCCAGGGTGTTACGTTGCGCGCATAAAGCCGCAGCACACGAGCACTGCGGACGCGTGGAACACACAGCGAAGGACACCTGCGCCCGGTCACACGAGCGCGGCCAGCGACCGGGAGGCACACCGTGGAGACCGGGCATCGGCAGGACCAGCGGACCGCCACGCAGCGGCGCCGCAACGAGCTGCTGGAGGCCGCCGACCGCGTGGTGCTGCGCGAGGGCCCCGAGGCGTCGATGAACGCCATCGCGGCCGAAGCCGGCATCACCAAGCCGATCCTCTACCGCCACTTCGGCGACAAGTCCGGGCTGTACCGGGCACTGGCCAAGCGGCACACCGACGCGCTGCTGGCCACCCTGCGCGCCGCGCTGGACTCCCCCGGCGACCGCCGCGACCGGGTCGAGGCGACCCTGCACGCGTACCTGTCGGCGATCGAGGCCCGCCCGCAGGTCTACCGGTTCCTCATGCACCCGGCCGAGACGCCCGCGGCCGACGGGGAGAAGGGCTTCGACGTCGGCCGCCACCAGGCGCCCCTGCTGCGGCGGATGGGCGAGGACCTCGGCGACGTGATCGCCGAGCGGCTCGACCTCGGGCCCGACACCCGGCAGGTGGCCCGCGTGTGGGGGCACGGCATCGTCGGGATGATGTACGCCGCCGGGGACTGGTGGCTGGGCGAACAGCCCTGCTCCCGGGACGAACTGGTGCGCACCCTGGCGGACCTGCTGTGGGGCCGGCTCACCCTGGCCGGCGACCGGGCCGGCAGCCGCGGGTTGTGACCCGCGTGCCGCCCGCGCCGGCCCGCGGCCGAAGGGCGCACCGACCGCCGCGGCGGTCAACTCCCCCGCCGGGAAGTCGATAGGCTGACACCGGGCGCAAGTCGAGGAGGAAACAACAGGATGGCAGGCAACTCTGAGCCGCTGACGCCGCGGGCGAAGCTCGCCGTGACGGCGGGCAGGGCCGCGGCGGCGGTCTCCCGGGTCGCGGGCAAGGGCAGTGGATCGGTGATCGGCGGCAAGGTCGCGCTGAGGCTCGACCCCGACCTGCTCGCGCGCCTCGCCCGCCACCTGGACGTCGTGCTGGTGTCGGCGACCAACGGCAAGACCACCACGACCCGGTTGCTCGCCGAGGCGCTGCGCGCGGGCGGCCCGGTGGTGTCCAACGCGCTCGGCGCGAACATGCCGGCCGGCATCACCTCGGCCCTGGCCGGCGGCTCGGACGCCCGGTTCGGCGTGATCGAGGTGGACGAGAAGTACCTCGCCGGAGTGGCGCGGGACGTCACCCCGAAGGCGATCGCGCTGCTCAACCTCTCCCGGGACCAGCTCGACCGGGCCGCCGAGACCCGGATGCTCGCCGAGAAGTGGCGCGAGGGCCTGGCCGGCTCCGAGGCGATCGTCGTCGCCAACGCCGACGACCCGCTGATCGTCTGGGCCGCCTCGTCCAGCCCGACCGTGGTGTGGGTGGCAGCCGGGCAGGCGTGGAAGGACGACGCCTGGTCCTGCCCCTCCTGCGGCGGGGTGCTGCAACGCCCGTCGGACGACTGGTTCTGCGGCGAGTGCGGCTTCCGCCGCCCGACCCCGACCTGGGCGCTGTCCGGCGACCACGTGGTCGACCCGTACGGCGTCGCGTGGCCGATCCACCTGCAACTGCCCGGCCGCGCCAACAAGTCCAACGCGGCGGTGTCCGCGGCGGTCGCCGCGGCCTTCGGCGTCGACCCCAAGGTCGCGCTGGAGCGCATGTACAAGGTGCAGGCCGTCGCCGGGCGCTACGACGTGGTCACCTACCAGCAGCGCCAGGTGCGGCTGCTGCTGGCGAAGAACCCGGCGGGCTGGCTGGAGACGTTCTCGCTGATCGACCAGCCGCCGGCACCCGTGGTGCTCTCGGTGAACGCGCGCGGCGCCGACGGCACCGACACCTCCTGGCTGTGGGACGTGGACTACACCCGGCTGGCCGGGCACCCGATCATGGTGCTCGGCGACCGCCGGCTGGACCTGGCGGTCCGCCTGGAGGTGGCGGGCCTGCAGTTCCGGGTCTGCGCCGACCTGGACGAGGCGGTGCGCTCCGCGCCGCCCGGCCGGATCGAGGCGATCGCCAACTACACCGCCTTCCAGGACCTGCGCCGTAAGGTCGGAAACTGAACGGGCAGCCGGGCGCGGCGCACGACCCGTGGTCGCCGCAGGCCCGACCCCAGGCCCGATCCCGTCAGCGGACCCGAGGAGAACGCATGAGTGATTCCAGCCTTCGCCTGGTGTGGGTCTACCCCGACCTGCTCAGCACCTACGGCGACCAGGGCAACGCGCTGGTGGTGGAGCGGCGCGCCCAGCAGCGCCGGGTCCCGGTCACCCGGGTCGACGTCCGCTCCGACCAGCCGATCCCGACCTCCGGTGACATCTACCTGCTGGGCGGCGGCGAGGACCGGCCGCAGCGGCTGGCGGCCGAGCGGCTGCGGCGCGACGGCGGGGTGAACCGGGCGGTGGCCAACGGCGCGATCGTCTTCTCGGTCTGCGCGGGCTACCAGATCCTCGGCCACGAGTTCGTGAACGACCTGGGCCGGCCCGAGCCGGGCCTGGGCCTGCTGGACGTGGTGAGCACCCGCGGCGAGGGCGAGCGCTGCGTCGGCGACGTGCTGGCCGACATCGACCCGCGGCTGGGGCTGCCGCCGCTGACCGGCTTCGAGAACCACCAGGGCGTCACGCACCTGGGACCCAGCGCCCGCCCGTTCGCCCAGGTGCGGGTCGGCCGGGGCAACGGCACCGGCGACGGCACCGAGGGCGCTTTCAACGACACCGTGTTCGGCACCTACATGCACGGCCCGGTGATGGCCCGCAACCCGCACATCGCCGACCTGTTGATCAAGCTGGCGCTGGACGTCAACGCGCTGCCCCCGGTCGACGACCAGTGGTACGACGCGCTGCGCGAGGAGCGGATCGCCGCCGCCGTACAGCCCGCCTGACCCGTGCCGCCGGGGTTTCGGCGGTCTTTCGCCCTCCCTTCCGGGTGGTGTCCGGTACCTGAACCGACGGAATCGACCGCCCGGGAGGGCCGGGGCGACGGGTAAGCTGGGCGCGATCCATCCGGACGACGGGGTCCGGCCGCCCGGTTGAGTTGCAGGAGTAACGAGCGATGCGAATTGGTGTCCTGACCAGCGGCGGCGACTGCCCCGGGCTGAACGCCGTCATCCGGTCCGTGGTACACCGCGCCGTGGTCGACCACGGTGACGAGGTCATCGGCTTCCACGACGGGTGGAAGGGGCTGCTGGAGTGCGACTACCGCAAGCTCGACCTGGACGCGGTCAGCGGCATCCTCGCGCGCGGCGGCACCATCCTCGGCTCGTCCCGGGTCCAGCCGGCGCACCTGCGCGGCGGTGTGGAGCGCGCCCGCGGCCATGTCGCCGACCTCGGCCTGGACGCGATCATCCCGATCGGCGGTGAGGGCACCCTCAAGGCCGCCCGGCTGCTGTCGGACGCGGGCCTGCCGATAGTCGGCGTGCCCAAGACGATCGACAACGACATCGCCTCCACCGACGTGACCTTCGGCTTCGACACCGCGGTCACCGTCGCCACCGAGGCCCTGGACCGGCTGAAGACCACCGCGGAGTCGCACCAGCGGGTGCTGATCGTGGAGGTCATGGGCCGGCACACCGGGTGGATCGCGCTCCACTCGGGCATGGCGGCCGGCGCGCACGCGATCGTGGTGCCGGAGCGCCCGTTCGACGTGGAGGAACTGGCCGACGTGGTCGGCAAGCGCTTCGAGGCCGGCAAGAAGTTCGCGATAGTGGTCGTCTCCGAGGGCGCCAAGCCCCGCGAGGGCACGATGGACTTCACCGCGGGCGCCACCGACGTCTACGGCCACGAGCGCTTCACCGGGGTGGCCAACCAGCTCTCGGTGGAGTTGGAGGAGCGCCTGGGCAAGGAGGCCCGCCCGGTGATCCTCGGTCACGTCCAGCGCGGCGGCACCCCCACGGCGTACGACCGGGTGCTTGCGACCCGCTTCGGCTGGCACGCGGTCGAGGCGGTGCACAACGGCCGGTTCGGCATGATGACGGCGCTGCGCGGCACCGACATACACCTCGTCCCGCTGGCGCAGGCGGTCGAGCACCTCAAGACGGTGCCCGTCGAGCGGTACACCGAGGCCGAGTGCGTGCTGTGAGCCGGCGGTGCCCGCCCGCCGCGGCCTCCCGCTGAGGCCCGGCGGCCGGACACCCGGCCCGCTGCTCCGCCCCCGGGCCGCCCCAGCCCGACCCGCCCCTGCCCTGGACGTCCTCCCGGACCTCCCCGGCTCGCCGATGACGCCCCCGGTCGGATCGCCGACCGGGGGCGGTTCTAGTCTGGTGCGGGCACATCGGGTGAACAGGAGTGGCAGATGGATCACGGCGGTTCGGCGTTGCTGGCCATGCCGGGAATGCCGGGGATGGGCGCGGACCTGCCGCCGTTCACGCTCGGCCGCGCGCTGGCCTTCGGCGGCGACCCGTTCTTCCTGGTGCTGTGCGTGCTGCTGCTGGTGCTGTACGGGTGGGGCGTGCTGCGGCTGCGGACCCGCGGCGACCGTTGGTCCCCGGGCCGCACCGTGTCCTTCGCGGTCGGCGTGCTGACCGTCGGCCTGACGATGTGCACCAAGCTCAACGACTACGGCATGGCGATGTTCAGCGTGCACATGGTGCAGCACATGGTGCTCAGCATGCTCTCGCCGATCCTGCTGCTGCTGGGCGCGCCGGTGACGCTGGCGCTGCGGGCGCTGCCGACGGCCGGGAAGGGCCGCACTGGCCCGCGCGAGCTGCTGGTGAAGGTGCTGCACAGCCGCGTGGTGCGGGTGGTCTCGCACCCGGCGTTCACCATCCCGCTGTTCGTGGCGAGCCTGTACGGGCTGTACTTCACCCCGATCTTCGACGACCTGATGCGCAGCCAGGCCGGGCACATCGCGATGATGGTGCACTTCCTGGCGGTCGGCCTGGTCTTCTTCTGGCCGATCATGGGCGTGGACCCGGGCCCGAACCGCCACGGTTACGTGATGCGGATGCTGGAGCTGTTCGCGGGCATGCCGTTCCACGCGTTCTTCGGGATCGCGCTGATGATGGCGAGCCAGCCGATGGTGACCACCTTCAAGCACCCGCCGGCCTCGCTCGGCGTGCACGCCCTGAGCGACCAGACCGCCGCCGGTGGCATCGCCTGGGCGTTCAGCGAGATCCCGTCGGTGGTCGTGCTGGTGGCCCTGCTGTTCCAGTGGTACACCTCCGAGAAGCGACAGGCGCGCCGCAGCGACCGGGCCGCCGACCGCAACGGGGATGCGGAACTCGTCGCGTACAACGCCTATCTGGCGTCGTTGGAGGCACGCAGCCGCGGTTGACCGGAAGGGGGGCCCGCGCGTGGGCGGACAGGTGAGGGTGTCGCAGGGGGCACTCGAGCTGCCCGGGGGGGCCACCGTACGGTTCATGCGGACGCTCAGGCTGCCGGAGACCGGGACCCATCCGCTGCCGCCGGGCCTGGGCGCCTTCCCGCTGCGGTCGGTCGCGGACTACCCGGACCGCGCGCCTGAGCAGTGGCTCGACCGCGGTGGCGTACTGCTGCCGGTGCTCCAGCGCGAGGCGGTGTGGCTGGGCTTCTCCGCGGCGGCGCCGGTCGCCCTCCAGGTGGGGGCCGGCGCGGCGTGCGCGGTGTCGGGGCGCCCCTGGAGCGACCGGTTGGCGCAGGACCCGCAGAACTACGTGGTGCTGCCCCGGCAGCCGTGGCTGGACGGGATCAGCTCCGGGCACGGCACCATCCGGCAGTTCGTGGCGACTGCGCCGGGCCCGGACCCGGCCACCGAGGTGCCGGAGCCGCCCGGACAGGGGTGGTGCGGTGTGCAGTTGCAGGTCTTCGAGCTCCGTCCTCACGCGAGGGCGCGGTGGCAGGCCGCCCAGCGGGCGCGGGCCGGGCGGGAGAGCGACGTGGCGGGGTGGGGTGCGGCCGGGGTGGTACGGCCCGGTGACCGCTCCGGTCCGGTGCCCGGCGTGCCGTTGGCGGCGCCCTCGGCGCTGCCGGGCGAGGCGGTGCGGGTGGACGCCGCCGTGACGGGGCTCGGCGCGGGCGGCCGGATGCGCCAGGAGGTCTACCGCGATCCGCGGCCGCTCGACGACTGGCAGGCTGAGCCGTCCGCGCGGGTGTGCGTGCACCTGGTGTCGGCGGCGCGCTGGCGGTCCATCACCGGGGAGCCGGCCCCCGCCTCGCCGGTGGACCGGGCCGCGTACGCCTCGGCGGGGCTGCCGTGGTACGAGCACTACGCTGCGGACTCGGCGGACTCGGCGGACTCGGCGGACTCGGCGGACTCAGCGCATACGGCGCCGGTCTCCTCCGATCCACCGCCGGCGGCGGCAGGCCCCGGCGAGGGTCGCGGCCGGACGGCCGACGGGGGGTCGGCGGCCCGGTGACCCGGTAGCCCTTGTGGCCCGGTGGCCCGCGCACCGTGATCGGCCGACCGGGCACGGCACCGGGTGGAGGGGAAGCCTCGGCCGGACAGTCGGCCGTGCACGGCACCGGCGGGCGCGGGCCGGCGCGCGCGGGTCAGCGGGGCAGCGGGGGGTCAGCGGGCGGCGGGAATCCGGGCGGCGAGACCGGCGACCAGGAGGTCGAGGCCGAACTCGAAGCGCTCGTCCGCGACGTCGCGGACGAGTTCGTCGATCATGTCGTGCACGGTCGGGAACCGTTCGACGGGCAGGGAGGCGTAGTAGGCGCGGGCGGCCGCGTGGGTCAGGTCCTCGCCGGACCGCCCCGCCGCCGCTGCCGCGCCGGCCCGGGTCGCCTGCTCCGCCGTGTAGCCCGAGATGTAGAGCGCCAGCATGTCGGCGCCGTAGGCGCAGTCCCGATCCGACAGCCCGGCGCCGCGCAGGATCGCCAGCAGGCATTCGGTGGCACGGACGTAGTTCGGCCCGAGCGGCACGCCGATCTCGGCGAACAGCCGCGCCAGGTCGCCGTGCCGGGCGAGGATCCGCCGCCCTTCCCGCATCACGTCCTTCAACTGCCGCTGCCACTGCGCCGGGTCGGGCTCGGGGAGGTCCAGTTCCCCGATCACCTGGTCGAGGACGAGCCGGACCAGTTCCTCGCGGCCGGAGACGTGGGCGTAGAGCGAGGCGGGACCGGTGCCGAGGTCCTGGGCGACCCGGCGCATGCTCAGGGCCTCCATGCCCTCGGTCTCGATGACCCGCAGGGCGGCGGCGACCAGCGCGTCCTGGCTGAGGGCGCGGCGGGGAGCGGCCTTGCGCGTGCCGGGCCACGGCGGGACGGGGATGTCGGTCACGGGCGGCTACCTCCGGCGCGGTGTGGGGCTGCGACCACCACTGTATTTGACGCGAACACCGTTCGCTTGTAGAACAGTGTTCGCTACGACGAACACCGTTCGCCGACGGCGTGCACCGGCGACGGACCGTACCGGCACCGCCGGTCGCACCCGCGCGCCGACCGCCCGCACCCGACGCCCCCCTTGAGCGAAAGGCCGCCGCATGACCAGTCCCGTGGAAGCCGCAGAGCCCGACCGCGCACCGGCCCGCAGCGACGCCCCGCCGCCGTTGCCCCTGACCTCGCCCTCGTCCCCGCCTTCGTCCCCGTCTTCGTCACCGTCGCCGTCGGCCACCCGGGCGGGCGGCAGGCTGCGCTGGCTCGGCCTCGCCGCCGTGCTCGCCGTCGAGGTGATGGACCTGCTCGACACCACGATCGTGGGCATCGCCTCCCCCTCGATCCGCGCCGACTTCGGCGGCAGCTCGACCCAGATCCAGTGGATCACCGCCGCCTACACGCTCTCGTTCGCGGTGCTGATGATCACCGGCGCGCGGCTCGGCGACATCGTCGGCCGCCACCGGATGTTCCTGCTGGGCGTGGCGGGCTTCGGTGCGTGCTCGGCGCTGTGCGCGTGCGCGGTCTCGCCCGGGATGCTGATCGGCACGCGCGCGGCGCAGGGCGCGTTCGCCGCGATGGTGCTGCCGCAGGGGATCGGCCTGATCCGGGAGGTCTTCCCGGCCGCCGAGGCGGGCCGCGCGTTCGCGTTGTTCGGACCGGTGATGGGCGTCTCCGCGGTCGGCGGCCCGGTGCTGGGCGGCTACCTCACCGACGCCGATCTCCTGGGCACCGGCTGGCGCGCGGTCTTCCTGATCAACGTGCCGCTCGCCGTGGCCGCCTTCCTCGTCGGGCTGCGCGCATTGCCCGCGAGCCGCGCCCCGCGCCGGACCCAGCTCGACCTGCCCGGGGTCGTCCTGGTCAGCGCCGCCGTCCTGCTGCTGGTCTACCCCCTGGTGGAGGGCCGCGACCTGGGCTGGCCGCTGTGGTCCTACGCGATGATGGCCGCCGCGCTCCCGGTGCTGCTCCTGTTCGCCCGGCGGCAGCGCGCGCTGCGTCGCCGCGGCCGTTCCCCGCTGGTCGAGCCGAGCCTGTTCCGGCACCGGGGCTTCGACGGCTCGCTCGCGGTCGGCGTCGTCTTCTTCGGCGCGATGTCGGGGCTGATCCTGATCCTGACGCTGTTCCTCCAGTACGGCCTCGGGGACAGCCCGTTGCGGGCCGGCGCCACCACGATCCCGATGGCGCTCGGCACCGCGGTGGGGGCGACGCTCTCCGGGGTGTGGCTCGGCGCGCGGTTCGGGCGCCTGACCGTGCAGGGCGGCCTGGTGCTCACCGCCGCGGGAGTCGGCGCGCTGGCCCTGACCGTCCACGGGACCGGCGGCACCCCGACCGGCTGGCAGCTCTCCCCCGCGCTCCTGGCCGCCGGGATCGGGCTGGGCATGGTGATGGCCCCCTTCTTCGACATCGCGCTGGCCGGCGTCTCCGACGACGAGACCGGCTCCGCGTCCGGCGTGCTCAACGCCGTGCAGCAGCTCGGCGGTTCGATCGGGGTGGCCGTCCTCGGCACCGTCTTCTTCTCCCGCGCGGCCCACGGCACCTCCCCCGCCCGGGCGACGGCCGCCGCCGCGCAGACCGCCCTCTGGATCGCGGCGGCCGCCCTGGCCGTCAGCACGGCCGCCGCGTTCCTGATGCCGCGTCGCGCCCATCACTGAGCGGTGCCGGACGGAGCCGTACCGCACGGAGCGAGGTGGCCGGAGGGGGTCGGGCGGGTCGGTGGCTCCGCGGAGCGGGAAGGCGGGCGAACCCCCGGGGATTGTGCCGAGGGCGAATCCGCGCACGGCGAAACGCACTGGTCCCACTCGGCCACCCCGCCGTAGCGTCGGCGCATGACTGGTACCGCGTTCGTCCTCGGGGCTTCAGGGCAGATCGGCAGGCGAGCGGTGCACGCGCTCGCCTCTGACGGGTGGGAGGTGGTCGCGGCGTCGCGGGGCGGCGGCTCCGACGCCGGCTGGCCGCCCGGGGTGCGTACGCTCCGCGTCGACCGCGCGGACACCGCCGCGCTCGCCGGCGCCCTGGGCGACGGGGTCGACGTCCTGCTCGACTGCGTCGCCTACGACGCCGGCCACGCACGGCAGTTGCTCTCCCTCGCCGACCGGATCGGCTCGGCGGTGGTGGTCTCCAGCGCCGCGGTGTACCGGGACGCCGAGGGCCGCAGCTTCGACACGCAGGAGGAGCCGGACGGCGCGCCGCGCTTCCCGGTGCCGCTGCCCGAGACGTGGGCGACGGTCGACCCCGGGCCGGCGACGTACGGCACCCGCAAGGTCGAGCTGGAGCAGACGCTCCTCGCGGCGGCCGACCGGCTGCCCTGCACGCTGCTGCGGGCCGGGGCGATCCACGGGCCCCACAGCCCGCTGCCGCGCGAACTGTACTTCGTCAAGCGGGCGTTGGACGGCCGCACGGTGCGAGTGCTGCCCTACGGCGGCCGCAGCCGGTTCCACCCGGTGCACGTGTCGAACATCGCCGAACTGGTCCGGCTGGCCGCGCGCCGGCCGGGCGCACGGGCGCTGAACGCGGGCGACCCCGCGGTGCCGACCGCCGCGGAGATCGGCGACGCGATCGACGCGGTGCTGGGGCGTACCAGCGGCACGGTGCTCGTGGACGGGCCGCCGCCGGCGCCGACGGTGGGCGCCCACCCGTGGGCGCTGCCGTACCCGATGGTGCTGGACATGGCGGCGGCCGAGAGCGAGTTGGGCTACCGCGCCGTCACCACCTACGAGGACTCGCTGCCGGAGACGGTGGCCTGGCTGGCGCGGGGGCTGGCGGAGGGCAAGGACTGGAAGGAGGAGTTCCCGCGGGTGGCGCAGATGTCGGCGGCGGCCGACGACTGGTTCGACTACGCGGCCGAGGACGCCTGGCTCGACACGCGGGGTTGAGGTCCGCGGCCGGTCGCGGGCCGGGGCCGGGCGACCGTCCGTCCCCGGCGCTCGCTTCCGGCGCCCGCCCCCAGCCGTCGGCCGAGCCCCGGGGTGCTCATCCGCGCGCGGGCGCACCGGGTGTCAGGAGCCCTCCTCGGGCGGACCGACTCCAGGACGTCTGCCCGTGGGTCCGCGTCCGGCCTCCCGGCGCACCGGCCGGGGCCGCCGGGCCCGCCTGCCCCCGCCCTCGCTCAGGCGTCGCGGCCCGAGTCGTCGCGGCCGGAGTCGTGCCGGGTTCCGCGGCCCCGGCCGGGTCCCGCCCCGAAGCCCGTGCCACGGCCCATGCGCCGGTCCATGTGCCGCCCCATGAACTCCATCCGGGCCTCCATGTGGCGGCTCAGGTGCTCCATCCGCTCCTCCATATGCCCGCCCATGTGGTGGCCGACCCACCAGGCCCACTTCGACCCGCGCGTCACCCGCACGTGGCCGAAGACCGAGCGCCCGGTGATCCGCACCACCGGACCGTCGGTCTCCCCGCCCTCGCGGCGCCCGACCTGGGACCGCTTCCCGAACAGCGCGGACCCGGCGTCGTAGACGTTCGCGTTGTCCGGGACCAGGATCTCGACCTTGCCGAAGAGGGAACTCGCGTCGATGACCACCTCGCGGCGGGTGAACATCGCCTGCCGCAGGTCGATGACGATCGCGCCGAAGCGGGCGCGCGCGGTGGTGTGCGGGGGCACCGGCCACTGGCCCGAGCGCCGCACCTTCGCGAAGAGCGCCTCGATGGGCGCGCTGTCGCCGGGCGAGGCCAGGGACTCACCGGGGCTCACCGAGGGCAGGTCGGCGGTGACCGGGGCGAGTTCACCGCGGGTACGGGCGGAGTAGACCGCCTCCAGCCGCTCGGAGTGCTCGCCAACGTCGATCCGCCCCGCGGCCAGCGCGTCGCCGAGGAGCGCCGCGGCGTGGTCCCGCTCGTCGTCCGAGACCCGCAGGTGCGCGTCGCCGGCCGTATCGTCCGGCTTCCGTGACGACCGTTCGGACACGAGGCGACCTCCTGGGGGGGCGGGAAGGAACTGCGTTCACGATATATCGCGTCTCGCGGGCCGTGCAAGGCAACAGCGCGACACGGCCCGGGCGTTGTCGGGGCCCGCCGGTCCCGGGCCCCGGGCCGGGTCGGGGTCGTGCCCTGCCGTGCCGTGCGCCCACGCGCTGCGGCCAGGTCCCGTCGCGCCCGGATAACCGATCGCGCGGGCCCGGGAGTCGACCGTACCGTGCCGGCACATGAGCGCACGACTGCGGAGCATCGCCCGGGAGAACGAGCGGATCGTGGCCGAGGGCGGCTACACCGGGCCGGACGGCCGCCGGGTGGACCTGGCCGGCCCGGTGGCCCGGGCCGCCGACGGCACCGCCGTGTACGGCCCCGGGCCGGTCGCGGTGCCGGACACGGCCTCCCGCGGCCCGGGCACGCGGTGCGCCGTCACCCCCGAGAGCAGCACCGAGGCGGTGCGCCGGCTGGTCGCCGAGGGCGAAGGCCCGGTCGCGGTGCTCGACTTCGCCTCCGCCCGCAACCCCGGCGGCGGGTACCTGCGCGGCGCCCAGGCGCAGGAGGAGGCGCTGTGCCGTGCCTCCGCGCTGTACCCCTGCCTGCTGCGCGCCCCGGAGTACTACGCCCACCACCGCGAGGTCCGCGACCCGTTCTACAGCGACCGCGTCATCCACTCCCCCGGCGTGCCGGTCTTCCGCGCGGACTCCGGCGCCCTGCTGGCCCGGCCGTTCACCGCGGGTTTCCTCGCCTCCCCGGCGCCGAACGCGGGTGTGATCGCGCGTACGATGCCCGAGCGGGTACCGGAGGTCGGTCCGGCGCTGGCGGTGCGCGCCGAACGCGTACTGGAGGTGGCGGCCGCGCACGGCTACCGGCGGCTGGTGCTCGGCGCGTGGGGCTGCGGGGTGTTCCGCAACGATCCGGCCGTGGTCGCGGGCGCCTTCGCGGCGCTGCTCGGCCCGGGCGGGCGGTTCGCGCCCGTGGTGGACGAGGCGGTCTTCGCGGTGCTGGACCGGCGCGCGGACTCCCCGACCCGGGCGGCGTTCTCGGCGCTGTTCGCCCCCGGCGCCCCCGGCTCCCCGGCCACGCCGTGAGCCGGCGGCGGCGCCCGCGCGCGGGACCGGAACGACCAGGACGAGCACGAGTGAGCGGGGCCATGAGCGAACAGCACACGCAGGAGCAGGGCGCACCCGGGCAGGACACGGCCGGCGGGAGCCACGGGACGTACGACCGGCTGGTCGCGCTGCTGGACGAGCAGGGCGCGCGGTACCGGGTCCTGGACCACGAACCGGAGGGCGCCACCGAGGTGGTGAGCGCGCTGCGCGGCAACGCCCTGGCCCAGGCGGCGAAGTGCATCGTCGTGATGGTCAAGGTGGGCAAGAAGGTGACGCGTTACGTCCTGGCCGTGGTGCCGGGCGACCGCCGGGTGGACCTGGGCGCGGTGAAGGCGCTGCTGTCGGGGACGTACGTGTCCTTCGCGTCGCGGGACATCGCCGAGCGGCTGGCCGGCAGCGTGAGCGGCACGGTACTGCCGTTCGCCTTCGACGAGAAGCTCGAACTGGTCGTCGATCCGGGCCTGCTGGACCACGACGAGATCTTCTTCAACGCCGCCCGGCTCGACCGGTCGCTGGCGCTGAGCACGAAGGACTACGTCCGGATCGCCGCGCCGCGCCAGGAGCCGATCGCGGCGGCGCCCGAGGCCACGGCCTGAACCGCGGGCGGAGGGGCCGTCCGCGGGTGCGGTCGGGGCGCGACCCGGTCACGGGGGGCTGATGGTGCGCCGGAACCCGGCGACGCGGGCGCCGGGCCGTCAGCCGGGCTGGAGGCGTCGCAGGTAGCCGTCGAGCAGGTTGCGCAGGTGCCGGCCGTCCGGGGCGAGCGCGGTGACGAGCACCGCGGGGCCGGCCAGCGGGGTGAGGGCGGCGCGGCCGTGCCCGGCGGGCAGGTCGGCGAGTTCGGCCGAGCACTCGCCCAGGTCCGGTGCGACCAGCAGCAGTTGGCCGACAGCGCGGTGGCCGCCGAGCACGGCGGGACCGTCCCAGCCGGGTGCGGCGCCCGGCCCGAAGGCGAGTTCCTGGTCGAGCAGCGGCTGGCCCGCGAGTGTCACGGTCAGCCGTGCGGACAGCCGCCCGCTCGGCTCGCCGTGGCGGCCGAGAATCTGCTCCTCGCGCAGCACCAGGCGTGCGTCCGGGGCGAGGTCGACCCGGGTGGAGGCCCGCAGGTCGCTGCCCCGGGCGGCGATCAACGGTTCGGGCAGCCATTGCAGTTCGGCGTCCGCCCCGACCGTGAGCCGTACGTCGTAGCGCGCCTGTTCGCCGCCTCGGCCGGGCAGCGACACCGTGGCCGCCGACGCGCCGACGGTCAGCCGCGCGCCGGGCGCCGCCTCGGCCTCGATCCGCAGCCGGTCGCCGCCGAGCGGAGCCGTCATCGCCCCGACCACGGTCACGCGGGCGCCCGGGCCGCCGGTCGGACCGGTCCTGCGCAGGGCCAGCGGTCCGTCCCCCGCCAGCAGGGGCAGCGCGGTGCCGCCGCGGCCGTCCGGCTCGGCCCGCATCCGGGCGACGGCCGTCACCGCGCGCGCGGCGGCGCCCGTGCCTGCCGCGCCGCCCGCCGGCGCGCCCGCGGGCGTTGTCGCGGCGCCGGCCGTAGTCGCAGTGCCGGCCGCGGCCGCGGTGCGGGCCGCGGTGCCGGACTCCCTCGCGGTCGCGGCCGCTGCCGTGTGCCCGGGCGCCCTCGTGGGCCCGGCCGCCCTCAGGGGCCCGGTCCCGGTCACCGGCCCGGCCGCCGCGATGTGCCCGGGCCCGGTCCGCGTCACGTACGGACCGCCGACCACTCCGCGAGGCGCTCGCCGACCCACCCGGCGATCGGGTCCACCCCGCCGGGCTGCCGCACCGCGGTGAACACCACCGGCAGCGGGCCGCGTTGGGCCTCGGCGTCGACGGCCATCCGCCGCAGGTCCACACCGACGTACGGGGCCAGGTCGGTCTTGTTCACCACCAGCAGGTCGGCCGTCGTCACTCCCGGACCGCCCTTCCTGGGGATGTCGTCACCGCCCGCCACGTCGATCACGAACACCTGCGCGTCCACCAGGCCGCGCGAGAACGTCGCGGTCAGGTTGTCGCCGCCGGACTCGACCAGCACCAGGTCCAGCGGGCCGACCGTCTCCTCCAGTTCCTCGACCGCCTCCAGGTTCGCGGAGATGTCGTCCCTGATGGCGGTGTGCGGGCATGCCCCGGTCTCCACGGCCACGATGCGCTCGGGCGGCAGGACGGCCTCCCGCAGCAGGAAGTCGGCGTCCTCGCGGGTGTAGATGTCGTTGGTCACCACGCCGATCGACACGGTGTCGCGCAGCGCCCGGCACAGCGCGGCGACGGTCGCGGTCTTCCCCGACCCCACCGGGCCGCCGAACCCCACGCGCAGCGCCCGCTCGCCCTTCTCCGCGGACGCCGTGTACCGCTCGGGAAACACCTCAGGATGGTCCAGGTGCATGCTCCACCGCTCCTTCACTCGTGATCGTTCCACCCCGGGTCGGGGTTCGCAGCGCCCGCGACGCCGGTCCGCACGCGGGCGGCCTCACCGCCGGCCGGCTCGACTGCCGCGTGCGCGCGGGCCCGTCGTCCCGCGCCCCGGCCGGGGCCGGACCCGCGCGCCCCGCCCGCGCACGGGCCCTCATGACGCGAACAACCGGGTGGGCCAGACGGCGTGCGCCTCCGCGCCGAGGTCGAGCAGCGGCGCGGACGCGGCGGGCAGGACGTCGAGCCCCTCGTCCAGGGCCCGGCGCGCCACGGCGTCGGCGGCGCACGCCACCGTGTCCACCTCGCCGGCGAGCCGTCCCAGGACCGCGACCGCGTGGAACGGGTCGAGGCCGAGCAACCGCACCGCGGCGAACGCCGGCGTGCTCACGCAGTCGTACGCGCCCGCGTACGCCGCGTCCCGTGGCGCCAGCCCCGCCGCGGCCGCCGCCACGCCGAGCACGACCGGCTGGTGGGCGCCGCGCGGACGGAGCACGGCCAGGTCGTCCAGCGCGGGCGCCGGCCACACGGCCCGCGCGGCGCGCAGGAGTTGGCGGCCCAGCCGCCGGGAGACCGCGCGCAGCGCCGCCGACGGTGTGCGCGCGTCGGCCGCCGCGTCGAGGCCGAGCGGATCGGCCCCGGCGGTCGCCGCCGCGGCCAGTGCGGCGGCGACCGGTCCTGTGGTGTGCAGCCGGCCCCGGCAGAACTCCGCGAGCGTGCTCGCGTCCGTCACCCTCCCCTCGGCCACGGCGGCCTCCACGCCGCCCGAGTGGGCGTGGCCGCCGGCCGGGAAACGGCCGTCGGCGAGCAGCAGCAACGCGGCACGCGTGCCGGGTCCGTCGGTGCCACGGTCCGTCGCCATCATGCCTCAGAAGAGGAAGTACCGCTGGGCCATGGGCAGTTCGGTGGCCGGCGCGGGCTCCACCGGCTCTCCGTCGATGCGCACCGTGAACGTGTCGGCGTCGACCTCGACCCGCGGCAGCGCGTCGTTCTCCCGCATGTCCGCCTTGGTGACCGCGCGCGTGCCGCGGGTGGCGGTGAACGGCTTGGCCAGGCCCAGCCGTTCGGGCAGCCCGTCGTCGATCGCCCCCTGGGTGACGAAGTTGAGCGAGTTCGCGGCCGGCGCGGCACCGACCGCGCCGAACATCGGCCGGGGCAGGACCGGTTGGGGTGTCGGGATGGACGCGTTGGCGTCGCCCATCTGCGCGTACGCGATCTGTCCGCCCTTGATGACCAGGTGGGGCTTGACCCCGAAGAAGGCGGGCTGCCACAGCACCAGGTCGGCGAGCTTCCCGGGCTCCACGGAGCCGATCTCGTCGTCCATGCCCTGGGCGACGGCCGGGTTGATCGTGTACTTGGCGACGTAGCGGCGCGCCCGGTGGTTGTCGGCGGGCCCGTCGCCGGGCAGCGCGCCGCGGCGGCGCTTCATCACGTGGGCGGTCTGCCAGGTGCGCATCGCGATCTCGCCGATGCGGCCCATCGCCTGGGAGTCGGAGCTGATGATGCTGATGGCGCCGAGGTCGTGGAGCACGTCCTCGGCGGCGATGGTGGAGGGCCGGATGCGGGACTCGGCGAAGGCGAGGTCCTCCGGGACGGCCGGGTTGAGGTGGTGGCAGACCATCAGCATGTCGAGGTGCTCCTCGACGGTGTTGACGGTGTGCGGGCGGGTCGGGTTGGTGGAGGACGGCAGCACGTGCGGCTGCGAGACCACCGTGATGATGTCGGGGGCGTGGCCGCCGCCCGCGCCCTCCGTGTGGTAGGCGTGCACCCCGCGTCCGGCGATCGCGGCGAGCGTGTCCTCGACGAAGCCGGCCTCGTTCAACGTGTCGGTGTGGATGGCGAGTTGGGCCCCACTGCGCTCGCACACCCGTAGGCACGCGTCGATCGCCGCCGGGGTGGCGCCCCAGTCCTCGTGGATCTTGAACCCGACCGCGCCGTCCCGCAGTTGCCGGTGCATGGCGGGCTCGTCCACGGTGTTGCCCTTGCCGAGCAGCCCGATGTTCACCGGATACGCCTCCAGCGCGGCGAACATCCGCGCCAGGTGCCAGCCGCCGGGGGTGATCGTGGTCGCCTTGGTGCCCTCGGCCGGGCCGGTCCCGCCGCCGACGAGGGTGGTGACGCCGGAGGCGAGCGCCTGGTGGACCAGGGTCGGCGAGATGAAGTGGACGTGGGCGTCGATGGTGCCGGCGGTGAGGATCGCGCCGTTGCCGGCGATGATCTCGGTGTCGGGGCCGATGACGAGGTCGGGGTGGACGCCGTCCATCGTCTCGGGGTTGCCGGCCTTGCCCAGCGCGGTGATCCGGCCGTCGCGGATGCCCACGTCGGCCTTGACCACACCCCAGTGGTCCAGCACGACGGCGCCGGTGATCACGGTGTCGGGGGCGCCCTCGGCGCGGGTGGCACGGCCCTGGCCCATGGACTCGCGGATGACCTTGCCGCCGCCGAACACCGCCTCGTCGCCGGCGGTGCCCGGGCGGCCCTCGGTGCCGGGCCCGCCGGAGAGGTCGCGCTCGACCTCGATGAGCAGGTCGGTGTCGGCCAGCCGGATACGGTCGCCGGTGGTGGGCCCGTAGAGGTCGGCGTATACGGCCCGGGACAGTTCAGGCACCGTCGGCTCCGTTCGGCGAGGGGGCGGGACGCGACCCGGAGTGCGGGGCGGCGTCCGACCCGGTGGCGTGGTCGGCCGGGGCGTCCGGACGACCGGTGGCCGGGCCGGCCACGTCACTCGGCGCGCCCGCGGGGTCGGCCGGGGAGCCCGGACCGGTGGCGGCGGGGGCGTCCAGCGGTCCGGCGGTCTCGCCGCGCAGCCCCGCCACGACCCGCCGGCCGGCGATGGGCACGAGTTCGACCTCGGCCGGGATGCCGGGCTCGAAGCGGACGGCGGTGCCCGCGGCGATGTTGAGCCGCAGGCCGTGGGCGGCGGCGCGGTCGAACCGCAGACCCGGGTTGGCCTCGGCGAAGTGGTAGTGCGAGCCGACCTGCACCGGCCGGTCCGCGGCGTTGAGCACGGTGAGCCGGGTGACCGGGCGGCCGACGTTGATCGGCACGCCGCCGGCGGCGGGGAGGACCTCTCCGGGGATCACGGACGCCGCCCCCTCAGACGATCGGCTGGTGGACGGTGACGAGCTTGGTGCCGTCGGGGAAGGTGGCCTCGACCTGCACCTCGGAGATCATCTCGGGGATGCCGTCCATGACGTCCGCCCGGGCCAGCACGGTCCGGCCGGACTCCATCAGCTCGGCCACCCCGCGCCCGTCGCGGGCCCCCTCCAGGATGTGCGCGGTGATCAGCGCCACCGCCTCGGGATGGTTCAGCCGCACCCCGCGGGCGCGCCGCCGCTCGGCCACGTCCGCGGCCACGTGGATCAGCAGCCGCTCCTGCTCATGGGGGGTCAACCGCACAGCCGCACCTCACAGTCATCGGGCTGGTGAGGTTACGTCGGGACGGTTTCGGGAGCGTTAACGCCTGTTACGGGCGCCGGTCACCCCGGCTGCGGCCCGCGGTGCTCGGCGGCGATGCCGAACCGCCGGCGTTCGCCCGTGGCGGACGCGGAGCCGCGCACCGTGGAGACCGTGCTGATCACCCGGTCCTCGGCCTGCTCGTCGAGCTCCCGCAGTCTTTGCAGGTCAGCGGCGGACACCAGGCCCACCAGCGGCTTGCCGTGCCGGGTCAGCACCACCTGCTCGCCGCCGTAGACCACGCGGTTGATCAGTTCGGCGAGCTGCGCACGCGCTTGTGTCACCGGGACGTCATGGGTCATGCTCCCCATCATAACGAGATGTACGTCCTGTACATTTTGACCTGACGGAGGTGTGCGATGACCGACCGCCCGACACCCACGGCCCGCTACGTGCTGCCGGAGTTCACCGAGCGCAGCAGCAACGGCGTCCGCACCATGGACCCCTACTCCAAGCTGCTCCAGGAGCGCATCGTCTTCCTGGGCACGCAGATCGACGACACCTCGGCCAACGACGTGATGGCCCAGCTCATCCACCTGGAGAGCGCGTCGCCCGACCAGGACATCAGCATCTACATCAACTCCCCCGGCGGCTCCTTCTCCGCGATGACCGCCATCTACGACACGATGCAGTTCGTGACCTGCGACGTGGCGACGGTGTGCATCGGCCAGGCCGCGTCGGCGGCCGCCGTCCTGCTGGCGGCCGGCGCGCCGGGCAAGCGGATGATCACCCCGGGCGCGCGCGTCCTCATCCACCAGCCCTCGATGGGCGACGTGGTGCAGGGCGACGTCTCGGACCTGGAGATCCAGGCCAACGAGATGCTGCGCACCCGCGACCAACTGGAGGCCCTGCTGGTCCGGCACACCGGGCAGACGGCGGAGCGGGTGGCATCGGACCTGGAGCGCGACACGATCTTCGACGCGGAGGCAGCGGTCGCGTACGGCGTGGCGGACCTGCTCACCACCAGCCGCAAGACGGGCGCGGACCTGGGCGGTCCGGGCAGGCGCGGCACCGGCCCGGGCGGGACGGGCGCGCGCGGCACCGGCCCGCGGTGAGCCGGCGTGGCCGCCGAACTCCCGCCGCTGCCCGCCCTGACCCGCTCCGAGGGCGAACTCGTCGACTGCTACCTGGAACTGGTCGACCTGATGGGCCGGATCAACCCCTCCCGCACCACCGACACCTACACGGCGCTACGGGCCGCACAGGCGCTCGTCGGTCGGGCGGTGGCACTGCGGGACGCGCTCACGGTGATGCACCTGCGCGGCGAGACGGACCTGCACCACACGACGCTCGGCCGCGCCCTGCGGGTGCTGGACGGGGAGCGGCGCGCCGCGCGGGTCACGGTCGCCCCCGCGCCGACCGAGGGCGCGGAGGGGCGGGACGGCCCCGGCGGCTCGGGCGGCTCGGGCGGCTCGGGCGGACCCGCCCACCCCTGACCCGACCCGCCGACGCTCACCATCCGTCACCGGTATGCGCGACACGGCCGACCTGGTGGGTCAGCCCATCGGCGTAGCGGAAGCCGCCGCCGCAAACGGGTGCGCGATTGCGCGTGTCGACTGGACATCCTCCGTCGCCGCCCCCGTCCGTGCAGTTCAGGCGGTACGGCGGCGCCCGGCCGGCGGACGGCGGACGCGAGGGTCCACCCGGACGGCGGAGATGTGACGAAGCTCACATCGCGCGTTTCTGTCCCGGCGCCGCCGTGTCGTATGCGTAACGATCCGTGGTGACGACAAGCCCCCGCCGCCGTGGCGGGGCGGTCCGTGCGGATGCCCAGTCCTGCCGACGCGCGGATGCCAGGTCGACACGAGTGCAGTGGCAGGAGCGGAGGACCCAGCACGACGGGTCGGTCCGCGCCCGCCGGACCCGGCGGGCGCCGGAGCACCCTTGGGGTGAAGCCGCTGCATGCGGCCGGGCGTCTTCGCCAGCCCGAACCCGACAGGTCACCCTTCGCAGGCTGATGACGAAGGGTTGCGCATGTGTACGCCCAACCGCATCTGCTTCCGGCCGGCCGCTTCCCGGCTCTCGCGGCTCGGAGCCGCCTCCCTGCTCACCGCGGCGGCCGTCGCCGTCCCCAGCCTGCTGCCCGGCGCCGCGCAGCGGGCGGACGCCGCCACCCTGGCGGCCAAGGCGCTGAGCGTCGCCGCGTCGAAGAAGGGCTCGCCCTACCAGTGGGGCGCGAGCGGGCCGTCCCGCTTCGACTGCTCGGGCCTGACGCTGTACTCGTTCAAGCGGGCGGGCAAGCAACTGCCGCGCACCGCCGCCGCGCAGTACAACGGCACCACGCACATCTCGGCCGGTTCACGCCGGGTCGGCGACCTGGTCTTCTTCCACAGCGGCTCGTCCGGCTCCTCCGTCTACCACGTGGGGATCTACGCGGGCGGCGGCAACATCTGGCACGCGCCCAAGACCGGCACCACCGTACGGCTGGAGCACATCTGGTCCAGCGCCGTCTGGTACGGGCGGGTGAACTGACCGGGTTGACGGGGCGTCATATCGCCGTGGCCCTGCCCCAGCCGCGGGCGACCCGCCACGCGGCCACCGCGCCGCCGACCAGCGCCACGGCCAGCAGCACCGCGATGCCGGTCAGGGTGCGGCCGGTGTCGCCCGCGGCGGCGTGCCGCAGGCAGTCGGCGCCCCAGTACCCCGGCGAGGCGGGCGCGACCGCGCGGACCCAGCCGGGCAGCGTGGAGATCGGGACCAGCGCGCCACCGAGCGTGGTGAGCAGGAAGGCGCCGATGTCGAGCACCGCCGAGAGCTGGCCGTAGCTGCCGGCGAGCAGGCCGACGGCGCTGCCCATGCCGAGCAGGGCCAGACCCCACACCGCGCAGGCGACCACCAGCAGGCCGGGGTCGGCCACGGGCATGCCGAACACCACGACGCCGAAGCCGAGGACGACCACCTGCTGCGCGGCGAGCACGCCCAGTACCGGTACGGCCTTGCCGACCAGCAGCTCCACCGGCCGCACCGGGGTCACCCGCAGCCGGTCCCAGGTCCGCCAGACCCGCTCGGAGAGGATCGAGCTGCCCACGATCGACAGCGCGAGCAGGGAGAACATCACCAGCGAGCCGATCACCGCCTGCGTGGTACCGGCCGCTCCTCCCTGGGCGGCCTGGTAGAGCGGGCGCATGGCGAGCAGCATCATCAGCGGCATCACCAACCGGCCGATCAGCGGGCCCGGTTCGTTGAGCAGCACCGCGGTGTTGTGCCGGATCAGCACCCCCGTGCGCAGCAGACCGGGGCGCGGCTCGGCGCGGGCCGAGCCGCGCGGCTCGGCGCCGGCAGCGGCGGGCGGCTGCGCGCGGGCCCCGGCGTACGGCTCCGGGTCGGTCCGCGCGTGCGGATCGGTGGGCGGGCGCGACCCCGGGTCATGCCGCATCGGACACCTCCTGGCGGCCCGGCGCGGCGGCGGCCAGCGCCGCGTACAGGTCGTCGAGATCGGGGCGGCGTACGTCCACCGCGGTGGGCGCGCAGCCGGCGCCGAGGATCGCCGCGAGGTCGGCGGGCGGGTTGCGGGTGGCGACGCGCAGGCCGTCCGGGCCGAACGGGCGGGTGCGGGCGCGCAGTTCCTCGGGCAGGTCCGGGCGCGGGGCGGACGGGTCGAGGGTCACCCGGATCTCGCCGGGCAGGTCCCGGGTGAGCGCGGCACGCTCCCCCCGGGCGACCACGCGGCCGTCCCGCGCCACCGCCAACGTGGCGTCCAGGTCGACCAGTTCGGGCAGGTAGTGGGTGGTGTAGACGACGGCGGCGCCCGCTGCCGCGCGGGCCCGGACCGCGGCGAGCAGGGCGGCGCGGGTCTCCGGGTCGGCCCCGGCGGTCGGTTCGTCCAGCAGCAGCACCTGCGGGGCGCCGACCAACGCGGCGGCGGCCTGGGTGCGGCGGCGCTGGCCGCCGGAGAGCACCGCGCAGCGGCGGTCCAGCACGTCGCCGAGCATCAGCTCCTCCGCGACGGACTCCACGCAGCGGCGGACGGCGGCGCGGCGCAGTCCGACCAGGCCGGCGAAGAGCCGCAGGTGCTCGCGGACCGTCACCGTCGGGTACAGCGCGAGCTCCTGCGGGGCCACCCCGAGCAGGGCCCGGGCGGCGCGCGGGCGGTCGTGCACGCTGATCCCGCAGACCTCGACCCGGCCGGAGTCCGGGCGGACCAGCCCGGTGACGACCTCGACGAACGTGGTCTTCCCCGCTCCGTTGTGCCCGATGAGGCCGGTGATCTCGCCCGGGCGCACCCGCAGGTCGAAGCCGTCGAGCGCCGCACGCCCGCCGTACCGCTTGCGCAGGCCCTCGGCTGCGAGCACGCCGCCCCTCCCCTCGGTCTCCATCGCGGACCACCACCCCGTTCCAGTTGATCTACACCGTATAGATCTACAGTGTAGAGGCATGAGCGGGAAACGGGAAGAGATTCTGGACGCGGCCCTGGCGATCGCCGACGCGCGCGGGTTGGCCGGGGTGTCCATGCGGGCGGTCGCGCAGGCGGTCGGCGTCACTCCCATGGCCCTGTACCCGCACGTCAAGGACAAGGCGGGCCTGCTCGACGCGATGCTCGGGCGGCTGCTGGCCGGGGTGAGCGAGGCCGCTCCGGAGCTGGCGGGCGCCCAGGACTGGCGGGTCAGGCTCCGCGCGTTCGCCGACACCGCCCGGGGTCTGTCGATCGGCCATCCCTGGGCGGTCACCCTGCTCTTCTCCCGGCCCGCCGTGACGCCCGACGCCGTCTTCACCGTCGACCAGCTCTACGGCGCCCTGCTGGACGCCGGGGTGCCGCCCTCCCAGGTCCCGCGGCTGGAGCGGCTGGTGAGCACGTACGTCCTCGGCTGGATCGCGTCCGAGTCGGGCGGCCGGTTCGGTCCGGGCACGCCCGATCCGCGCGGCGAGCGGGGGAAGCTGCCGGAGGGCGGCCTGCCCGCGCACCTCGCCCTCGCGGACTGGCTCGACCCGCCGGTGGACTGGGACGCGGAGTACGCCGCGGACCTCGATGACCTGGAGCGGCTGGTGGAGTCGGTGGCCCGGCGCGGGGCGTCCACCGCGCAGCGGGCGCCCGGCACGGGGGAGGACGGTGGCGGGGACGAGGACGGCGGGGGCCGTACGGCGGCGGGCGGCTGAACCGGCGCCGCCAGATCGGCTGTCAGGGGCGCCCCCGCCCGGCGGGCGCGGGCGCTCGGCGTGGGTGCCGCCCCGCCCGGCGGACCCGAGCGTCCAACGGCACGGGGCTCCGGCTCCTCAGTGCCCCGGCCCGGAACGGCCGGAGCGGCCGGAGGGCTCGCCCGCCCCGCCCGCGCCGCTCTCCGGCGCCCCACCCATCATCCGGAGCATCTCCCCGCCGCCGGTGCGCAGGAAGCGCACCAGGAGCACGGCGGCCAGCAGGAGGAACGCGATGTTGAGGTAGGTCGTGTAGTTCCACCGGACGCCCTCGGTGGGGACCTTCGCGTCGGCCTGGTCGGGGACCAGGCCCAACCCGCCGAAGAGGAGTTCCACGACGTAGCCGGCGACCACCATGGACCCGTAGAAGGTCCACAGGACGAACAGCGTCATGCGCGCGCCGTAGTACTTCCGGTAGATGTTCAGGATCGGCAGGATCAGCAGGTCGGCGAAGATGAACGCGACGACGCCGCCGAAGCTGATGCCGCCCTTCCACAGCACCACCGCCAGCGGCACGTTGCCGATCGAGCAGACGAACGAGGCGATCGCGACGGCCGGGCCGACCAGCGGGCCCCACAGCTTGGACGCCAGCGGATGGCCGGAGAAGAAGAACTCCCGCCAGAACGTGTCCGGTACCCATGCCGCGATCGCGCCCGCGACCAGCAGGCCCACGACCAGGTCGCGCAGGATCGCGGCCCACTCCATGACGAAGACGTGCGCCGTGGCGGTGAACCCCTCGCCGGACAGCAGCCGGCTGCCGAAGGAGCCGTCCGCCCGCACGGACATGTCCATCGCGGCATGGCCCTCCATCGACCCGGCGACCCCGCGCTCGGCCTGCTCGCGGGCCGCCCGCAGCAGCGCGTCGCGCAGGAAGAGCCGGAACAGCACGGCGAGCAGCACGATCATCACCGGTCCGCCCACGAACTCCGCCACCGTGAACTGCCAGCCCATCAGCAGCGCGAGGATCACGCCGAGTTCCACGACGAGGTTCGTGGAGGCGATCTCGAAGGCCATCGCGGCGGTGAAGTCGGCGCCCTTGCGGAACAGCGAGCGCGCCAGTGCCACCGCCGCGTAGGAGCACGACGACGACGCGATGCCGAGGCCGGCCGCGACGGCGAGGGTGGCCGGGCGGTCGTCGCCCAGCAGCGAGACCACCGTGGACTTGCGGACGACCGCCTGGACCACGGCGGACAGGGCGAAGCCGAGGATCAGCGCCCAGGTGATCTCCCAGGTCATCGAACCGGTGATGGACAGTGCGTGCAGTACGGCGTGCATGGGGCGAAGCCTTCCCCGCCGGGCCCTCGCGAAGGCCGGGCCCGGCGGGACCGTCCGGACGGCCCTGCGGAACGGCGGGCGTCAACCTGCCGGCGCCAATCCGTCGGCGTCAGACCGTCGGTGTCGATCTGTCGACGTCAGACCGTCCGCCTCAGCTCGCCGGGGCGAGTGCGGGGCCGACCGGCTCGGGCGCGGGCACGAGGCGCCAGGGCACGTAGAAGGGGTTGCGGACGCAGTCGGCGAGCACCTCGCTCTTCGTCGCCTTGTCCACCGGGCAGGCGCCCACGACGAAGCGGCGGTCGATGCCGCCGGCGAAGGCCACTTCGTGCTGGCCGGCCCACTTGTGGGTGTCGCCGATCGTGGCGTTGACGTCGATGCCGCCGGGCGCGTCGACGTAGTAGTTGTAGGCGGACTTCCACTGCTTGTAGAGGTCGTGGTCGTAGCTGGTGCTGACGAAGGGCGAGGGCTGGTTCACCTCGACGTAGGCGGCCAGGTCGTACTGCCCGTCCTGCGGGGCCTTCGGCTGGAAGCCGTCGTGGAAGACGACGGCCGGCGCGCGTCCGTCCGCGCGGTACAGCTCGCCGCAGGTGGTGCGGTAGGTCGGCGGGTCGGGCACGATGCGCTCCACGTCCACGCTGCGGTCGGCGGCGGCGTAGAGCGGGTCGTGGACGGCGGGACACATCGCGGCGGCGGGCGCTTCGGGCGCCGCGCTCGGAGCCGCTGCGGCGGCTGTGGCCGCCGTTGCCGCCCCGGAGGGCGTCTGGGTGGCGAGCACCGCGGTGAGGGTCAGCACGCCGGCGGCCGCGAGCGACCGGACTCGGTTCATGATCATGCCCGTAGCGTGCCGGTCGCCCTCCCCCACTCCGTCGAACGTCACCCGATCGTAGGCGCGTCCCGCGTCCCGCGTCGCCGACCGGCCGTCGGCGACCAGGCGTTGACGAGCGGGGCGGACGTTGGGACGGCCGCCGGGACGGATGATCAGAGGACGCGGACGGGCCAGGGGACCATGGTCCACACGGTCTTACCGCCCTCGCAGGTGGGCACGATGCGCAGCGTGCCGCCGGACTCGGCGACGAGGTGGCGGACGATGGCCATGCCGCGGCCGTTGTCCTGCTGGACGGCGCCGGGCAGCCGTTGCGGCCAGCGCGGGTGGGAGTCGGTGACACCGATGTGCAAGTGCTCGCCGTGCTCCAGGCGGATCTCCACGGTGAAGTTGGGCGAAAGGCCCGACGTGTGCAGTACGGCGTTGGTGGCGAGTTCGGAGACGACCAGCCGTACGGCGTCCAGGGTCGGCGCCTCGGGCGGCAGGCCCCACTCGGCGAGCCGTGCGCACACGTAGGCCCGGGCCGCGGAGACCGACGCGGGGTCACTCGGCAGGGTGACGGATGCTTCCTGAAGGTCAGCCATGGTGACGCTGTTCCCTTTCCCGCCGGCCCCGGGCGCCGGTCCGCACGGGGTTCCGTACGGCCGGGTCCGGATGCGGCTGATTCGCGCCAGAGTGTCATCCATCGTGCAGCCAATACGAGGCCGCGGGCACCCAATGCATATATCTGTCGCTCAAAACGGTGAACTCTGCTACGTGAGAACGCATTTGGTCGGCACACTGTCGTATCGCGGAGTTCGCGACGGACGACGCGTGCACGATGGCCCCATGGCCACGGCACCACTTCAGCCCAGGAGGCGCGAGAGACCATGGAACGAGTTCCCGCCGTACGCCGGCGCCGGCTCGGCGAGGAGCTGCGCCGGCTGCGCGACCTGACCGGACTGACCAGCGAGGAGGCCGCCCGGCTCGCCGGCTGGCACCAGTCGAAGGTCAGCCGGATCGAGACCGGCCGCAGCAGTGTCAGACCCGAGGACGTCCAGGTGCTGCTGGACGTGTACGCGGTGCACGACCGCGACCTGCGCGACCTGCTCGCCACCCTCGCCGGGCGCGGCTACCAACGCGGCTGGTGGCACGACTTCCGCGACGTGCTGCCCACGGAGTACCGCGACTTCATCACCCTGGAGACGGGCGCGTGCCGGGCCCGCTCGATGGAGAACAGCGTGGTGCCGGGCCTGCTCCAGACCCCGGCCTACGCCCGCGCGCTGACCCGCGACGTGATGCCCCACCTGAGCGCGCGCGAGGTGGACGCGCTCGTTGACGTGCGGATAGCCAGGCAGGCCGTCCTGCGCCAGGACCGCCCGCTGGAACTGTGGGCGGTCCTCGACGAGTCGGTGCTGCGGCGCTGGGTGGGCGGTCCCGAGGTGATGGCGGAGCAACTGCTGCGGCTGCGCGAGGCGATGGAACTGCCGCAGGTCCGGTTGCAGGTCCTCCCCTTCACCGCCGGCGGACACCAGGGGGTGACGAATTCTTTCGTCATCTTCTCATTTCCGCGCATTGCCGATCTCGACGTGGTGGTTGTCGACCATTTGACGAGTAGTCTCTACGTCGATCGGAAAGAGGACATCGCGGCGTACGGAGCAGCGTTCGCCCGATTGAGTGGTCGTGCTCTTCACAGGGAGGATTCGGCTGAGATGATCAACCGCATCCATAAGGAGCTTTCATGACGACGCTGCCCCGTTTCATTTCCTCCAGCGAGTCGCTCGGCGACGTGAGTTGGCGACGCAGCAGCCACAGCACCGCGGCGAACAACTGCGTCGAGGCCGCCAGACTCCCGTCGGGAATGACGGCGGTCCGCGACTCCAAGGACGTGCGCGGACCGGCGCTGTTGTTCGCGGCGCCGGCCTGGAGCGACTTCGTGCGGGACCTGGCCGCCGGCGGCCCGCTCAGTGCGGTGGAGCCGTCCGCGCGATGACGTCGACCGCGCGGTGCACCTGGGAGCCCGACAGGTCGCAGCGCGCGGTCAGCCGCAGCCGGGAGACGCCGTCCGGCACGGACGGCGGGCGGAAGCAGCCCACCGCCAGGCCCTCCTCCCGGCAGCGCGCCGCCCACGCGAGGGCGCTGTCGGGCGAGGGCGCGCGCACCGACACCACGCAGGCGTCCGGTGCCGTGGCGTCCAGCCCGCGCTCGGTGAGCAGCCGGTGGAATTCCCGGGCCACCTGCCGGGCGCGCGTAGCCCGTTCGGGTTCGCGCTCCAGCAGGCGCAGCGCCGCCAGCGCCGCGCCCGCGGCCGCCGGGGCGAGGCCGGTGTCGAAGATGAAGGTGCGGGCCGCGTTGACGAGGTGCTCGATCACGACGGCCGGGCCGAGCACCACCCCGCCCTGGGCGCCGAAGGACTTCGACAAGGTCGCGGTGCACACCACGTCCGGCGCGCCGGCCAGGCCGGCGCCGTGGGCGCTGCCGCGGCCGCCGTCGCCCATGGCACCCAGCCCGTGGGCGTCGTCGAGCAGCAGCGCCGCGCCGTACGCGCGGCAGGCCGCGGCCAGTTCGCGCAGCGGCGCGGCGTCCCCGTCGACGGAGAAGACCGCGTCGCTGACCACGAGCGCCGGACCGCCGGAACCGGAACCGGGGCCGGCCGGGGACGCCGGGGTCGCGCGGGCCCCGAGCGCCTTGCGGACCGCCTCGGGGTCGGCGTGCCGCACGACCTCGGTGGTGGCCCTGGACAGCCGGCACCCGTCGATCAACGAGGCGTGGTTCGCGGCGTCGGACACCAGCAGCGTGCCGGGACCGGTGAGCGCGGTGACCGCGGCGAGGTTGGCGGCGTACCCGGAGGCGAAGACGAGGGCCGCCTCGAAGCCGGTGAACGCGGCGAGTTCCGCCTCCAGTTCGGCGTGCAGCGCCGTGCTGCCGGTGACCAGGCGGGAGCCGGTGGAGCCGGCGCCCCACCGCAGGCAGGCGTCGGCGCCCGCCCGGACCACCTCCGGATGGCGGGTCAGGCCCAGGTAGTCGTTTCCGGCCAGGTCCAGCAGCGCCGACTCCGCCGCGCGGGGCCGCAGTTCGCGGCGCAGGCCGGCGGCCCGCCGCGCCCGGTCCTGGGCGGCGATCCATCCGAACGGGCCGTCGGGGCGTTCGTCGGGGGGCCGGTGCTGCTGAGATCCGCTGTCCACGCCAGCAACGTACTCGGTGGCGGGCCCCGGACCGGGTGTGGTGATGCACACATACCAGGCCGCCGATGTTGTGCGGCGCGCCATTGGCCGGGCCCGCCGCCGTACGCGAGGATTGCGGGCATGGATCTGCTGACGGCACTGGTGGACAAGGGTCTGCGACGCGAGTCGCCGACGCGGGACGAGGCACTCGCGGTCCTCGCGACCTCCGACGACGAACTGCTGGACGTGGTGGCGGCGGCGGGCCGGGTGCGCCGGGAGTGGTTCGGCCGCCGGGTCAAGCTCAACTACCTGGTGAACCTCAAGTCCGGCCTGTGCCCGGAGGACTGCTCGTACTGCTCGCAGCGCCTCGGCTCGAAGGCCGACATCCTCAAGTACACCTGGTTGAAACCGGACGAGGCGGTCGCGGCGGCCACGGCGGGGGTCTCCGGCGGCGCGAAGCGGGTCTGCCTGGTGGCCAGCGGGCGCGGGCCGACCGACCGGGACGTGGACCGGGTCTCCCGGACCATCGAGGCCATCAAGGACGGCAACGAGGGCGTGGAGGTGTGCGCGTGCCTGGGCCTGCTCTCCGGCGACCAGGCCGAGCGGCTGCGGGCCGCGGGCGCGGACGCGTACAACCACAACCTCAACACCTCCGAGGGGACGTACGCGGACATCACCACCACGCACACCTACGCCGACCGGGTGGACACGGTGCGGCAGGCGCAGGCGGCGGGCCTGTCGGCGTGCTCCGGGCTGATCGCGGGGATGGGCGAGAGCGACGCGGACCTGGTGGACGTGGTGTTCTCGTTGCGCGCGCTGGACCCGGACTCGGTGCCGGTCAACTTCCTGATCCCGTTCGAGGGCACCCCCCTGGCGAAGGAGTGGAACCTCACGCCGCAGCGGTGCCTGCGCATCCTGGCGATGGTGCGGTTCGTCTGCCCCGACGTGGAGGTGCGGCTGGCCGGCGGGCGCGAGGTGCACCTGCGCAGCATGCAGCCGCTCGCGCTGCACCTGGTCAACTCGATCTTCCTCGGCGACTACCTGACGAGTGAGGGGCAGGCGGGGCAGGCCGACCTCGACATGATCGCGGACGCGGGCTTCGAGGTGGAGGGCGCGGACACCACGACGCTGCCCGCGCACCGGCGCGGCGGCGAGGCGCCCGCGGGCGCCGGTGGGGATGCGGGTGCGGGCTGCGGCGCGCACGACACGGCGTGCGGGTCCTGCGCGCACGACGGCGTGCCGGCGCAGGCGGCCACGGCTACGGCTACGGCTACGGCCGCTCCCGTCGCCTCCTCCTCGGGTTCCGCCTCCGGCACGGGTGCCCGGACGGACCTGGTGGCCGTGCGCCGGCGCGGCGCGGGAACGGACTTGCCGCCCAATGCCTGAGCCGCTCCCCGTCGACGTGCTGCTGGACCTGGACCGGCGGCACGTCTGGCACCCGTACGGCCCGATGCCCGGCCGCCAGGAACCGCTGGTGGTCGAGTCGGCGTCGGGCGTACGGCTGCGGCTGGCCGCGCCCGCGCAGGGCAGGACCGAACTCGTGGACGGCATGGCGTCGTGGTGGTCGGCGATCCACGGCTACCGGCACCCGGCGCTCGACGAGGCCGCCCGCGCGCAGTTGGACCGGATGAGCCACGTCATGTTCGGCGGGCTCACCCACGAGCCGGCGGTGCGGCTGGCGGCGCGCCTGGTCGAGATCACGCCGGCCCCGCTGCGGCACGTCTTCCTCGCGGACTCCGGCTCGGTGTCGGTCGAGGTGGCGCTCAAGATGTGCCTCCAGTACTGGCGTTCGCTGGGGCGGCCGGGCAAGCGGCGGCTGCTGACGTGGCGCGGCGGGTACCACGGCGACACCTGGCAGCCGATGTCGGTATGTGACCCGGACGGCGGTATGCACCATCTTTGGTCCGGTGTGCTACAGGAGCAGGTCTTCGCGGACACCCCGCCGCCGGGGTTCGACGCCGAACCGTCTGAGGAGTACGCGGCACACCTGCGCGAACTGATCGGGCGTCACGCGGACGAGCTGGCCGCGGTCGTGGTGGAGCCCGTGGTCCAGGGCGCGGGCGGGATGGCCTTCCACTCCCCTGCGTACCTGCGGGTGCTGCGGGAGGCGTGCGACGAGCACGACGTGCTCCTCGTCCTCGACGAGATCGCCACCGGGTTCGGCCGTACCGGGCGGCTGTTCGCCGCCGAGCACGCGGGGATCTCGCCCGACGTCATGTGCGTGGGCAAGGCGCTCACCGGCGGGTACGTCTCCCTGGCCGCGGCCCTGTGCACCTCCCGGGTGGCCGAGGGGATCTCGCGCGGCGAGGTGCCGGTGCTCGCGCACGGCCCGACGTTCATGGGGAACCCGCTCGCCGCGGCCGTGGCGAACGCCTCGCTGGAGGTGCTGCTCGCCCAGGACTGGGCGACCGAGGTGAAGCGGATCGAGGCGGGGCTGCGCGAAGGACTCGCGCCCGCGGCCGGGTCGCCCGGGGTGCGCGACGTCCGCGTGCTCGGGGCGATCGGGGTGGTCCAGCTCGACCACCCCGTCGACGTGGACGCCGCCACCCGCGCCGCGGTCCGCGCGGGCGTGTGGCTGCGCCCCTTCCGCGACCTCGTCTACGCCATGCCGCCGTACGTCACCGGCGACGACGACGTCGCCCGGATCGCGGCCGCCATCGTGTCCGCCTCCGCCGCCGGCTGACCCGGCGCGCACTCCGGCCCCGCCCCGCCCCGCGCGCCCGTGCCGGGCCCGGTGACCGTACCGCCCGCCGGCGCGGGCGGTACGGTGACGGCGGGCCGGGCGGCGCTCGGCGGACGTCGGTTCAGGCGGAGGGGAAGTCGGTGGCGGGGGCGTCGGCCGCGGTGGCGTCGAGGTCGGCGCGCAGCGCCTCGACCTTGGCGGTGGCGTACGCGTGGGCGTCGGAGCCCAGGATCTGGCGCAGCGGTCCGTCGGTCGCGGCTCGGCGGATGATCGCCGCCGCTCCCTTGACGGGGTCGCCGAGCTGGTGGCCCTGCAGCCTGATGTGGTCCTCCACCATGGCGCGCACGGCCGGGTAGTGCGCGGACGTCTGCGCGGGCAGCGCCAGCGAGTCCGGTGTCAGGAAGGACGTGCGGAAGTAGCCCGGCTCGACGAGGGTGACCTTGACGCCGAACTCCTCCACCTCGGCGGCCAGCGCCTCGGTGAGCCCTTCCAGCGCGAACTTGCCCGCGCAGTACAGGGCCCAGCCGGGCACCGCGGTGAGGCCGAGCACCGACGAGACGTTCACGACGCGGCCTCCGCGCTGCGCCCGCAGGACCGGCAGCGCCGCGCGCAGCACGTTCCACACGCCGACGACCTGGACGTCGAGCATGTCGCGCACCTCCTTGTCGCCGGTCTCCTCGACCGCGCCCAGGAAGCCGTAGCCCGCGTTGTTGACCACGACGTCCAGGCGGCCGAAGCGGTCGACGGCCCGGCCCACGGCGTCGGCGACCTGGTTCTCCTCGGTCAGGTCGACCGTCAGCGGCAGCAGGCGGCCGGTGTCGGCGCCCTCGCCCAGGGCGGCGGTCAGCCGCTCGGCGGACCGCGTGGTGGCGGCGACGCTGCCGCCCTGGGCGAGTACCTGCCGGACCAGTTCGAGCCCCAGGCCGCGGGACGCGCCGGTGACGAACCACGTTCCGGGCGCGCCGGAGGTGCCGGATACCGGGGCGGCAGGGGCAGCGGACGGGGCGGCGCCGGAGGCGGGGGCGGGAGCGGGGACACGGGCGGGGGAAGTCATGGCGATCCTTCGAGGTGCGGAGTGTGCGGAGTGTGCGGAGTCTGAGATGCGGAGCACGGAGTGGAGCCGGGCGCCGGCCGGATCGGAAGCGCGATCCGGCGCCGACATCCAATGTGGGCCCGTTCCACGGCCCCGCGGCCGTCATGATCGGCCCCACCGGACCTGGGCCCGGGCTGACCAGGACGGACAGACCCACCCGGCGCGCCCGCCGCCGCCGGGGCGTGGGCCACACTGGAACCCATGGCCGCCCTCAACCGCGAACTGTCCGACTTCCTCAGGCGCGCCCGCGCCCAGTGCGACCCGGCGCGGTCCGGCCTGCCGCCGGACGGGCGGGTCCGGCGCGTCCCGGGGCTGCGGCGCGAGGAGGTCGCCCGCCTGGCCGGCGTCTCCGCCGACTACTACGCCCGTCTCGAACAGGGCCGCAGGATCACCCCCTCCCCCGCCGCCGTCGAGGCTGTCGGCCAGGCGCTCGGGCTCGACGCCGCCGGGCAGGCGCATCTCCACGACCTCATCGGGGCCGGCACCGCTCCGGCCCGCACCCGCGCTCCGGGCGTGCAGCGCCTGCGGCCGGGCCTCCACCAGTTGCTGGACTCCCTGGACGGCACCCCCGCCCTCGTGCTCGGCCACCGGGCCGACGTCCTGGGCACCAACCGGTTGGCCCGGGCCCTGTTCGCCGACTTCGACGCCATGCCGGCCGGTGTACGGAACTACGCCCGCTGGCTCTTCCTCGACCAGGACGCGCGCGCCCTCTTCGTCGACTGGGAGGTGCAGGCCCGGGCCGCCGTGGAGAGCCTGCGTCTGGACGCCGGGCGCGACCACGACGACCGGGGCGCCCGGGAGCTCGTCGCGGAACTCAGGGAGCGCAGCGAGGACTTCGACCGCTGGTGGCGCCGGCACCGCGTCCACCAGCGCACCCACGGGTCGAAGCGGCTCCGCCACCCCCTGGTGGGCGAACTCACCGTCGAGTACGAGACGGTCGTCCTGCCCGGCGACACCGGGACGGCGCTGTACCTCTACACCGCCGAGGCCGGGTCGGCGTCCCGCCAGGCGCTCGACCTGCTCGCCTCCTGGACGATGACCCGGGACCCGGGCGACCGCCCGGAGCAGCGCCGCGTGTGACCCCGCGCAGGGCTCCCGCGGGGGCCCGGTTTGTGCGGGGCGGGGGGTGGGCGGGCATGCTGGGGGCTTTCCGAGGGGAGTTGCGGGTATGGCGATCGTCGTGGTGACCGGGACCGGCACCGAGGTGGGCAAGACGGTGGCGACGGCGGCGGTCGCCGCCGCGTCGCTGGCGCAGGGGCTGAGCGTGGCGGTGCTCAAGCCGGCACAGACCGGGGTGGCTGAGGGGGAGCCGGGGGACGCCGCGGAGGTGGCGCGGCTGGCCGGCGAGGTGACGGCGGTCGAGCTGGCGCGGTACCCGGAGCCGCTGGCACCGGCGACCGCGGCGCGCCGCTCGGGCCGGCCGGCGGTGACCCCGGAGGAGATCGCGGAGGCCGCGGCGAAGCTGTCCGCGGTCCACGACGTGGTGCTGGTGGAGGGCGCCGGGGGCCTGCTGGTGCGCTACGACGAGAAGGACTCCACGCTGGCGGACGCGGCGTCGCTGCTGCACGCGGGGGTGCTGCTGGTCGCGCAGGCGGGGCTGGGCACGCTCAACGCGACGGCGCTGACCGCGGAGGCGATGCGCACGCGCAGGATCACCTGCCTCGGGGTGATCATCGGGAGCTGGGCGGCCGAGCCGGGGCTCGCCGAGCGCTGCAACGTGGCGGACCTGCCGCAGTCGGCGGGCGCCCCGCTGCTCGGCGCCCTCCCGCAGGGTGCCGGGGCCCTGTCGCCCGACGCCTTCCGTACCGCGGCACGCGACTGGCTCGCCCCGCAGCTCGGCGGCGTGTGGGACCAGGACGCCTTCGCACGCGTCTACGGGCCGCCCGCCGCCCGGGCGTAGCCCCGGCCCGGCCCCGCCGACCGCGGAGACGGTCCGCCCCCGGCTCCGCGGTCGGGGAAACGGGGGGGCACAGAACGAGCCCAGGGCAGGCGCGGGGCGGTGCCGTCAGCGGGTCCAGGCGCGCAGCTCGCCGGCGATGCGCTCGACGCCGACTCCGCCGTCCTTGATCAACCGGGCCAGGTCGCGGACCTGTTCGGGCGAGGTGGTGACCTTCCGGCCCTCCGCGACGAGGTAGGCGTAGGCGACGGCGGTGGCGAACAGGGCGTTCGACCGCTCCAGGGCCGGGACGTGCAGCAGTAACTGGAGGAGGGCTGCGGCCCGCAGGTGCTCGTCGTCGTAGACGGGGCGGCCGAATATCTCGGCTCGGTGCCGGCTCACGGCGGCGACGAGCGCGCCCCAGTCGGTGACCTGCGGGTCCCCCGGTGTGTTGTGCTCGGCGACCATCAGCAGCCACGCGAGGTCGATCCGCAGGGTCAACGGGCGCCTTCCCCGGTGCGGGGGGCGTCGCCGAACTCCTCTTCGAAGACCGCTTCGTAGCGCTTCATGAAGTCGGCCGCGGCCTGGACGAACGCCCGGCCGTTCTCCCCCTCGTCCTGCCGGACGAGCTCCTCGATGTAGCGGTTCACGCTGATGCCGCGCTGCGAGGCGCGTTCCCGCGCCGTCTCCGCGGTGGCTTCCTCCACCCGCACGTTCAACTGGGTCTTCGCCATGGGTCCACGCTAGCGCTCGGGCGCTAGTAGCGGCAAGAGCACGCTCTCGGCCCGGGCGGGGAACCGTACGGTGGCGATCCGGGACGGTGGCGGTCCGGGACGGTGGCGTGTCTCGTATCGCGGAAACGGGCAGGGCACGGCGGGCGGGGCTGCTTGGCTGGGCGTATGAACGATCTTCGGATACGGTCGGCCGCCCCGGCCGACGCCGCCGCCGTCCTGGCCTTCTGGCAGGTGGCGGCGGAGGGCACCAGCATCAGCGACGACGAGGCCGGGGTGGTCGGGCTGGTCGCCCGGGACCCGGAGGCACTGCTGCTCGCGGAGCGGGACGGGGTGCTGGTCGGGTCGGTGATCGCCGGGTTCGACGGGTGGCGGTGCCACCTGTACCGCCTGGCGGTTCACCCGGAGGTACGGAGGCAGGGGGTGGCGCGGGCGCTGCTGGAGGCCGCGGAGGAACGGTTCCTCGCGGTCGGGGGGCGGCGCGGCGACGCGATGGTGCTGGTGGCGAACGAGCGGGCGCAGCACGCGTGGCGGGCGAGCGGGTACCTGCCGGAGGAGCGGTGGCGGAGATGGACCAAGCGGTTGCGCTAGCGCTGGGCTCGGGCGGACCCGCCCGGGTGCCCTGTCCTGTCGGTTCCGGGACCACCCCTGGTCGGGCCCGGCCGCGCCGCTCCCCCGCGCCCCCTTCCGGGCACCCACATCCCACGGCACCCCACACCCCCACCCGGCCGACCCATACCGCCGACTCCAGGACCACCCCTGGTCGGGGGCCGGCCGCGCCGCTCCCCGCACCCCCACCCGGGCACCCACATCCCACAGCACCCCACACCCCCACCCGACCGACCCATACCGCCGACTCCAGGACCACCCCCGGTCAGGGGCCGACCGCGCCGCTCCCCGCACCCCCACCCGGGCACCCACATCCCACAGCACCCCACACCCCCACCCGGCCGACCCATACCGCCGACTCCAGGACCACCCCCGGTCAGGGGCCGGGCGTGCCCCCGGGAGGGCTTCTCGTGGTGCGGGGAAGGAGGTGGGGGTTGATCATGGGGGCGAGGTGGTGGGATGACGGAGACGGTGCTGGTGGCGGTGGCGCTGCTGCTCACCTTCGTGTGCGGGGTGTTCGTCGCGGCGGAGTTCTCACTGACCACCGTGGAACGCGGCGAGCTGGAGCGGGCGGTCGCGGCCGGGGAGCGCGGGGCGGCCGCGGCGTTGGGAGCCGTGCGGTCGCTGACCGTGCAGTTGTCGGGCGCGCAGCTCGGGATCACCGTGACGGGACTGGTCATCGGCATGCTGGCCGAGTCGTCCGTGGCGAAACTGCTGCGCGGGCCGCTGCGGGCCGCCGGCCTGCCGTCCTCCGCGGCGGCGTCGCTCGCCCTGGTGCTGGGCACCGCGCTGTCCACGGTGGCGTTGATGGTCATCGGCGAACTGGTGCCGAAGAACTGGGCCATCACGCACCCGCTGGCGGTGGCGAGGCGGGTGGCCGCACCCCAGCGGGCGTTCAGCAGCGCGTTCGGCCCGCTGATCCGGCACCTCAACAACACCGCCAACCGGGTGCTCCGCCGGATGGGCCTGGAACCGGCCGAGGAACTGGCCTCCGCCCGCGGACCGCAGGAACTGCGGGCACTCGCCCGGCACTCCGCGAAGGCGGGCGCGCTGGAGCAGGACACCGCCGAGCTGTTCGTCCGGACCATCGGCCTGGGGGACCTCACCGCGCAGAACGTGATGACGCCCCGCGTGCAGGTCACCGCCCTGGAGGCACGCGCCACCGCAGAGGACGTCGCGAACGCCACCCGCGCCACCGGCCTGTCCCGCTTCCCGGTCTACCGCGGCACCCTCGACGCCGTGATCGGCACCGTGCACATCAAGGACGTGCTCGCCGTCCCCGGCGACCGCCGGGCCCGCGTACCGGTCACCGAGCTGCTGCGCGAGCCGATGCTCGTGCCCCACTCCCTCACGGTGGACCGGCTGCTCGACCGGTTCAGCGGCCGCCGCTCGATGGCGGTGGTGATCGACGAGTACGGCGGGACCGCCGGCGTCGCGACGCTGGAGGACATCGTCGAGGAGGTGGTCGGCGAGGTGCGCGACGAGCACGACCCCTTCGAGGTGCCCGACCTGCGCTTCCTGCGCGAGGACCCGCTGGGCCGGCGGATCTACGACGCGGACGGCGCCGCCCGTACCGAGGACCGGCTGGAGCGGATCGGCCTGCACGCGCCCGACGGACCGTACGAGACGCTGGCCGGCCTCGTCGCCCAGCGGCTCGGGCGGATCCCGCGGCGCGGTGACGCGGTCGAGGTGGAGGGCTGGCGGATCGAGGTGACCGACGCGAGCGGGCGGCGGGCGGCGCGCGCCCGCCTGGTGTCGCCGCCGGGGGTTCCCGACGGCGAGGACCCGGCCGCCGACGGTGCGGAGCCGGCCCGGTGACCGCCGTGCAGTTGCTGGTCGGCCTGCTCACCATCGTGGCCAACGCCTACTTCGTCGGCGCCGAGTTCTCGCTGATCTCGGTGCGCAGGGACCAGGTCGAACCGCGGGCCGAGGCGGGCGACCGCCGGGCGCGGAGCGTGCTGTGGGGCCTGGAACACGTCTCGCCGCTGCTGGCCGCCGCGCAACTGGGCGTCACGGCCTGCACCCTGGTGCTCGGCATCGTCGCCGAGCCGGCGATCGCGCACCTGCTGGAGCCGCTGTTCCACGCGGCGAGCGTGCCGGACGGCGCGGTGCACCCGGTGTCGTTCGTGATCGCGCTGTCGGTGGCCACCTACCTGCACATGCTCTTCGGGGAGATGGTGCCGAAGAACGTGGCGCTGGCCGATCCGGTGCGCTCCGCGCTACTGCTGGGCCCGCCGCTGGTCGCGCTCACCCGGGGGCTGCGCCCGCTGATCTTCGCGATCAACGCGCTCGCCAACGCCGCCCTGCACCTGGTGCGGGTGGAACCGCGCAACGAGATCGCCGCGGTGTTCTCCGACGACGAGCTGTCCCGGATGGTGGTGGACGCGGGCGCCGCCGGGTTGCTGGACGAGCGGGCGGCCGCGCGGCTGCGGGACGCCCTGGAGCTGGGACGGCGGCCGGTGGGCGGGATCGTGCTGCCGCCGGACCGGGTGGTGCGGGCCCGGCTCGGTATCACCGCGGAGGGCCTGGAGGCCCTCAGCGCCGAGTCCGGCTTCTCGCGCTTCCCGGTCGCCGACGACGACGGGCGGGTGCTGGGCTACCTCCACGTCAAGGACGCGCTCGACGCCGAGCAGCGCGACGCGCCCCTCCCCCGGTCCGCGCTGCGCCGTATCACCCGCCTCGGCGCGGCCACGCCGCTCGACGACGCCCTCACCGCCATGCGCGCCGGCCGCGCCCACCTGGCCGCGGTCGTGGACGCCGACGGGCACGGCGTCGGCCTGGTCACGATGGAGGACGTCCTCAAGGAACTGGTGGGGCGGCGCCGTTCCTGACCGGAGCCGGTGCCCGGTTTCCCACAGATTCCCGGCCGGCGAACACCCCGCCCGGCGAAACCCTCCCGTCCGGCGGACTTTCCCGTCTGGCGGACTTTCCCGTCTGGCGGACTTTTCGACCTAACCCACTATTGATCAACCCGGCTGACTTGTCGGCGCGGCCGCTTCTGCGGACGACCGGCGCCTTGGCATTCTTTCCGGACGGCCGACCACCGGTCCGTTGGGGTCGAATTCAGGGAGTGATGACGTGACGGCTGGCAGCACCGCGGAGCCGGTCGGAACCGACGAGGAGTACGCGGACGAGCTTCCGGCCCGGGTGAGGCGACCGGGCAGCATCATCGCGAGTTGGGCGAGTACCACCGACCACAAGACCATCGGCACCATGTACCTGGTCACGACATTCGTCTTCTTCCTGCTCGGCGGCGTGATGGCGCTGCTGATGCGGGCCGAACTCGCCCGCCCGGGGCTCCAGTTCCTGTCCGCCGAGCAGTACAACCAGGCGTTCACGATGCACGGCACCGTGATGCTGCTGATGTTCGCGACACCGCTGTTCGCGGGGTTCACCAATTGGATCATGCCGTTGCAGATCGGCGCGCCCGACGTGGCGTTCCCACGGCTGAACATGCTGGCCTACTGGCTCTACCTGTTCGGCTCGGTGATCGCCGTGGGCGGTTTCCTCACCCCGCAGGGTGCGGCCGACTTCGGCTGGTTCGCCTACTCCCCGTTGTCCAGCGTGGTGAACTCCCCCGGTATCGGCGCGGACATGTGGACCATGGGGCTGGCGCTGTCGGGGTTCGGCACGATCGTCGGCGCGGTCAACTTCATCACCACCATCGTCTGCATGCGCGCCCCCGGCATGACGATCTTCCGCATGCCGATCTTCTGCTGGAACGTGCTGCTCACCTCGCTGCTGGTGCTGTTCGCCTTCCCGGTGCTGGCGGCCGCGCTGCTGTGCCTGGAGGCCGACCGGAAGTTCGGCGCGCACGTCTTCGACGCGGCCAACGGCGGCGCCATCCTGTGGCAGCACCTCTTCTGGTTCTTCGGCCACCCGGAGGTCTACATCATCGCGCTGCCGTTCTTCGGGATCGTCACCGAGGTGATCCCGGTGTTCGCCCGCAAACCCATCTTCGGATACCTGGGCCTGGTCGCGGCCACGATCTCCATCGCCGGTCTGTCGGTCACGGTGTGGGCGCACCACATGTTCGTGACCGGGGCCGTGCTGCTGCCGTTCTTCTCGTTCATGACGTTCCTCATCGCGGTACCGACCGGGGTGAAGTTCTTCAACTGGATCGGCACCATGTGGCGGGGGTCGCTCAGTTTCGAGACACCGATGCTGTGGTCCATCGGCTTCCTCGTCACCTTCCTCTTCGGCGGGCTGACCGGGGTGATCCTCGCCTCGCCGCCGCTGGACTTCCACGTGTCGGACTCGTACTTCGTGGTCGCGCACTTCCACTACGTCGTCTTCGGCACCGTGGTGTTCTCGATGTTCGCGGGCTTCCACTTCTGGTGGCCCAAGATGACGGGCAAGATGCTCGACGAGCGCCTCGGGAAGATCACCTTCTGGACGCTGTTCTTCGGGTTCCACGGCACCTTCCTGATCCAGCACTGGCTGGGCGCCGAGGGCATGCCGCGCCGCTACGCCGACTATCTCGCCGCGGACGGGTTCACCACGCTCAACACCGTCTCCACCATCAGCTCCTTCCTGCTCGGCCTTTCGATGCTGCCCTTTCTCTACAACGTCTGGAAGACCGCGAAGTACGGGAAGAAGGTCGACGTGGACGACCCCTGGGGCTACGGCCGTTCGCTGGAATGGGCGACCTCCTGCCCGCCCCCGCGGCACAACTTCGTGACGCTGCCGCGCATCCGCTCCGAGTCCCCGGCGTTCGATCTGCACCACCCGGAGATCGCGAGCTTCGACGACACCACCAACCGCCCCGACCAGGCCGTGGTGATGGCCCCGGGCGAGAAGCACAAGCTGCAGTAGGAGCCCAGGGCCGACGACCGGAGGAGCACGCGTGCGCACGGACAGCACGGACGGCACGGGAGACACCGACCGCACAGGTGGCACGGAGGGCGGGAACGGCACAGGAGGCGCCCGGGGCCGGCACGGCGACGACCCCTCGGGGCTGCACCGGATCGAGGGTTACCTGCTGTGGAGCGCCGAGGTGGCGCGGGCCCGCCGCGAGGCCGGCGGGTTCACCGAGCACCTGCCGTGGCTGACGACCGCCCAGCGCGAGGAGGTCGAACGGGTCTACGTCGCGGACCGGCTGCGGCTGTCCCGCGAGACGCTGCGGCGCATCGTCGACCGGGCCGCGGAACTGCGCGAGGAGTACGCCGCGCGCTACCGGGAGCTCCGGCGGCGCTGCGTGGCGGCGGCCGTGGTCGGGGGTGGGGCGGCGGCCGGCGCGCTCGGTGCCGCCGCGTACCTGGCCAGGTGACCGGGGCCGGACACCCGGCCGGTTCACCGGGGCCGGACGCCGCGGCCGGGTGACCGCCACGGGAAGCCCGTCGGGCGGGCAGGGGCGGACGGGGAGGAGGGATCGGGCGGGACCCCCGCGCCGGTAGGATCGCCCCTGCCATGGAGAAGCCAGCCACGTATTCCAGCCTCGTCGCCGTCGGTGACTCCTTCACCGAGGGCATGTCGGACCTGCTGCCCGACGGTTCCTACCGCGGGTGGGCGGACCTGCTCGCGGCCCGGCTCGCCGCGGCCGCCCGGGAGGCGGGCGGCGACGGCGTGCGGTACGCCAACCTCGCCGTGCGCGGCAAGCTGATCCGGCAGATCGCCGACGAGCAGGTGGACGCGGCGGCCGCGATGCGGCCGGACGTGATCACGCTGGTCGGCGGGCTCAACGACGTCCTGCGGCCCGGCTGCGACGTGGCCGAGGTGTGCCGGGTGCTGGAGAGCTGCGTGCAGCGCCTCGCGCCGGCCTGCGAGAGGCTGGTGCTGATGCGCAGCCCGATCAGGCGCGGCCCGGTGGCCACCCGGTTCCTGCCGCGGATGGTGGAGCTGTTCGACTTCGTGGAGTCGCTGGCGGCCGCGCACGGCGCGGTCGTCGTCGACCTGTACGGGGCGCACGTGCTGGGCGACGGCCGGATGTGGGCGGAGGACCGGCTGCACCTGACCGCGGAGGGCCACGAGCGGGTGGCCGAGGCGGTCTGGCAGGGGCTGGGCCTGCCCGCGGGCGCGGACTGGACCCGGCCGCTGCCGCCGGAGGTGCGCGCGGGCTGGGCCGCTCGCCGCATGTCGGACGCGCGCTTCACCCGTACCCATCTGCTGCCCTGGATCGGCCGCCGGCTGACCGGACGCTCCAGCGGCGACGGGCGCAGCCCCAAGCGGGCCGAGCTGCTGCCCTACGACCTGCCGCCCGGCCTGCCGCTGCCCGGCGCGGTGCCCGGTAGCGAGGGCTGACCGCACGCGGCACCCCCCGCGACCAGTAGAATCAGCACACGTGACAGCCAAGCCGCGTATCCCGAATGTCCTCGCCGGTCGCTATGCCTCAGCGGAGCTGGCCGCGCTGTGGTCGCCCGAGCAGAAGGTGGTGCTGGAGCGCCGGCTGTGGCTGGCGGTGCTGCGGGCCCAGGCGGACCTGGGCATCGAGGTGCCCCCGGGCGCGATCGCGGACTACGAACGGGTGCTGGAGCAGGTCGACCTCGACTCCATTGCGGAGCGCGAGAAGGTCACCCGGCACGACGTGAAGGCCCGGATCGAGGAGTTCAACGCGCTCGCCGGGCACGAGCAGGTCCACAAGGGCATGACCTCGCGCGACCTGACCGAGAACGTCGAGCAGCTCCAGATCCGGCTGTCGCTGGAGCACGCGCGGGACCGTACGGTCGCGGTGCTGGCCCGGCTCGGGCAGCTTGCCGCGCAGTACGGCGAGCTGGTGGTGGCCGGCCGCTCGCACAACGTCGCGGCGCAGGCGACCACCCTCGGCAAGCGGTTCGCGACGGCGGCCGACGAGTTGCTGGTGGCGTTCGGGCGGGTCGAGGAGCTGCTGGAGCGCTACCCGCTGCGCGGCGTGAAGGGCCCGGTCGGCACCGCCCAGGACATGCTGGACCTGCTCGGCGGCGACAGCGGCAAGCTCGCCGACCTGGAGCGCAGGGTCGCCGAACACCTGGGCTTCTCCCGGGCGTTCAGCTCCGTCGGCCAGGTCTACCCGCGCTCGCTGGACTACGAGGCGGTGACCGCGCTGGTGCAGTTGGCGGCGGCGCCGTCGTCGACGGCGAAGACGATCCGGCTGATGGCCGGCCACGAACTGGTCACCGAGGGCTTCAAGCCCGGCCAGGTCGGCTCCTCGGCGATGCCGCACAAGATGAACACGCGTTCCTGCGAGCGGGTCAACGGCCTGATGGTGGTGCTGCGCGGCTACGCCTCGATGACCGGGGAGCTGGCCGGCGACCAGTGGAACGAGGGCGACGTGTCCTGTTCGGTGGTGCGCCGGGTGGCGCTGCCCGACGCGTTCTTCGCGTTCGACGGGCTGCTGGAGACGTTCCTGACGGTGCTGGACGAGTTCGGGGTGTTCCCGGCCGTCGTGGCGCGCGAGCTGGACCGCTACCTGCCGTTCCTGGCCACCACGAAGGTCCTGATGGGCGCGGTGCGGGCCGGGGTGGGCCGGGAGGCCGCCCACGAGGCGATCAAGGAGAACGCGGTGGCGTCGGCGCTGGCGATGCGCGAGCAGGGCACCGAGCGCAACGAGTTGCTGGACCGGCTGGCCGCCGACACCCGTATCCCGCTGGACCGCGGGGCGCTGGACGCGCTGATGGCCGACCGGTTGTCGTTCACCGGTGCCGCCGCCGACCAGGTCGCGGAGGTCGCGCGCCGGGTCGAGGAGGTCGTCAAGGCCCACCCGCAGGCGGCCGCCTACCGGCCCGGGGCGATCCTCTGACCCCGGAGGAGGAGGCGCAGGCCCGCACCCGCAGGCTGCCCGACATCGTCGGGCCGGGGCTGAGGGTGCTGTTCTGCGGGATCAACCCCGGGCTGCTGTCGGCGTACCGGGGCGAGCACTTCGCCCGGCCGGGCAATCGGTTCTGGCCGGCGCTGCACGCCTCGGGCTTCACCCCGCGCCGGTACGCGCCCGCCGAGCAGCACGGCGCGCTCGCGCTCGGCTTCGGGCTGACGAACCTGGCCGGGCGGGCGACCGCGCGCGCCGACGAACTGGCCGGGGAGGAGCTGGTGGCCGGCGGTGCGCGGCTGGCGGCGAAGGTCGCCCGGTACGAGCCGCGGTGGCTGGCGGTGCTGGGGGTGAGCGCCTACCGGGTGGCGTTCGCCGACCGGCACGCCGCCGTCGGCCCGCAGCAGCGCACGCTGGGCGCGACCCGCGTGTGGGTGCTGCCGAGCCCCAGCGGGCTCAACGCGCACTGGCCGCCGGCGGCGCTGGCCGCGGAGTTCGCCCGGCTGCACGCGGCTGCCTTCCCCGGTGCCCCGGGCGTGCACCCGGGCGGCGTGCACCCGGGCGACGTCAAGGGCGCGCGTCCACCGGCGGTGTGAGCAGGCGGCACGCGGCGTCCACGAAGTCCGCGACGAGCGGGCTGCCGTCATCCGCGCGGGCGGCCACGACGACCTGGCACGGCTCGATGCCGTCCACGGGCACCACCGCGAGGTCGTCGCGCTCGGCGCAGCGCCGGTCGTAGGCGGGTACCAGGGCCACCGAGCGGCCGTCCGCGACGCCTTCGAGCTTGTCCTCGAAGGTCTCCGCGAGCAGCGGGCCGAGCGGGGCCCGGGTGCCGTCGGGGTGGGGGTCGAGCCGCCAGAAGCCGGTCCAGGCCGCGGCCATGCCCGCGCAGGCGACGAGGGGTTCGCCGGCGAAGTCGTCCGGGCCGACCGACTCCTTCCCGGCCAGGCGGTGGTCCGCCGGCACCAGCAGCGCCCGCGGCTCGTCGTAGAGCACGCTGACGCGCAGGCCGTCGTCCGGGATGGGCAGCGGGGTGCGGGCGACGAGCACGTCGACCTTGCGCTCGGGCAGGGCGCGGGTCTCGTCCCAGTCCAGGTGCCGGGTGCGGACGTGGGCCCGCGGGTGGCGGCGGCGCACCTCCCGTACGGCGGCGGTGACGACGAGGTCCTCGACGTATCCGACGGTGACGGTGTGCTGCGGCCCGGCCGAGCGGGCGGCGCGGGTCGCCTGCCCGGCGGCTTGCAGGAGGGCCTGCGCCTGCGGCAGGAAGGCCGCCCCGGCCGCGGTGAGGGCGCTGCCCTGGGTGGTGCGGTCCAGCAGCCGCACCCCGAGGGTTTCTTCCAGCCGCTGGATCTGGCGGCTGAGCGAGGGCTGGGCGATGTGCAGTTCCTGCGCGGCGCGGGCGTAGTGCAGATGCTCGGCGACGACGGTGAAGTACCGGACCAGCCGCAGGTCGAGGTCCGGGTCGGGGCCGGCCGCCTGCGGGCCGGGCGCCGTTGCGGGCTCGGTGGCATCGGTCATTCCGCCAGCGTACTCGTGATGCAGATCGCGTATGACGTGGTGCGAAACAGGTCTTGGACGCCCCCGTCCGGGCGGAGGTTGACTCGTGTCAGTCCCGCCGAGGCCGCTGCCCGGGGGACGTCGACCAGCAACCCACTCCTGAACCGAGGGTGTCCGCCATGGGCAAGTACACAGGCAAGAACGTCGTGATCACCGGAGGCAGCACGGGCCTGGGCCTGGCCACCGCCCGGCTCTTCGTGGACGGGGGCGCCCGCGTCCTGATCACCGGGCGCGGCCGGGACGCGCTGGACGCGGCCCGCGCGCAGCTCGGCGACCGGGCGGTCGCGGTGCGCGGTGACGCCTCCTCGCTGCCGGACCTGGAGGCGCTGGCCGACCGGGTGAAGGCCGAACTGGGCAGCGTGGACGCCCTGTTCGCCAACGCCGGCATCAACGGCTTCGCGCCCTTCGAGGCGACCGGCGAGGAGCTGTACGACCAGCTGATGACCGTCAACGCCAAGGGGCCGTACTTCACCGTGCAGAAGCTCGCCCCGCTGCTGGCCGAGGGCAGCGGCGTGGTGCTCACCACCTCGGTGGTCAACGTGCTCGGGATGCCGACGCTGAGCGCCTACGCGGCGAGCAAGGCGGCGCTGCGCTCCATGACCCGCAGCCTGGCCCGCGAGCTGCTGCCGCGCAAGGTCCGCGTCAATGCGGTCAGCCCCGGCCCGATCGACTCGGGCATCCTGGAGAAGTCGATGCCCGCGGAGGCCGCCGAGCAGACCCGGGCGCAGATGGCCGCGCAGCTACCGATGCTGCGGGTGGGCACCCCGGACGAGGTGGCCCGGGCGGTCGCCTTCCTCGCCTTCGACGCCACCTTCACCACCGGCGCGGAATTCCCGGTGGACGGCGGCGGCTCCCAGTTGTGACGGCGGCGGTCACCTGGGCGTCCGGCGCCTGGTAACTTCGCCGGACGGCGGGTCGGCGCCGCGGGGGCGCGGCGGGCGGCGGGGCGCCGGCGGCACTCGCCGCGCGGCTCCGCGCCGGGTACGATCCGCCACACACAGGTACAGGCTGGGAGGACACACCTTGGAGCGCCTCACCGGCGGGGACCCCTCCCTGCTCAGGCGGATCAACTCCGCGGTCGTCCTCCACGCCCTGCGCGGCGCGCAGACCCCCACCCTCACCGAGCTGGTGCACAGCACCGGGCTGTCCCGGCCCACGGTCGAGGGGGTCATCGAGGGCCTGACCGAGTCCGACCTCGTGGTCGAGGTCGCCCCGGAGCCGGGGGACACCCGCAAGCAGGGCCGCCCGGCCCGCCGCTTCCGCTTCCACGCCGAGGCGGGCCACCTGCTGGGCGTGGAGATCGGCGCCCACCAGGTCCGGGCGGTGCTCGCCGACCTGAGCGGCCAGGTGCTCGACACGCTCGGCCACGAGGTGGCGGAGGCGGCCTGCGCCGACGACCGGATCGAGCGGGTCCGCGGCACCGTGGCGGACCTGCTGCGCCGGGCCGGCGTGGCGCGCAGCACCCTGTGGGCGGTCGGGGTGGGCAGCCCGGGCATCGTGGAGGCGGGCGGCGAGGTGCGGCTCGGCACCGCGCTGCCGGGCTGGACCGGGCTGCCGCTCGGCGAGCGGCTGCAACGCTCCTTCCGCTGCCCGGTGCTGGTGGAGAACGACGCGAACCTGGCGGCGGTCGCCGAGCACTGGAAGGGCGCGGCGGTCGGCACCGACGACGTGGTCTTCGTGCTCGCCGGGCTGAGCCCGGGCGCCGGTTCGCTGATCGGCGGGCGGCTGCACCGCGGTTTCGGCGGCGCGGCCGGGGAGATCGGCGCACTGCACCTGCTGGGGCGCGAGGTGACGCCCGAGCACCTGCTGTCCACCACCGGCACGCCCCTGCACCCGCTGGACGAGCCCGCCGTGGAGCGGGTGTTCGCGCTGGCCCGCGAGGGGGACGTGCAGGCGAAGGACGCGGTGGACCGGTACCTGCGGCGGCTGGTGCACGACGTGGCGGCGCTGGTGCTGGCGATCGACCCGGAGCTGGTGGTGATCGGCGGCTGGGCGGCCGGGCTGGACGGAGTGCTGGAGCCGCTGCGCGCGGAGTTGGCCCGCTACTGCCTGCGGCCGCCGAACGTGGTGCTGTCCGCGCTTGGCCAGGAGGCGATCGCCACGGGGGCGCTGCGGCTGGCGCTGGACCACGTGGAGGAGCAGTTGTTCGCGGTCGAGCAGACGTCGCTGCCCCGGCACTGAGCCCTCCGGCGGGCGGCCGCTCGAAGGGACCGCCGCCCGCCGCCGACAGACGCCGCCGGCCCGCGCCCGTAGGGATACGGGAGCGGGCCGGCGGTGTCGGTCCGTACGGCGGCGGGCGGCGGGCGCCTGCGCGGTGGGTCAGGACGCCCGGCGGGTGTCGGGCTGGTCGTGCAGGACCTCCAGCGCGCCGGAGTCGCCGAAGGTGAGCCGGCAGGTGTCGGCGCGGTAGGTCGCGACGGAGGCGGCCGCGACGCCGCCCTGGGCGTAGTACCGGGTGGTGACCACCAGCACGGGCGCACCGGGCAGCCGGTCGAGTTGCCTGGCGTCCTCCGCGCGGGCCGAGCCGAGCTCCACGGCGCGGTCCTCGCCCTCCAGGTCCAGCGCGTGCAGTTCCCGCAGCACGGCGGGGCCGTGCTCGGCGGGGGTCAGCAGCGCGGAGAGGCCGGGCACCGAGGCGGTGGGCACGTAGAGCAGCTCGGTGGCGACCGGCTGGCCCTGCACGACCCGCTCGCGGCGGACGGTGTGCACCGCCTCCTCGCGGCCGGTGCCGAGCAGCGCGGCGATCGGGGCCGGTGCGGCCGCCTCGACGCAGCCGACGGTGCTCCACGCGTCGCGCACGGCGCCGGGCCACACGTTGGCCGACGGGCCCACGGACACACCGATCCGGGGCGGCGCGACGGTGGTGCCGACACCGCGCCGGCGCTGGAGCCGGCCCTCCAGCTCCAGTTGTTCGAGCGCCTGGCGGAGCGTGGCCCGCGCGACGCCGAAGCGCGCGGCCAGGTCCCGCTCGTTCGGCAGGATCTCGCCGACCTCGAACTCCGAGTCCAGGGCGTCGTTCAGCACGGTCTTGAGGTGCCAGTACTTCGGCTCCTGCACCGCTTCGAGCTGCGTGGTCCCCACCCTGTCCTCGCAATCGCCGTGATCGTGGCCGCCGGGACCGGCGGGGTCAGATCTTGTGAAGCCTTGTTTCCGAACCAGTCTTTATTAAAGGTCCTTGCACTACTAGGACGATAGAGGCGCGTCGCGAACTTGGTCAAGACCAATCCTCGAAGCCGCCCGCGCCCGGTGCGGCCCGGTCCATCCGGCGTTCACGCGATGTTGACGGTGTGCTGCAATGGGCGCCGGTGGAGCAGGACGATCATCGAGGAGCAGGACGATGGACCAGGTCAGCGTGGTCACCGGCGGCAGTCGCGGCATCGGGGCGGCGGTGGCGCTGCGGCTGGCCGGGGCCGGCCACCGGGTCGCGATCGGCTACGAGCGCGCCCGGGACGCGGCCGAGGACGTCGCCCGGCAGGTCCGCGAGGCCGGCGGGACCTGCCTGGTGCACCAGGTCGACACCAGCGACGAGCAGCAGGTCGACGCGCTCTTCGACGCGGTGCGCGAGGCGCTCGGCCCGGTCACCGGCCTGGTGAACAACGCGGGCGTCACCGGGCCGCTCGGCCGCTTCGCGCAGACCCCCGTGGAGGTGATGCGCCGGGTGGTGGACGTCAACGTGATGGGCGCGCTGATCTGTGCCCGCCGCGCGGTGCTGGACATGTCCACGCGGCACGGCGGGGCCGGCGGCGCAATCGTGAACGTGTCCTCCGGCGGGGCCACCCTGGGCAGCCCGGGCGAGTACGTCCACTACGCGGCGAGCAAGGCGGCGGTCGACGCGATGACGCTCGGCCTGTCGAAGGAGCTGGCCGAGGAGGGCGTGCGGGTCAACTCGGTGCAGCCCGGGATGATCGTGACCGACATCCACGCGGCCATGGGCGACCCGCAGCGGCCGTGGCGCAAGAGCGACCGCATCCCGATGCGGCGGCCGGGGCAGCCGGAGGAGGTGGCCGGCGCGGTGGCGTGGCTGCTGTCGCCGGACGCGTCGTACACCACGGGCGCGGTCCTGCGGGTGGCCGGCGGGCTGTAGCCGCAGGACCGGTCTCCGGCACCGGACCGCGATCTTTCCGCGGCGGAAGTGTTGACCTGGGCATGTCCGAAACCCGACGGTGATACGGGGTAACGCCGGGGAAACCCGCGCGGGGCCGAGCGGGGGCACAATCCCTGTGCCCCGCAACCGACTTCGGACAACTTCAGAGGAGCACCATGCCCGGTTCCGTCGCCGCCGACGCCGCGAAGCCCGCACCCGCACCGCCGCCGGGGGGTGACAACATCCTGGAGCGGTGGTTCCGGATATCCCAGCGCGGCTCCACGCCCGGACGGGAGGTGCGGGGCGGTTTCGCGACCTTCTTCGCGATGGCCTACATCCTGGTGCTCAACCCGATCATCCTCAGCGGCGGCAGCGCGCACCCGGTGCTGGACAAGTACGGCCACCACCTCTCGCAGGGGCAGGTGCTGACCGTGACCGCGCTGGTGGCCGCGGTGATGACGGTGATCATGGGGGTCGGCGGCAACCTGCCGCTGGCCATCGCCACCGGGCTCGGCCTGAACGCGGTGGTCGCCTACCAGTTGGCGCCGAAGATGAGCTGGCCGGACGCGATGGGCCTGGTGGTCCTAGAGGGCCTGCTCATCTGCGTGCTGGTCGTCACCGGGCTGCGGCAGGCGATCATGGACGCCATCCCCGAGGCGATCAAGAAGGCGATCGCGGTCGGCATCGGGATGTTCATCTGCTTCATCGGCCTGGTCGACGCCGGTTTCGTGACCCGCATCCCGGACGCCGCCGGGAACACCACGCCGGTTCAGCTCGGCGGGTCCGGCACGCTGACCGGCTGGCCGGTGCTGGTCTTCTGCGTCGGGGTGCTGCTCACCATCTCCCTGGTGGCCCGCCGGATGCGCGGCGCGATCCTGATCAGCATCGTGGTCATGACGATCGTGGCGCTGGTCGTCAACAAGGTCGCGGACATCCCGGACCTGGCCTGGGGCCTGAACCCGCCGACCGTGCCGCACAAGGCGGTCTCGACCCCGGACTTCGGGCTGGTGGGGCACTTCAGCCTGTTCGGCGGGTTCCGCGACGCCGGGGTGGTGACGTGCGTCCTGTCGGTGTTCACGCTGGTGCTGTCGGACTTCTTCGACGCCATGGGCACGATCATGGGCATCTCCAGCGAGGCGGGGCTGCTCGACGACGAGGGCCGGGTGCCCCACATCGGCCGGGTGCTCTTCATCGACGGCGCGGCGGCGGTCGCGGGCGGGGTGGCCTCGTCCTCCTCGAACACCGCGTACGTGGAGTCGGCGGCGGGTGTCGGCGAGGGCGCGCGCACCGGGCTGGCGAGCGTGGTGACCGGGGCGCTGTTCGCGCTGGCCCTCTTCCTCTCGCCGCTGGCGGGCGTGGTGCCCTCGCAGGCCGCGGCCCCCGCGCTGGTCGCGGTCGGCTTCCTGCTGATGGCGCAGGTGCGGACGATCGACTGGACCGCGTACGACACCGCCATCCCCGCGTTCCTGACCATCGCGGTGATGCCCTTCACCTACAGCATCACCAACGGCATCGGCGCGGGCTTCCTGTCCTACGTGGTGCTCAAGGCCACGCTGGGCAAGGCGCGCGAGGTGCACCCGCTGGTGTGGTGCGTGTCGGTGTTCTTCCTCGCCTACTTCGCGATCGACCCGCTCCAGCAGGCGTTCGGCGTCAAGTAGCCGCCGGGCGGTCCGCCGGGCCCGCCTCCTCCCGCGTACGCCGTCCGCGGTCCGCCGGAGGAGGGGGCCGGCGAACCGCGAACGACCTTCGAAGCTCCGACCGGGACGGGGGCGCCCGGTCGGAGCCGCTGGCCGGGCCGGTGCGCGACCGGCCCGTACCAAGACAACTCCGCCCATCCCGGCTGAGTTCCCGTCCCCCGCGCGTGAATGCGCAGCATCCTCATCGTCCCCGAGATCGCCACCGAGCTCTCCCGTCCCCCGCGCGTGAATGCGCAGCGCGTCCCGCGGGGCGCGGCCCCGGCCGGCTCCGGCGGAGCGCGGGGCCTGGCGTTCCCGCCGCCGGCCGCCTCGGCACGGGTGAGGCTTCGGGCGAGGCGGCAGGAATGCGGCGAAGCCTCGGAAAGGGCGAGTTGACCGGAAAGGTGGCGCCTTTACCATCCGGTCACGGTGTGTTCGTGGTCGCGCAACACGGGTTCGGCAGGGTGGGCTGCATGCCGCATTCGACCTCCGCTGCCTCCGCCCCCGCACGGCGCCGTCACAGGGGCCGTCACCTCACCCTCGCAGCAGTGCTGCCGGCCGCGCTCGCCGCGGCGTTCATGGCCGCCGGGCCGGCCGGAGGAGCGGCGCCGACCGTGTCGGCGGCCGTGCTGGCCACCGTCGCCGCCGGCCTGCTGTGGCACCGCGGCCGGGGCACCGCGCGACGCTCGCCCCGTACCGGCGCCTGCGCCGGCGGGAGCACCGGAACCACCGGGATCACCGGCGGCGGGGCCGCTCCGGCCGAAGCCCCGTCCCCCGCCGCCGAAGGCACCGGCACCGGCACCGGCACCACGCTGTGGCGGCTGCGCACGACCGTACGCGACACGCCCGGCACGCTCGGCGCGGTGTGCACGGCGCTGGCCGACCGGCGGATCGACATCGTTTCCCTCCAGACGCACCCGCTGGCGGACGGCACCGTGGACGAGTTCCTGCTGCGGGCGCCGTCCGGGCTCCCGGCGACGGCACTGGAGGCGGCCGTCGAGGGCGCCGGCGGCGCCGACACCTGGCTGGAGCGGGCCGACGCCCACGATCTGGTGGACATGCCCACCCGGGTGCTCGGCCTGGCCACCCGCACCGCGCTGGACGCCGCCGAACTGCCGCTGGCACTGCGCCGGCTCCTCGGCCGCTGCACGATCGGCTCGACGCCCGCCGGGCAGCCCGGGCAGCCCGAGGAGCTCGGCGGGGGCGCGCGCGAGGAACCGTACGGGCACGGGCCGCTCCAGGAGGCGGACGCGAGCGGCGGCACACCCGAGGCGCTGCCCACGGTCATGCGGCTGCGCGATCCCGCCGGCGGCCTGATCACCGTGCGGCGGGCGCAACCGCCTTTCACGCCGACGGAGTTCGCCAGGGCGCGTGCGCTGGTGGAGCTCGACGCCCTGCTCGGGACGCGGGTGCCGCGCCGCCGCGACGTCCTCACCGTCCCCCAGGGCAGCGAGATCGGCCTGCGCCGCGCCCGCCCCGAGGACCGGCCGGCGGCCCGGTCGATGCACGCGCGCTGCACCCCGGCGACCCTCGCCCGCCGCTACCACGGCCCGGTCGGCGACGCGGACCGCTACCTCACCCACCTGCTCGACCCCCGCTTCGGCCAGTCGCTCGCCGTCGAGACCCCCGACGGCCGGGTCGTGGGCCTCGGACACCTGCTGTGGGACGGTGACGAGAGCGAGGTCGCGCTCCTCGTCGAGGACGCCTGGCAGCGCCGCGGCGTCGGCACCACCCTGCTGCGCCGACTGGTCGAACTCGCCGCGGACGCGGGCCGCGAGAGCGTCTACGCGGTGGCGCAGTCGGCCAACACCGGCATGGTCGCCGCGATGCGCGCGCTGGAGTTGCCGCTGGACTACCAGGTCGAGGACGGCACCCTCGTCATCACCGCCGCGCTTCCCACCGCGTCGGGCGGCGGGCCGGCGGCGCTGCCCTGGACGGTGAGCGACCGCCCGGCCTGACCGCGCCCCGGGCCGCGCCACCCGGGTGCCACCTCCCGAGCCGCGCCACCCGGGCCCCCTCCGCCCGGGGCCCCTGTCGCACCGCGCGCCCGCCGCACGCGCGGCGGCCGGGAGGGGCGCACGTGCACGGCCGGGGAGCGCGGCCCCGGCCCGTTCGGGGCCCCTGACCAGGCGTTGCGCCGCCCGCCCGGCCCCGTGCGGCCATCCGGGGTGACGCCGCGCCACCCGGCGTACGAAGATGACCGCATGTCGTCTCTCACCAGCAGTCCACTGCCCCGCCAGGTCGCCGACGCCTACGTCGACGAGTTGGTCGCTCTCGACCCGGCCCTCGGCACCTACCTCGGCGCGCCGGGCAGCGCGCGCCGGCTGCCCGACCACTCGCCCGCCGGCACGCGGGCCCTGGCCGACCTGGCCCGCCGGACCCTGGCGGCACTGGCCGAGGCCGAGGCGCGGCCCGGCGGCGACAGCCCGCAGGAGCGGCGCTGCGCCCGCCTGCTCCGCGACCGGCTCTCCGCCGAGATCGAGATCCACGAGGCCGGCGAGCACCTGCGGGCGGTCAGCAACATCAGCTCCCCGCTGCACACCATCCGCGAGACCTTCACGCTGATGCCGCTGGCGACCGCGGAGGACCACGCCGACCTCGCCGCCCGGCTGCGCGCGGTGCCCGCCTCGGTGGCCGGCTACCGCGCCACGCTGGAGGAGGGCCTGGCCGCCGGCCTGCTCGCCGGCCCCCGGCAGGTGGAGACGGTGATCGGCCAGCTCGGCACGTGGGTCGGCGACGAGGGCGGGAGCAGTTGGTTCGCGCAGCTCACCGTGGACGGCCCGGCCGATCAGCGCGCCGAGCTGGACGCGGCGGCCGGCGAGGCCACCGCGGCCTTCGCACAGGTCCGCGACTGGCTGCGGGACACGTACGCCCCGGCCGTCGAGGGCGCCCCGGACACCGTGGGCCGCGAGCGGTACGCCCGCTGGGCCCGCTACTGGATGGGCGCGGACCTGGACCTGGAGGAGGCGTACGCCTACGGCTGGTCGGAGTTCCACCGGCTGCTCGCCGAGATGCGCGCCGAGGCGGGCAAGATCCTCCCCGACACCGACCCGTGGGAGGTGCTGCGCCACCTGGAGGCGCACGGCACCGTCGTCGAGGGCGTGGACGAGGTCCGCGCGTGGCTCCAGTCCCTGATGGACGAGGCGATCCGCGCGCTGGACGGCACCCACTTCGAACTGGCCGAGCGGGTCAAGCGGGTGGAGGCGCACATCGCCCCGCCCGGCGGCGCCTCGGCGCCGTACTACACCGCGCCCACCGAGGACTTCAGCCGGCCCGGGCGCACCTGGCTGCCGACGATGGGGCTGACCCGCTTCCCGGTCTACGACCTGGTCTCCACCTGGTACCACGAGGGTGTGCCGGGCCACCACCTCCAGCTCGCGCAGTGGGCGCACATCGCCGACACCCTCTCCCGCTACCAGGCCACGGTCGGCATGGTCAGCGCCAACGTCGAGGGCTGGGCGCTGTACGCGGAGCGGCTGATGGACGAGCTCGGCTTCCTCACCGACCCGGAGCGGCGACTGGGCTACCTCGACGCGCAGATGATGCGGGCGGTGCGGGTGATCATCGACACCGGCATGCACCTGGAACTGGAGATCCCCGCCGACTCGCCCTTCCACCCCGGTGAGCGCTGGACGCCGGAGCTGGGCCACGCCTTCTTCTCCTCCCACAGCGGCAGCCCGGCGACGCTGATCGACAGCGAGCTGATCCGCTACCTGGGCATGCCGGCGCAGGCGATCGGCTACAAGATGGGCGAGCGCACCTGGCTGGCCGGCCGCGCCGCCGCGCGCGCCGCCCGAGGTGACGCGTTCGACCTCAAGGCGTGGCACATGGCGGCGCTGTCGCTGGGCTCGCTGGGTCTGGACGACCTCCTCGCGGAGCTGTCCGTGCTGTGAGCCGGGCGGCGGGAGCGGGCTCCGGACGGCCGCCCGGAGCCCGGTCCCGGGCGGTGCGGGGGAGGCGCTGCCGGGCCGGGTGACCAGGGCGTAAGGTGCGGGAGAGAGGGTCGGCACCACGCTCGCGCGCACCTGCGGCGTCCGGTGCGCGGGGTCCGGCTCCCGCTTCCTTCCGTTGGCGACAAGGCGGTTCGGCCCGATGACTCTGCATGCTTCCCACGACGGCGGGAGCCTGGTGCTCAGCCAGGGCCGGCTCATCCTGCGCGAGCAGTTGCCCGAGGAGGCCGCGCTGCTCGCCGAGGGCAAGCCCGGCGCGTTCACCTGGATCGACGGGGTGCCGGGCGAGGGCACGTCGAGCGCGGCCACGATGACCGTCGCCGCGGCGAGCGCCGGGGTCTACCGGCCCGGCTGGGGGCTGTTCGTGATCCAGCGCGCCGAGGACCTGACCGCGCTCGGCGGGGTCGGCTTCCACGGCGCGCCGGACCGCGGCGCGGTCGAGATCGGCTACGACCTCGCGGCGTCGGCACGGGGCCGGGGGTGGGCCACGGACGCGGCCCGCGCGCTGTGCCAGTGGGCGCTGGGGCAGCCGGACGTGGCGGTCGTCCTGGCCACCACCGAGCCCGGCAACCGCGCCTCGCAGGCGGTCCTGGAGCGCATCGGCTTCGTCCGGGTCGCGGACCGCGGGGAGCTGTGGGCGTACGAACTCACCGCGATGCCCGGCTGACATCCGCGCCCCGCCGGGTTCGCGCGGCTCAGCCGGCGGCGGCCCGCAGCCGCACGCTGGAGCCGTCGCGGTCCTTGACCACCCGGAGCTGCGCGGGGATACGCTGCCGCAGGTCGGCGACGTGGCTGACGATGCCGACGGCGCGGTCGCGTTCGCGCAGCCCGTCCAGCACGTCGAGCACCTCGTCGAGGGTCTGCTCGTCGAGGCTGCCGAAGCCCTCGTCGATGAAGAGCGTGTCCAGCCGCATGCCGCCCGCCTCGTCGGTGACGACGTCGGCCAGGCCGAGCGCCAGCGCGAGGGACGCGAAGAACGTCTCGCCGCCGGAGAGCGTCGAGGTGTCGCGTTCGGTGCCGGTCCAGGCGTCCACCACCACCAGGCCCAGGCCGGACTTGGCGCGGTTGCCCGCGCGGGCGTCGCTGTGGGCCAGCGTGTAGCGGCCCGCCGACATCCGCTGGAGCCGCACGCCGGCGGCCGCGGCGACCTGTTCCAGGCGCGCGGCCAGGACGTAGGTCTCCAGCTCCATCCGGTACCGGTTCTCGGCCGAGTTGCCCGACGCCAGGTCCGCCAGCCGTTTGAGCCGCTCGAACTCCGCCCGGGCGGGGGCGAGTTCGCGGGCCCGGGCGGTGGCGACCCCGGTCAGGCGGTCCAGTTCCCGGCAGCGGGTCGCGGCGGCGGACTCCGCCGCGGACGCGTCCCGCAGCCGCCGGTGCGCCTGGTCGGCGTCCGCCCGTGCGCGTTCGGGGGCCGCGGGCGGCAGCGCGGCGGCGGCAGCCGGCTCCGGTGCGGCGAGCGCCGCCTCGATCGCGGCCTCCTCGCGCTCCCAGGCTGCCACGTCCCGCTCGGCGCGGGCCAGTTCGGCCGGCGGCAGCAGCGCCGCGGCGGCCTCGGCTGGCGACCCGAACCCGGCCGTACGGGCGGCCGCGGCGAGCGCGGCGGCCGCGTCGGCGAGCTGTCGCTCGCAGTCGGCGCGGTCCCTCGCCGCGTCGGCCGCGCGTTCCAGCCGGGCGATCCGCGCGCTCAGGTCCGCGTGCCGGGCCCGTACGGTGGCGTGGCCGGCGCGCGCCCTGGCCAGTTCTTCCGCCACCTGCCGGTGCTGCTCGTCGAGTTCCTCGCGCCGGGAGGTGCGCGCCGCGGTCCGGCTGAGGGCCTGCTCGCGCTGGGCGGTCCGCCGCTGGTGCTCCTCCTCGGCCCGGGCCAGGTCGCGGCGCGCGTCGGCGAGACCGCCGGCGCCGCGCACCGCGGCCGCGTGCTCGGCGGCGGCCTCCGCGTGGGCGGCGACGAGTGCGGGGTACGGCGCGGTCCCGGCGGCGGCGCCCGCCGCGTCGAGGGCCGCGCGCAGCCGGGCGGTCGTCTCGCCCGCCGCGGTGTGCGCCGAACGGCGCCGCTCGTAGGCGGCGTTCGCGGCGTCCTCGTCGGCGGAGCTGACCTGCCGGCCGGCCTCGGGCCGGGCCGGGGCGGGGTGGTCCTCGGCGCCGCACACCCGGCACGGCTCGCCGTCGACCAGGCTCGCGGCCAGTTCCGCGGCGATCCCGGCGATCCGGGCCTCCCGGGCGTCCTGCCACGCCTCGCGGGCGTCGGCGGCGAGGTCCCGCGCCTCGCGCGCGGCCTGCTCCGCCCGAGTCACCTCCGATGCCAGCCGGTCCCGTTCGGCCGCGGCGTCCCGGCGGGCCCGGGCCGACTCCACCTTCCCGGCCAGGCCCTCGGCGCGCGCGGCGGACTCCGCGGCGGCCTCCACCCTGTCCTGGAACCGGCCGCGCTCCCCCGCCCAGCGCTCCAGCCACGCCTGCGCCTCGCGCACCGCGCCCTCGTCCGCGCGTTCCTCGCGGGCCAGCGCCTCCCGACGGCGGCCGATGTCCTCCAACCGCGCCTCCGTCGCTGCGGCCGCGGCCAACCCTCCCAGTTCCTCCCGCAGTTGCCCGACCCTGCGGGCGATCGCGGCGTCCGGGCCCCCGGCGGCCCGCTCCCCCACCCGGACCGCGCCCTCACTCGCCCGCTCCACCCCCGGGCCCGGTCGGCCGTCGGCTGCGGAGCGCGCGGCGCCCGCACCGTCCCGCTCCCCTCCACCGCCCGTGCCCGGCGCGCTCCCAGCGGCCGGAGGGGGCTCGGTGTCCCGGCGGTCCCCCGCCGCGGCGCCGGCCCGCTGGGCGGGCAGCACCTCCGAGCCGCCGCCCCGGGCCGCCGGCGGCCTCCCGGCCACCTCCCCGTCCCGCACCTCCCCGTCCCGCGCGAGGAGTTCGCCGACGGCCGCGGCCGCCTTCCGCGTCTCCCGCTCGGCGGCGCGGGCCTCCTCGCAACGAGCGGCCGCCTTCCCGTGCAGGCCCAGCGCGGGATCGACGGTGAGGGCGCGCCGGGCCCGATCGAGGCGGGCCCGGACGGCACGGCGGGCGTCCTGCTGCGCGGCGGCCTCGTCCGCCCGCGCGCGGGCCTCGCGGTACCGGCCCTGGAGGGCGGCAAGTTCGCGTGCGGCGGCGGCCTTCTCGGCGGCGTCGAGGTGCGCGTCCTCGGCGAGGCGTACGGCACTGCGGGCGATGTCGTACCGCTCCCGGGCGTCGGAGCGGGCGAGGGCGGCATCGGCGAGCAGGGCCGTGTCGAAGCCTGAGCCGGGGTCCGTGCCGGCCCCGGGGGCGGCGTCGTCGTGCCCCGCCGCCTGCCGCATCCGCGCCGCGATCTGCCGCAGTTCGCCGTCGGCCGCGGCGAGCCGCTGGTCGGCCTCCTGCCGGCGGTCACGCAGCCAGCGTTCGACGGCCCTGAACCGGCGGGTGTCGAAGAGACGGCCGAGCAGCGCGGCCCGCTCCACCGCGCCCGCGCGCAGGAACGTCGCGAACTCGCCCTGCGGCAGCAGCACCACCTGGCAGAACTGCTCGCAGCTCATCCCGACGAGTTGCCGCACCTCCTCCCCGATCTCCTGGTGCGACTTCGACACGCCCCGCCACTCGCCGCCGACGTGCTCACGCAGCAGGGTGACCGCCTTGTCCACGGTGGTGCCGGTGCCGCGCTTCTTGGCGCGCACCTGTTCCGGGCGCCGGGTGACCTCCAGCCGCCGCCCGGCGAGGGTGAGTTCGAGTACCACCTCGGTCGCGGTGCCGGCGGCGGCGTGGTCGCTGCGCAGCCGGTTGGCCGGCCGGGCTCCGGGCACCTGTCCGTACAGCGCGTAGCAGACCGCGTCGAGGACGGAGGTCTTGCCGGCGCCGGTGGGCCCGTGCAGCAGGAACAGCCCCGCGGCGGACAGCTCGTCGAAGTCGACGTGCTGGGTGCCGGCGAAGGGGCCGAACGCGGTGAGGTCGAGGCGGTGCAGGCGCATCAGTCGCGCTCCGTCCGTACGGCGTCGGCCCGCACCGCGTCGAACGCGTCCCGCAGCACGCCGCGTTCGGCCCGGTCGGGGGTGGTGCCCCGGACGTGCGCGACGAAGTCCTCGGCGATCTGCCGGTCGGTCCGGCCGCGCAGCCTGCGGGCGTAGGTGGCCAGTGGGTCCTCGGCCTCCCGGTCCGGCTCGAAGGCGAGCGCGAGGACGTGCGGGAAGCGCTGGGCGAGGGCGGCCATGGGTTCGTGCGGGCGGTGGGGGTCGGTCAGGGTCGCCTCGACCCAGGAGCCGGTGTGCGGTTCGAGCGCGGGGTCGGCGAGCAGGTCGTCGAGGCGGCCGCGCAGCCGGGCGAGCGGGCGCGGCACCGGGGTGTCCAGGCGCCGCGCGCCGACCGCGCCCTGCGGATCGAGGTCGACCAGCCACATGCTCTTGCGGTGGTGCTGCTCGGAGAAGGAGTAGGCGAGCGGCGAACCGGAGTACCGCACCCGGTCGTTGATGCTCTGGCAGCCGTGCAGGTGGCCGAGCGCGACGTAGTGGACGCCGTCGAACACCTCGGCGGGGACCGCCTCCACACCGCCCGCGGTGATGTCGCGCTCGCTCTCGCACGGGGCCGCTCCGGTGACGAAGGCGTGCGCGGCGACGACGGCGCGGGTGCCGTCCGGCCGGGTGGCGAGGTCGGCCCGCACCCGGTCCATGGCGGCGCCGAGGACCGCGGTGTGGTCGGCCCGCTCGGCGTCGAACTCGGCCCGTACCAGAGCCGGTTCGAGGTAGGGCAGGCCGTAGACGGCGACGTCGCCGTGCGGCGGGTCGGGCAGCAGCACGGGGTGGTGGCAGGTCGCGGGGTCGGTGCGCAGGTGGACGCCGGCGCGGCCCATCAGCCCGGCTCCGACACCGAGCCGGCGCGCCGAGTCGTGGTTGCCCGAGGTCAGGACGGTCGGCACGCCGAGGTCGGCGAGCGCGTGCAGCACCCCGTCGTAGAGCTCGATCGCGGCCAGCGGGGGCACCGCGCGGTCGTAGACGTCGCCCGCCACGATCACGGCGTCGACCTGTTCGGTGCGCGCGGTGGCCACCAGGTGGTCGAGGAAGGTGCGCTGGGCGCCGAGCATGCTCACCCGGTGGAAGGACCGACCGAGGTGCCAGTCCGAGGTGTGCAGGAATCTCACGCCGCCGCTCCGAACCGCACCCGTCCCCCTCACCGTTCCGGGCGTCCGCCCGCCGACCAGCACCGTACTACCGATCACCGCGCGCCTTTGACCGCACACCCCCGATGGGCCCGCGCGTCCTGGCCGGCCCGCCCGGCCCCGGGGCCCGGCCCGGCGCCGCACCCGGCACCCGGCACCCGGCACCCGGCACCGGTGGACGGCCGGGGCGGGGGTCAGGAGACGTCCACGTACGCGCTGCCCTCGGTGGCGCAGGCGGCGGCGCCGGAGGTGGCGTCGGCGAGCCAGGAGCGAAACGCGGCGACGTCGGGTTCCGGCACGCCGAGGTGGAAGGTGACGTCGGCGCCGTACTCGACCTCGCGCACCGCGTGGCCGGCGGCGCGCAGTTCGTTCTCCAGCCGTCCGGCGCGCTGGTGGCCGACGGTGACGGTGAGCAGCGCGAGCAGCCGCCGCTCGACGGTGCCGACCGTGTCGAGCGCCGCGGACACGGCGCCGCCGTAGGCGCGGGCCAGCCCGCCGGCACCGAGTTGCACGCCGCCGTAGTAGCGGGTCACGACGGCCACGGTGTCGCGCATCTCGCGGCCCAGCAGCACCTGGAGCATGGGGGTGCCGGCGGTGCCGCCGGGCTCGCCGTCGTCGCTCGCCCGGTGCAGGCGGCCGTCGGGACCGACGACGTACGCGAAGCAGTTGTGGGTGGCGGCCGGGTGCTCCCTGCGGACCGCGCGCACGAACGCCTCGGCCTCCTCCTGGCTGGGGGCCGGGGCCAGCGCGCACCGGAACCGCGAGCGTTTGATCTCGCTTTCGTACACGCCCGGGCCCGCCACCGTGAGATACCGATCCACCACCTGTTCAGCCTAAGGGCTGTCCCGCATTCCCCGACGGGCGTGCGACGACAGCTACGGCGCCTCGCTTCGTTGTCGGGCTCATCCACATACGACCCGGTATGAGGACGACCCTCCGCCTTGCGATCCACCGCATCTGACGCCGCACGCTGATCCGCCGGGGATTGCGGGACAGCCCTTGGTGCGGCGGGAATCATGGCGCCGGGTGGGGCGTTGACCGGGCAGGACGCGCGGGGAAGCGCGCGGACGACGGGCGGGTCCGAGGCGAGGGGCTGGTTGGCGGTATGTACGCGGACACGGACAGGGCGCGGAAGATCCTGACCGAGGGCGGTGACACCTGGGCCGTGGTCGGCCTGTCGAACAACGCCTCGCGGCCGGCCTACGGGGTGGCGGCGGCGCTCCAGCGCTTCGGAAAGCGCGTGGTTCCGGTGCACTTCAAGGCCGAGACGGTCCACGGCGAGCAGGGGTACGCGAAGCTTGCGGACATCCCCTTCCCGATCGACGTGGTGGATGTCTTCGTGCACTCCGCGTGGGCTGGCGCGGTGGCCGACGAGGCGGTGGAGGCGGGTGCCAAGGCGGTCTGGTTCCAGCTCGACGTGATCGACGAGAAGGCGTACGAGCGGGTGCGCGCCGCCGGGGTCGACATGGTGATGGACCTGTGCCCCGCGATCGAGATACGGCGGCTCTGAGCGGGCCGAGGCGCTGAGCAGCGGGGCGGGGCCCGCCGACCCCGGGGTCGGCGCGGTCGAGGGACGCGGGTCCGGCGGCGGGTTCGCCGGGCACGGCGGGTCCGGTCAGCCCGGTCGGCATGGTGAGCCGGCGCGGTCGGCCGGCGCGGCGGGTCCGCGCGGCGTGGCGGGTCCGCGCGTTCAGACGCCGAGGCCGTCGAGCAGCACCGCGCCGGGCAGCGACGCGACCAGTTTGCCGGGCACGATGAGCTTGCCGCGCCGCGCTCCGCTGCCGATGACCACGTAGGGCTTCTCGGCCACGGCGGCGTCCACGAGGAGGGGCCAGCCGTCCGGCAGCCCGACCGGGGTGATCCCGCCGTACTCCATGCCCGTCGCGCTCACCGCGGTGTCCATCGGGGCGAAGGACGCCTTGCGGGCCCCGAGGTGGCGGCGGACGGTGCCGTTGACGTCGACCCGGGTGGTGGAGAGCACCACGCAGGCGGCGAGGGTCACCTCGCCGCCTCGCTTGCCCGCGACCACGACGCAGTTGGCGGACTGCTCCAGCAGCTCGCGGCCGTAGGCCAGCACGAAGTCCGCGGTGTCCGCCTTGTCGGGGTCGGTGTCCACGTGCACCATGTCCGCGGTCACCGCGGCGGCGACCGGCGCGGGCAGCAACTCGCGTCGCTCGGTGGCGGGCAGGGCGTCGTCGAATGAGCCGATCGGTGCGCGCATACCGGCAATCTAGCAACGCCGGCCGGGTGGTCGCGCAGGCCGGCGGCACGCCGTCGAGCGGGGTCGGGCTGCGTCGTGCGAGGTGCCGGCGCGCCCCCGGCGCACGCACGGCGGGGGTGCCCTGACCGGTGGCGGGGCGGCGGCCCGCGCGCGTCGTGCGGAGCGGCGCCGGTGCCGGGTGGGGGTGCGGGCAGGGGCACCGCCGGGTGCGGGTGCCGCGCGGGTGCCGGTGCCGGTCAGGCTCCGGCGGGGGTCTCCAACCCCGGGAGGTCGAGGCGCTGTTCGGGCGGCACCCCAGCAGGGTCCGGGGTCGGAGCCGGGGTGCGCAGGGGCGGCTGCCAGCCGGTGTCGGCCGCCCAGCGGCGCACGATCCTGGCGGGGGCGCCCGCCACCACCGCGTGGTCGGGCACCTCCCCCCGTACGACGGAGCCCGCGGCCACGACCACGTTCCGGCCGAGCCGGGCGCCGGGCAGCACCACGCTGTCCACACCCAGCCAGCTACCGGAGCCGATCTCCACGGGCGCGGAGCTGGGCCACTGCTCGCCGATCGCCTGGTCGGGGTCCTGGTAGGAGTGGTTGGTGCTGGTCACGTAGACGTTCGGGCCGCAGTAGACCTTGTCGCCGATGGTGATCGGCGCCATGGCCACCACGTGGCTGTCGCGGCCGATGACGACGCCGTCGCCGATGCGGATCACCGGGTCGGGGCCGTAGTCGAGGTCGGCGGGCGCCAGGCCGACGGTCAGGGTGACCTGCTCGCCGATGATGCAGCACGCGCCGAGGTGGATCCACGGCTCCCCGAAGACGGTGCCCTGCGGGAAGGCGAGCCGCGTGCCCCAGCCGATCCGGCCGAAGCTCAGCAGCCCGGGGCGCTCCGCGGTGACCGCGCCCGCGTTCTGCACGCGGCGCCAGGCGCGGTGCACCAGGCGGGTTGTGGCGCGCCGGCGCCAGGCCGCGGCGCCGGACATCAGGGAGAAGAACACGTTCTCGTTCTCGCGCACACCGCCACCGTATACGGTGCTGCTGGACGGTGGTGGAGCGGCGCGAAATCGGACGGAGCGGGGATGACGGACTCGGTGGCGCAGGCGGGTTCCGCGGACGGGGCGGGCACGGCGGGGGCGCCGGGCCCGGCAGGTGGCGCGGGCGGCCCGGGAGGGCATCGCGGGCCCGGAGCACTGGTCGCGGAGGTGGCCGGCCGGCAGCCGCGGCTGGACCCGACCGCGTACACCGCGCCGACCTCCGTGGTGCTGGGCGACGTGGCGCTCGGCGAGCGGGCGAGCGTCTGGTACCACGCGGTGCTGCGCGGCGACTGCGAGCGGATCCGGATCGGCGCCGGCTCGAACATCCAGGACAACTGCACGGTGCACGCCGACCCCGGGTTCCCCGCGATCGTCGGGGCGGGCGTCACCGTGGGGCACAACACGGTGCTGCACGGGTGCGTGATCGAGGACGGCGTGCTGGTGGGGATGGGCGCCACGGTGCTCAACGGGGCGCGGATCGGCGCCGGTTCGCTGGTGGCGGCCGCCGCGCTGGTGCCCCAGGGCATGGTGGTCCCGCCGAACTCGCTGGTGGCGGGGGTGCCCGCCAAGGTCAGGCGCGAGCTGACCGAGGAGGAGCGGGAGCGCTTGCGGCTGAACGCGGAGCACTACGTGGAGCTTGCCGGGGCCCACCGGGAGGCGCTGGGCTGAGCGTGCCGCTCCCCCGGCGTCGGCCCGCGAGCGGCCCGCGGGTGCGCACCGCCGGCCGCGAGCCTCAGCCTGCCGAACGCCTCAGCCGGCCCGGCGCCCTGCGGGGCCGGCCGGCCCGCGGCCGGTCACTCGCCGGACTGCGCGACCGCGACCTCGGGCTCGTCCGCCGTCTCCAGCTCGGCCTGCATCCTGGCGGCGCGGCGCCGCACGTAGAGGAACGACCCGAGGCCGACCAGGACCGCGATGCCGAGGCCGACGTAGCCGAAGCGGGTGAGCCAGGGCTCGGCCACCACGCCGACGTAGTAGATGATCGCGGTGATGCCGCCGGCCCAGACCAGGCCGCCGAGCGCGTTGGCGATGAGGAACTTGTGGTACGGCATCTTCAGGACGCCGGCCAGCGGCCCGGCGAAGATCCGCAGCAGGGCCACGAAACGGCCGAAGAACACCGCCCACATGCCCCAGCGCTGGAACGAGCGCTCGGCGGTGGCGACGTGGCCGGGTGAGAAGTGGCTCGGGAAGCGGCGGCCCAGCCAGTCCATCAGGGGTCTGCCGCCCTTGTGCCCGATGGCGTAGCCGATCGAGTCGCCGACGATCGCGCCGACGATCGCGCAGGCGCCCACCACCCAGGGACTGACATGGCCCTGCGAGGACAGCAGGGCCGCCGTCATCAGCACGATCTCGCCGGGCAGCGGGATGCCGAGGCTCTCCACCCCCACCACGAGACCGACCATCAGGTAGACGGCGACCGGCGGAATGCCGTCCAGCCAGTCCTGCACGTGCACAGCAGGTCCCTCCCCGGGGTGGCGGTCGAACGCGCGCCCGCAGCGCGCTTCCTGGAAGCCTAACCGACCGGAAGGACGAGACGTCCGCCCAGCGGGGCGCCCCGGCCGCCCCGGACCCGGACTCCCGGCGTCCCCGTCCCCGGACCCCCGGCCGCCCCCGGCCGCTCCGGGGACGGGGCCCTCAGCGGTTGGGGCGCAGGGTCCAGACGACCGTCATCCGGCCGGTCTCGGCCCCGTCCTCGCGGGTGAGCACCACCTCGATCGGGAACTCCGGCCGCCGCCCGGCGTCGAGTTCGGCGACGACCTCGGCGGCGGGCCGGCCGAGCGTCGCGGTCGCGCGCACCTCGCCGGTGGCGATCTTGGTGTAGGCGACCTCCACGCGCACCGGGAGCGGGACCGCGCGCGTCAGCTCGTCACCGAACGCGCCGAGCACCACGGCGCCGGACGCGGACTCGCCGGCGGTGAACATCGCGCCCGCGTGCGGCCCGCCGACGTGGTTGCGGTAGTCGGGGTGGTCGGGCAGCGACACGACCGCGCGCTCGGCCGTGGTCTCGACGTACCGCAGGCCGAGGGTGCGGACCATGGGCACGGTGGAGCTGAGGACTTCGCCTATGTGGGGCAACGTGTCGGACATGGCCACATGTTACCAGTCGGTATCATGGTCCGACGTGGAACCCGGAGGCCCGCTCCCCTAGTGTTTCCAGCCATGTGGCCAGGAGACCAGCAGCACGGGGGAGAGCAGTACCCGCAGGGCGGCCCCCCGCAGAACCCGCACCAACCGCAACAACCGCAGGCACAGCCGCAGGGGCAGCCGCAGCAGCCCCCGCAGGCGCCGTACGGGTATCCGCCCAACCCGTACGCGCAACCCGGCTACCCGCAGCAGCCGGGATACCAGCAGCCCACGCCGCCACCCGCACCGCCGTACGGCCAGAGCGCGCCGACCCCGCCGTACGGCGGCCAGCAGCCCGCCCCCGACAACCCGTACGCGCAACCCGGCTACCCGCAGGCGCAGCCGGGGCAGCCGGGGCAGCCGGCCGGCGGCTACCCGACCCCGCAGTCCTGGGGCCCGACCGTTCCGGGTGCCCCCGGCGGTCCGGGCGGGCCCGGCGGCCGGCCGCCGGGGAAGGACAACCGGAAGCTGACCATAGGAATCGCGATCACCGCGTCGCTCGCGGTGATCGCGGCCGTGGCGGTCGGCGCGGTCTACTTCACCGGCGACCACGACAAGAAGGACGACGCGAAGGGGCCCGCCACGCCCACCGCGACCACGCCGGCCAAGCCGACCGCCACGCCGTCCCCGACGGACACCGCGACCGGCACGGACGACGACAACCCGCGCAACGGCGGCACGGAGATCAAGCCGGTGATCCCCGGCTGGAAGGTGGTCCGCCGCGACCAGCGCAACGTCGCCTTCGACGTGCCGCCGGACTGGACCGTCGACAGCCAGGGCATGAGCATCGGCTTCAGCGACGACAAGGGCGACCCGGAGGTCATCATGGGCGCGCCCGCGTACTACAAGCAGGCGTGGTGCAAGTCCTCCGACGGCGAGGCCGACCGCGCGGCCGTGGGCACCAAGGGCGGCAGCGGCGCGAAGAGCCTCAAGGAGGCGGCCGACAACGAGGCCGAGGCGTGGGCGTACTGGGCCTACCAGGACAAGGGGAAGGGCACCTTCTCCAAGGCGAAGGACAGCAAGGCGTTCACGAACTCGCACGGCATCAGCGGCTGGCAGTCGGAGGCCACGGCCACCAACGTGGTCAAGGCGAACAAGTGCGTGCCGCCGAGCGGGATCGCCTACACCGTCGCCTGGAAGGACCCCTCCCAGACGACGCCGACCCCGGTGGTGTGGGTGCTGTACGCCGACACCGGCGTCTCCGACCAGCTCTCGCAGTCGGTCGTGGACAAGATCAAGAGCACCATCCGGCCGCTGGAGACCAGTTGAGGCCCGGGCCGGGGGTCCGCGCCCGGACCCGTGGGCAGGGCCGCACCCGATAACCGCTGGCGCTCCGCCCGGGCACTCCTGGATAGTGCCCGGGTGAAGCGCACCGCCCCCCGCCCCCGCCCCGGCTCCCACCGGCCCCTGCTCGACAGGCTGCCGGCGATCCCCCCACCGCCCTCATGGGCCGGGCGGGACTTCCGGCTGCTGACCGGTGCCTCGCTCATCGCCAGCCTCGGCAACGCCGGGGCCACCATCGCCGCCGCGTACGCCGTCATCGACCAGGGCGGCAGTGCCACCGACGTCGGCTTGGTGGTCGCCGCCCGCACCCTGGCGCTGGTCCTGTTCCTGCTGATCGGCGGAGCCGTCGCCGACCGCCTGCCCCGCCAGCGGGTGATGGTCGGCGCGAACCTGCTCAACGCCACCTCCCAGGCCGCCTTCGCGGTGCTGGTGCTCACCGCCTCGCCCGCGCTGTGGACCATGGCGCTGCTGGCGGCCGTGGGCGGCACCGGCCAGGCGTTCTTCTCGCCGGCGTCCGAGGGCATGCTGCTGTCCACCGTGGACCCGGCGCACGCGGGCAAGGCGTTCTCCGTCTACCGGCTGACCATGAACGGCGCGGGCATCGGCGGCGCGGCGCTGGGCGGCGCGCTGGTCGCCGTGGCGGGCCCGGGCTGGGTGCTCGCCGTCGACGCCGCCGCCTTCGCGATCGCCGCGGCCCTGCGCGGGAGGCTGCGCACCCCGGCCGTGGAACGGCCCGCCGGCTCCGGCGGCATCCTCCGCGAGTTGCGCGAGGGCTGGCACGAGTTCGCGTCCCGCTCCTGGCTGTGGGCCATCGTGATCCAGTTCGGCGTCGTGAACGGCGTGGTCACCGCGTCCGAGTCGGTCTACGGCCCGCTGGTCGCCCGCGACCACCTGGGCGGCGCCGCGCCGTGGGGGCTCGCGATCGCCGCGGGCGGTGTGGGCACCCTGTGCGGCGGGGTGCTGATGATCCGCTGGCGGCCGCGCCGCATACTGCTCGCCGGCACCCTCGGCGTCTTCCCGATGGCGCTGCCGGTCGTCGCGCTGGCGGGTGCCGTCGCGGTGCCGCTGCTGTCGACCGCCACCTTCGTCGCGGGGGTCGCCGTGGAGGTCTTCGCCGTCGGCTGGATGCTGGCGCTGCACCAGGAGATCCCCGAGGACAAGATGTCGCGGGTGTCGGCGTACGACTGGCTCGGGTCGATCTCGCTGACGCCGATCGCCACCGCGCTGGCCGGTCCGGCCGCGACCGCCTTCGGGCGGACCCAGGCGCTGTGGGGCTCCGCGGCGCTGGTCGTGCTGCTGACCGGCTCGGTGCTGCTGGTGCCGGGCGTGCGCCGGCTGGAACGCCACGCGAAGGCCACCCCGCCGCCCGCCGACCGCCCCGCCTCGCCCGGTCCCGCACCGGCCGGCCCCACGACGACCGCGCCCTCCGCCGCCGCCGCGACCTCCGGCGCCGCCGTGTCCCCCGGCGCCGCCGCGACCGCACCGCTCCCGGCCGGCGCCGACGGGCCGCACTGAGGGCTGTCCGCCGGACCGGCGCTATCCGACCGTGAACGCCCCGCCCGGTGGCTCGGGCGAGTCGGCCGCCTGCGCGTCGTGCACCGGCGCGCCCGGGAACGCCCGCACCGCCTCAGCCGTCCGCAGGACCCGCGCCGGAAACGGGTCGGCGGCGCACCGCCGCGCCACCGCGGCCGACGGCAGCAAACCGCGCGCGGCCGCGAGCACCGCGTTGCCGTACCGGCGCCCGCGCAGCACCCCCGGTTCCAGCAGCACGCACACGTCGGCGTCCGCACCGAACGCCGCCCGTACGGTGGCCAGTTGCGAGCCCAGGAAGGCGAAGGGCGCGGCGTCGGCGAGGTTCGCCACGTACAGCCCGCCGGGGCGCAGCACCCGTGCGGCCTGCACGGCGCACTCGACGGTGGTCAGGTGCGCGGGGACCCGGGAGCCGCCGAAGACGTCCGCCACCAGCACGTCGGCGCTCGCGTCCGGCCGCCCGGAGAGCCACTCCCGGGCGTCCGCGACATGGGTCCGGATGCCGGGCGCGTGCAGCGGAAGGTACTCGGCGACCAGGTCGGCCAGGCCGCGGTCGGCCTCCACCACGTCCTGCGCCGCGCCCGGCAGGGTCCGGGCGAACCTGCGCGGCAGCGTCAGCGCGCCGCCGCCGAGGTGCACGACGTCCACCGGCGCGTCCCGCGTGTCGCAGACCGCCTCCACGACGTACGCGACGCGCCGTACGTACTCGAACTCCAGGTGTTCGGGGTCCCTCAGGTCGACGTACGACTGGGGCGCCCCGTCGACCGTGAGCAGCCACGCGTCGGCGCGGTCCACGTCCGGCAGGAGTTTCGCCGTACCGAGGTCCACGGTCCGCATCACCGCCACAGCTTCGCCTTCCACCCCGCCATCCTCCCCCATCCGCGCCGCTCCTCCGCCCTGCACCGCACCCGGCACCGCTCCCGGTGCCCCACCGGGTGACGCAACCGTCAACGCCTCTTCATCCGGTGGTGACGTACGGGAATTCCGCACGTGGGAGACTTTGTTCCATCGATGAACTTAAAGTCCGTCCCCACCCTCGTTCCGCAAAGGACCCCTCCATGCCCCTGGCCATCCTCGCCCTCGCGGTGAGCGCCTTCGGCATCGGCACCACGGAGTTCGTGATGATGGGCCTGCTGCCCAACGTCGCGGACGACCTCGGTACCTCCGTGCCCACCGCCGGCTACCTCGTCTCCGCCTACGCGCTCGGCGTCGTCGTCGGCGCCCCGCTGCTCACCGCGCTCGGCTCGCGCGTCCCCCGCAAGCGCATGCTCCTGCTGCTGATGGGGCTGTTCACCGTCGGCAACCTCGCCTCCGCCGTCGCCCCCGGGTACTGGACGCTGCTGGCGGGCCGGTTCCTGTCCGGGCTGCCGCACGGCGCGTTCTTCGGCGTCGGCGCGGTCGTCGCCTCGCGGCTGGTCGCCGAGGAGCGCCGGGCGCGGGCGGTGGCCGCGATGTTCCTCGGGCTGACCGTCGCCAACATCGTCGGCGTGCCCGCCGCGACCGCGCTCGGCCAGCACCTCGGCTGGCGCGCGACCTTCGTCGTGGTCTCCGCGATCGGCCTCGTCGGGCTGGCCTCGCTCGCGCTGCTGGTGCCGCGGCTGCCCGCGGAGGAACACGTCGGCGTCCGCCAGGAGATCCGGGCGCTGCGCGAGCCGCAGGTCGTCCTCGGCCTGCTCACCGCGGTGTTCGGGTTCGCCGGGGTGTTCGCCGTCTACAGCTACCTCGCCTCGATGATGACCGAGGTCACCGGGTTCGCCGACTCCTCGGTCACGCTCCTGCTCGCGCTCTTCGGCATCGGCATGACGCTCGGCGCGCTCGCCGCGGGGCCGCTCACCGACCGCGCGCTGCGCCCGACCCTCTACGGCTCGCTGGCCGCGCTCGCCGTGGTGCTGGTCGGCTTCCACTTCGCGGCCCATTCGAAGATCGCCGCGCCGATCGCGGTGGTCGTGCTGGGCGGGGTCGGCTTCATGACCACCACGCCGCTCCAGATGCTGGTCATGAACAAGGCCCGGCACGCCCCGACCATCGCGTCCGCCTCCAACCACTCCGCGTTCAACCTCGCCAACGCCGGCGGCGCCTGGCTGGGCGGCGTGGCCATCTCCGCCGGCTGGGGCTGGACCTCGCCCACGCTGGTCGGCGCGGTCCTGGCGGTGGCCGGCCTCGGCATCGCGGTGACGGCGGGGCTGCTCGACCGCCGCCCGCCGGCGACGGTGTCGGAGGTGGTCGCGGAAGGGGGGCCGCGGGCACGGCGGGAGGTGGAGGAGCCGGCGTAGAGCCGGCCCGGCGGATCGTGCGGGACGGGCTCGCGGCGTCCGGTGCCGCGCTTCGCACGGCGGAGAACCGTCCTCGTACCGGTCCCCCGTACCGGGTCGTCCGCGGAGGGTCCGGCCACGCGGGCAGGCACGGTGCCGGGTCTGCCCGCGCGGCCGGCACGACCGCCGGCCAGGCCCCGGAACGCCGCGCCGACGTTACGCGTGGCCGAGCCAGAGGTCCGGGCCGAAGACCTCGTAGTGGACCGACCGCGCCGGCACCCCGGCACGCAGCAGGTCGCCGCGCACCGCGCGCATGAACGGCAGCGGGCCGCACAGGTAGGCGGTCAGCCCCTCGGGAAGGTCCAGCGCGCCCACGTCCGCGCGCCCGGCCGACGCCCCGGGCACGCGCTCGGCTCCTTCCTCGTACCAGAGGTGCAGCGCCGCGTTCGGCAGGGCGCCGACCAGGCGGAGCTGCTCCTCCCGGTGGGCGTGCGCGGCGGGACTGCGGTCCGCGTGCACCACCGTCACCGCCCGTCCGGCGCCCTGGGCGGCCAGGTGGTCGAGCATCGACAGCATGGGCGTACCTCCGATCCCGGCCGACACCAGGAGCAAAGGCCCCTCCCCGTCCACGAGCGCGAGGTCGCCGAACGGGGCGGAGACGTCGAGGACGTCGCCGACCCTGGCGTGCCGGTGCAGCCAGGAGGAGACCTCGCCTTCCGGCGCGGCGCCGCCCCGGACGTGCTTGACGGTGATCCGCCACTGCGGCCCGCCCGGCGCGCGGGACAGGCTGTACTGGCGTATCTGCCGCGCGCCGTCGGCGAGGGGGACCCGCACGCTGACGTACTGCCCCGGGCGGAAGGACTCCGCCGGGCGCCCGTCGGTGGGACGGAGGGTGAACGACACGGTGTCGGCGGTCTCCTCGCGCCGCTCGGTGATCTCCGACGGCCGCCACGCCTGGCCGCCCGCGCGCTCCGAGGCACGGTAGAGGCGCGACTCGACGGCGATCAGCGCGTTCGCCATCAGCCAGTACACCTCGTCCCAGGCGGCGGCCATCTCCGCGGTGACCGCGTCGCCGAGGACGTCCCCGATCGCCGCGAAGAGGTGCCGCCGGACCAGCTCGTACTGGTCGGGGGCGATGCCGAGCGAGGCGTGCTTGTGGGCGATCCGGCCGAGCATCGCGTCGGGGCGGGCGGTGGGATCCTCCAGCAGCATGCCCGCGAAGGCGGCGATCGAGCCCGCCAGCGCCTTCTGCTGTTCGCCGTTGGCCTGGTTGCCCCGGTTGAACAGGTCGCGCAGCAGTTCCGGGTGCTCGTCGAAGAGCCTCCCGTAGAAGCGTTCGGCGATCTCGCCGATCGCCGCGCCGACGGCGGAAAGGGTGGCCCGTATGACAGGGGCGGACTGCTCGGAGAGCACGGCAACTCCTCAAACTCGTATCCGACATTCGCATTTACGCCGACACGACGGCTGCGGTCGCACGGTCCCTCACTCGGAGCGCGGGGCCCGCAGTCCGACCAGCACCGGGCCGGTAGGCGATGCCACCAGGTCACCCACGGTCAACGGGTCGAGCGTGGCGTAGAACGCCTGCTGCGCCTCGCGCAGCGCCTCCCGGAGCCGGCAGGCCGCCCGCAGCGGGCAGGGCGGGTCGCCGTCGCAGGAGACGACCTCCTCCTCCCCTTCCAACTCCCGCACCAGCCAACCGACCGAGGCGCGGCGGCCGAGCGCGGTCACCTCCAGCCCGCCCCCTCTCCCCCGCCGGGCCTCGACCACACCCAGGTGCGTCAGCCGCGTGATGGCCTTCGCCATGTGGGCCTGCGGCACGGCCATCGCCGCGGCCACCTCGCGGGTGGTCAGGCTCTCGGCCGGCCCGGCCGCGGCCAGGCGCATCACGGCGCGCAGCGCCAGGTCGGTGAACTTCGTCAACCGCATGAGGCGACGCTATCAAACAGGTAAATGGGATGCGTATTTGGGGGGGTCGGGTCGAGGGGCCGGTCACCGCCGGCGCGGACGCGGCGGCAGGGGCGATGGCGCCCCGTGCGCCGGCGGCGGCCGGAGGCCGCCGGAGGCCGCCGGAGGCAGGCGGGGGCAGGCGCCCGGAGCCGCGGGGAGCCGGCCAGCCGGGGAGTCGGGCACCCGGCCAGCCGGGGGCCTGGGGGCCGGTTACCGGGGGCGCCCAGCCGGCGGGCTGGGCTGGTCGAGGGCCGCCTTCGACTCGTCGACCAGCCCGGTCAGGTGCGCGACCTCGACATCGGTCAGCCGCTCGGCGATCCCGGCGGCGTCGACGTTGGACCGGAGGTGGCCGGGGTCGCTCGTGCCGGGGATGGCGACCACGGCGGGCGAGCGGCGCAGCAGCCAGGACAGGGCGATCTGGGCCGGTGTGGCGCCCAGGCGCTCCGCCGGCCCCGTCAACTCCGGGTGCTCGCCGAGCCGTCCGGCGGCCAGCGGGAAGTAGGGGACGAAGAGGATGCCCTGGGCCTCGCAGTCGGCGAGGACCTGGACGCCGCTGCGGTCCAGCAGGTTGAAGCGGTTCTGCACCGCCGCGACGGGGGTCGTCCGCTGGGCGCGCGCCAGCATCCGCGGCGAGGCGCCGGACAGGCCGATCCGGCGGATCAACCCCTGATCGCGCAGTTCGACGAGGGCGCCGAGCGACTCCTCCAGCGGCACGTCGTGGTGCGCGCCGGGGGTGTCGCCGGCGAGTCGGAGGTAGGTCAGTTCGCTCACGTCCGTACGCAGGTCGGCCAGCGCCTCGTGGACCTGCCGCCGGACCGTCTCCGGGCGGCCGTCGACCACCCACGACCCGCCCGGGCCGCGCACCGCGCCGACCTTGTTGCCCACGACGACGCCCTCGGGGTTCGACCCCAGGGCCTGGCCGATGAGCTGGTTCACCGTTCGCGGCCCGTAGGCGTTCGCGGTGTCGAAGAAGGTCACGCCCAGTTCGACGGCCAGGCGCAGCATCCGCCGCGCGGCCTCCGGATCGTCCGGGAAGCCCCAGACGTCGGGGCCCGCGAGCTGCATGGCGCCGTATCCCACCCGATGCACTGTAGTCCTCCTGCGTATCGCCGATACGCCTCAGCGCGTATCGTTGGAGGAACATTGATACGCCCCATCGCGTAGCATTGCAACCGTGGACGATGAGAAGACCCGCACCCGTCGGCAGATCCTCGAAGCGGCAGCCGAACTCCTGGAACGGGAGGGCGTCCAGGCGCTCTCCACACGCGCCGTCGCGGCAGCGGCGGGCATCCGGGCCGCATCCCTCTACCAGTTCTTCGGCGACAAGGACGGGCTCCTTTCGGCGCTGGCCGTCCACGCCTTCGACCTCTACCTGGCGCAGAAGCGCACCCTGCCGTCCGGCGGGGACCCGGTCGACGACATGCGCCGCGGATGGGACGCGCACGTCGACTTCGGTCTGGAACACCCCGCCTTCTACCTGCTGATGTACGGCACGGACCGCCCCGGCCGCCGTGCCCCCGCCGCAGGGGAGGCCCGGGAACTCCTCATGGCGTTCCTCCGCCGCACCGCCACGGCCGGCCGCCTGCGGGTGCCGCCCGCCCTCGCCGCCGACCTGCTCTTCGCGGCGGTCACCGGCGTCACGCTCTCCCTGATCGGCGTCCCCGAGGCCGACCGCGACCCCGAGGTGTCACCCCGCATGCGGGAGGCGGTGGTCGGCGCCCTGACCACCGAGGCGGGCCCGGCACCGGAGCCCGCCCTCGCCGTTCGCGCCCTCGCGCTCGACGCGACCCTCGGCGAAGCCGATCCGTCCGCCCTCGCGCTGCGCCCCGTCGAGACGGCGCTCCTGCACGACTGGCTCCAGCGTCTCGCCCGCCAGGACGAGCCGGGTCCCGGAGGCGCCGACCGGACACGCCATGAGGACGGCCCGCTCGGTTAGGCTCGGCGAATGGCGAAGCCCGGGGCCGACTTGACGCCCGCACCACCGAGGCGGGGTGGGCGCGACACCAGCGGCATCAGCGATGTCCGAGGCGTCCGCGACGTGCGAGGGGTGCAAGGGGTGCGCGACGTGCGAAGGGTGGGTGACGTTCGAGGGGTGCGCAGAGCGGCGGCGCGTGCCGTCCTGCGCTGCTCGCGCGGGATGGCGGCGCCCTGGGCGCGGTTCGGGCTGCTCGTCGCGGTGTTGGCCGCCGGGATCGGGCTGGCGCTCGCGTGGCAGCCCCAACGGCTGCTGACCAGGGGGTGGCCGCCCCAGACCTCGGGCGTCACCGCGGTGCTGGTGTTCGCGGTCGCGTACGGCGTCGCAACGGTGGTGTTCGTCCCCCGCCCGTTGCTCAACGCCGCCGCCGGCGCCCTCTACGGCATCCACGCCGGGCTGCCCGCGGCGATCGGCGGCACCGTCCTCGGCGCCGGGATCTCGTTCCTGCTCGGGCGGTTCCTCGGGCGCGACGCCGTACGGCCGCTGCTGCGCGGACGGTTCGTGCTGTCGCTGGACCGGCAGCTCAGCCGGCACGGGTTCCGCAGCACCCTCGCGCTGCGGCTCTTCCCAGGGGTGCCGTTCGCCGCGGCGAACTACGCGGCCGCGCTGTCCCGTATCCGCCTCGTCCCCTTCCTGACCGCCACGGCCGCGGGCAGCGCCGCCAACACGGCCGCCTACGTCGTGGCGGGCGCCAGGGCCGCGTCCCCGACCTCGCCGACCTTCCTGCTCGCGCTCGGGTTCCTCGGGGTGACCGGGGTCGCGGCGACGGCCTTCGCGCGGCGCAGGACGCGGACGCCTCAGGCTGCCTCCGGCGGTCCGGCGGTGGGCGCGGACGCGCCCGCGGACGGCGACCCGGCAGTGCCCGCGACCAGCGGCCCCGCCGGCCCCCCGGACGGCGGGGCGGACGCCGGGGCGGACGGCTGGACCGACGGCCGGACCGACGGCCGGACGGGCGGGGCCAAGCCGCGCGGGGTCACCCGCCGAGCGGGTTCGGCCACTCCGCCAGCGGGATCCGCTTGATCTCCAAGACATCGCCGAGCGCGCCCCACTCGTCCTTCCCGAGCCGCGCGAGCGGGCGCAGCTTGCGGACGTCCGGCAGCCCGTCCTCCGCCATCACGGCCTCCGACACCGCCGCGTACACCACGCGCCCGAACACCACGGTCGAGTCGCCCAGCCGGAGCGTGCTGTGCAGTTCGCACTCCAGCGACACGGGCGAGGCCGCCACCCGCGGCGGCTTCACCCGCGCGCTGGGCTCCCGGGCGATCCCGACCGCGTCGAACTCGCTCACCCCGCGCGGGAATTCCGTCCCGGTCGCGTTGATCTGCTCGAACAGGTGCTCCGGGGCCAGGTTCACCACGAACTGGCCGGTCTCCTCGACGTTCCGCACCGAGTCCTTCCGCCCCACGGACGTGAACTGCACGATCGGCGGGCTCACACACGACACCGAGAAGAAGCTGTGCGGCGCGAGGTTGTCAGAACAGTGGTCTCGGCTGGTCGTCGACACCCAAGCGATCGGTCGGGGCACGACAACCGAGGTCAGAAGCCTGTAGAAGGCGTTGCGGTCCGTCTGCTCAGGGTCGTAGTCGATGCGCATGGGCCCCAGTATCCCTGCGCGGCTGCACTCCCCTAGCAGCGGATCGCGGCGCCGCCGAACGACGCGGCCCTCGGAACGCGGGACGACGGCGCCGGGAGGTCGGTCTCCGCGGCGGGGGCGCCGGCCTCGGGAGGACCGGAGGGGCGCATGCGGGGGGAAGACCGTCCCCGGATCAAGGGCGGGGCCGGAGCCGGTCGTCGAGCGCGGCGCCGACGTCGGGGCAGTTCTTCCGGATGGTGTCGAGGAAGGCGCGCAGCACCGGCGAGTGATCGCGGGCCGCGAAGGACAGGACGAGATCGGGCAGGGGCGTGCACGGGGTCACGTCACAGAACCGCACTCCCGGACGCGGGACCGCCCTCATGCGGGAAGGTCCCAGGCCGACGCCCACGCCCGTGGCGGCCAGGCCGATGATCGTGTGCACGTCCCTCGCGACGGTCGCGCCACCGAGAGCCGACGAGTCCGTGCCCAGCAGGGTACGCAGTCCGGCGACCACAGCCGGCTCGTCCGCGCCGGCCGACACGATCAGCGGCTGTCGCCGCAACTGAGCGGCACTGACCGACTGTTGACCCGCGTACGGGTGCGCCGTACCGACCACAGCGATCACGTGGTCGCGTCCGACGGGGACGGACACGAGATGCTCGGCTCCGGCACCCCGTGGGGGGCCGAGGGTGAAGGCCACGTCCAGTTCCCCGGCGACGAGGGCCGGGCCGCTGCGGCTGGTCGCCATCTCGTGCAGTTCCAGTCTCACATCGGGCCGTTCACGGCCGAACCGGCTCAGGACGCCCGGCAGCGGGTCGAGCAGTGCCGAGGCGACGAAGCCGAGGCGCAGGCGTCCCGTCTCGCCGCGCCCGGCCCGGCCCGCGTCGACCGTGGCCGCCGCGATCTCGTCGAGCGCCCGGCGCGCCCGCGCGAGGAACGCCTCGCCGGCGGCGGTCGGGAACACCCCCTGACGCGTGCGGTCGAACAGCCGCGTCCCGACCTCGCGCTCCAGATCGGCGATCTGCCTGGACAGCGGCGGCTGCGCGATGCCCAACTCGCCCGCCGCCCGGCCGAAGTGTTCGTGCTCGGCGAGGGCGACCGCGTACCGCAGGTGCCGCGCTTCCATGCCCCGCTCCCTGTCCCACCGACCGCTGGCGATACCTCAAAGGTATCGCCATGCCACTTACCGGATCTACGAAGGGATGGCGCAGGGGTTCCCGTCTGGAATGGGGCCATGGAGAACGCCTCTTCGACCGACACCGTCTTCGTCTTCGTGCACGGCGCCTGGCACGGCTCCGGACAGTGGGCGGCGACGCAGCGCGCCCTGGCCGGACTGGGTGCCGCAAGCGTGGCCGTCGACCTGCCGGGGCACGGGTTCGACGCCCCCCTGCCCACCGGATACCTGCTGCCCGGCCAGCCGGGCCTGCTGACCGAGAGGTCACAGCTCGCCGCCGTGACGATGGACGACTGCGCCGAGGCCGTACTGAGCGTCCTGCGCCAGGTGCGTCGCCATCGCACGGCCGTGCTCGTGGCGCACAGCGCGGGCGGCGGTCCGGCGTCCCTGGCCGCGGAGCGGGCGCCCGAACTGGTGGACCGGATCGTCTACCTGTCGGCTTTCGTCCCGGGCGGGCGGGCGCGGTTCTCCGACTATCTGGGCTCGCCCGAGAACGCCTCCGCGCTGGGCCGGAACCTGGATCTCGGCGACCCCGAAGCCCTGGGCGCCGTACGGATCAATCCGCTCTCGCCTGATCCCGCCTACCTCGACGAACTGCGGGAAACCCACTACCACGACACCCCCCTGGACCGCTTCGACCGGTGGCGGTCCGCGCTGAGCCCCGATCTGCCCCTGGCGATACCGACGGCTCCGGTCACCCTGACCGCAACACGGTGGGGACGGATTCCACGGACCTTCCTGCGCTGCGCCGAGGACCGGGCGCTGGCACCGGCCGCGCAGGACCTGATGATCGCGGAAGCCGACCGGGCCTTCCCTCGCAGCCCGTTCACCGTGCGTACCCTGCCCGGCAGCCACACCCCGTTCGCCGCCCGGCCGGGCGAGCTGGCCACGGTCCTCGTCTCGTGAGCCGCGCACCGTCGACAGGACGATCCCCGCGCTGCCGGACGGCTCCGGTGGTCGCCCACGGTTCCGCCTTCACCCGCCGCTCGACACCCGCCATCCGCCACCCGCCATCCGCCGCTCGCTGGGCGCTCTGTGCCGGACGGGGCTTCGGTGACCCGTGGTTCGGGCACTTCGCATGTTTCCTCCCTCAAGTGATCAGATAGTCATCCCAGGCATCTTGCGCCGATGTGGAGATCTTGTGCAGGATCGTCGTGGCCGGTGGGGAACCGGCCAACGAGACCCACGGAGCGTGACGTGCCCGATCTCGCGGAATCGCGCTCCGCGTCCTTCGACCGAGCGACCCCGGGTGTGCCGCGGCACGCACCGCGCCGCGCCCACGCCGCCGACGACTTCTCCGGCGGCCGGCCCCGCCTGATCGCGCTCATCCCGGCGCACAACGAGCAGGACCGTATCGCCGAGGCGATCGACGGCCTGTACGCCCAGACGCGGCGCCCGGACCTCGTCGTGGTCGTCGCCGACAACTGCACCGACGCCACCGTGCGGGTCGCACGGGAAGCGGGCGCCGAGGTCTTCGAGACCCGGGGCAACACCCACAAGAAGGCCGGCGCGCTCAACCAGGCCATCGCGTGGGCGCTCCCCCACCTGTCGGACCGCGACCTGGTCCTCGTGCAGGACGCCGACACCGTGCTCAGCCCCTGGTTCGTGCAGACCGCCGAGGGAACCTTCAACCGCAGGGTGGGCGCGGTCGGCGGGGTGTTCTACGGAGAGCAGGGCGGCGGGCTGCTCGGCCTGCTCCAGCGCATGGAGTTCCACCGCTACGCCTGGGAGGTCGAGCGCAGGGGCGGGAAGGCGTCGGTGCTGACCGGCACCGGGACGATGTTCCGCGCACGCGTCCTGAGGGAGGTCCGCGCCTCCCGCCGGGAAGGCCGGATCGGCGGCGGCTCGGACTACTACAGCCTCGCCTCCCTGACCGAGGACGACGAGATCACCAAGGCCGTCAAGACCCTCGGCTACCGCACGATGTCGCCCGCCGGCTGCGCGGTGACCACCGAGGTGATGACCACCTGGCCCAAGCTGTGGCACCAGCGGATGCGCTGGCAGCGCGGGGCGTTGGAGAACCTGCGGGACTACGGCTGGACGCGCGTGACGGCGCGGTACTTCGTGCAGCAGTTCATGATGGGGTTCGGCGCGGTCAGCTTCCTCGTCTACCTGTCCTTCATGGCCTTCACGCTCAGCTCGTACGGCTGGCCGGGCCTGTCGCCGTTCTGGACGGCCATCGGCGCCCTCTTCCTGGTGGAGAAGGTGGTCTCGGTGCGCAGGGCCGGCCCGCGCGCGGTCGTCGTGGCCGCGCTGATGGTGCCCGAGATGCTCTACGACCTCTTCCAGCACGCCGTGTACTTCTCCTCGTTGTGGGGGCTGTTGCGCCGCAGCGAGGAGAAGTGGGTCGCCACCTGATCCGGGCGATGTCCCCCTGCTTCCCCCCACGTCGCTCAACCTGTCAACCCGTCAACCCGTCAACACAGAGGAGACAAGGACCATGTACGGAAGAACCATCGGCGCCGGCACCACCGGCACCGCGGGGGCCACGCTGGCGGCGACCGGCGTGTGGGCGCACAGCGTGGCGCTGTTCGTCGCGGCCGCCACCCTGGTGGCGGCCGGCCTGGCGCTCTACAAGCTGGCCCCGCGGCGCCGCGCCCGCTGACCCGGGGCGCGCAGGTGCGCGTCGGAGTCCCGGTCGACCCCGCGGGGCCGGCCGGGACTGCGGGGCAGACGGGGACTGCGGGGCGGACCGGGATTGCGACGGGGCCGCCGATCAGAGCTTGCGGGTGTCGCGCGGCTCGACGTAGGGCTCCTCGCCGAGGGGCTGCCCGCCTTCCTCCGCCCGGGCGCGCTCGGATTCCGCGCTGTACTCCAGGCCCAGGAGCAGGGCGATGTTGGAGATCCAGAGCCAGACGAGGAAGATGATCACTCCGGCGAAGGTGCCGTAGGTCTTGTTGTAGCTGCTGAAGTTGGCGACGTAGACGGCGAAGAGCGCCGAGGCGACGATCCACAGCAGGACGCTCAGCAGGCTGCCGCGGGTGACCCAGGCGAACTTGTGCCTGACGTTCGGTGCCGCCCAGTGCAGCACCGCGACGACCAGGGCGAAGAGGACGACCATGACGGGCCACTTGGCGTAGTTCCACACCGTCACCGCGGTGTCGCCCATCCCGAGAATGTGCCCGGTCCGGCGGGCCAGGCTGCCGGTGAACACGATTCCCACGGAGATCGCGGCCAGGACGATGACGATGAAGACGGTGATCGCGAACCGGGTGGGCAGTGCCTTCCACGCCGGGCGCCCCTCCCCGATGTCGTAGACCGCGTTGCCGGCCCGCATGAAGGCCGCCACGTACCCCGAGGCCGACCACAGGGCGACCACGACCCCGATGATCAGCGGGATGAGGGCCTTGTTCCCGCTGGCCTGGACCTGGGACACGATGCTGGTGAGGGTGGACCGTACGGCGCCGGGCGCCACGCTGGTGATGTTGTCGGTCAGCGACTTGGCGGACGACTTGCTCAGGAGCCCGACGATCGAGACGAGGGCCAGCAGCGCCGGGAAGATCGCCAGGATCGCGTAGTACGTCAGTGCCGCGGCCAGGTCGGCCAGGTTGTCGGCCTTGTACTCCTTGAGGGTGCGTTTCAGGATTCCGCGCGAGGAGCCCTCGGGCAGGTCCGACGGTTTCTCCGGCGCGCGGCCGGGCTCGTGGACGGTGGCGCCGGTGTGTTCCGGCTCGGGTCGCTCCATTGTTCGCCTCCTGTCCTTTCCGGCACCGCGTGCGGCCCTCAGGGGGCCGGCGCCACGGCTTCCGGGCCTCGCGCGGTCGGGGATGTCCACCGCCCGCGCCGGCCGGCCGCGCCTGCGGTCGCAGGCCGCGGTCACTTCTGCGGGTCGTGGCCCCAGTTCATCAGCGAGTACCGCCACGTGGTCGCGGTGACGTCGCCGGAGGGGCGTTGCGCGAGGTGTCGGCGGACGTAGCCGGACACCTTGCGCATGTGGCGCTCGTCGTCGGCGTCGAGGTCGCCCCTGCGCGAGCGCAGCAACTCCACGATCCGGCGGCCGGACGCGTGGCCGGTGCTCTCGCCACCGCCCTTGTGCTGCCCGGCGTGGCGGGACTCGTCGGTGGCGAGCCACTCCTCCAGTTCCGAGGCGGTCATGTTCACCGCGTCGTGGAAGTCGCGGACGGCGTCCTCCCGGTCTTCGTCCGCGCCGCCCGTCACCGGCCCTTCCCCTTGCGCCTGGGCCGCCTGGTCAGGGCGCCGGGCTTGTGGACGGCGGTGCCGCCGGACTTCTCGCTCCGCACCTCGTACTGCGGCTCGTGCGGGGAGGCGTCGACCGTCCGTCCGGCCGCCCGGCCCCGGCGGGTCAGCTTGCGCCTGACGGTGCCGATGGCGGTGCTTCCGTGGCTCCTCCAGCTCACCCGGTCGCCTTCGGTGATCTTCGCGTGCTTGGCCACGATGTCTCCGATCGTCGATTCCCCCTCAGGTCCCGCTGCCCCCATATCGGACTTTTATCTCCCTTCGCCCCTCCCTTCGACTCCCGCGCGACATCTCGCGCCGCCCCGTCGCGGAGCGGTTCGGGTCCGTCGCGGAAGGTGACCGCCGCGCCGGGGTGTCGCCGAGGACGCCGGCCGTCGCCGGTGGGGAGGACCGCGTCCGCTCCTTCCCACCGGCGACGGGCTGGTGCGGTGGCGGTCCTCAGTCCTCGAACAACTGGAGGGCGCTCAGCCAGATCGCCCAGGGGTTCACCCGCTCGGAACAGCGCCGCTTCACGGCCTCGAAGTAGTCCGCACGGTTCGTGGACCGCTGGATGACCTCACCGGCGACGTCGAGGTAGCGACGCGTCTCCTCGATGTCGGAGGCGGGATTTCCACGCCGGACGTCCTTGTGACCGGCCACCACGAACCGCGGTTCGAGGGCGGCGACCTCGTCGAGCGCGCGGTACCACGCCTCCAGGCCGCCGTCCCGGGCCTCGCCCAGGTACTGGTGGGTGTTGTTGTAGACGACGTCACCGGCGACGACCAGGTCCAGCGACGGCACGTGCAGGACGCTGGTGTCGTCGGTGTCGGAGTGGCCGACCTCGTGGGCGAGGAGTTCGTGCCCGTCGAGCCGCAGCCCGTCCGCCGGGAACGCGGAGCCGCGGGGAGTCACCGGAGGCTGGGGCAGGGCGTCGCCGAAGAAGTTCCGGTACCTCTCGGCGAGTACCCCGCCCGGGGTCTGGCGGGCGATGCGGGAGAGCACCGCCCGGCTTGCGACGACCGTGGCGTCCGGGAAGCGGCGCAGCAGGTGGTTCGTGGTCGCGAAGTGGTCGAAGTGCGCGTGCGTGAGGTAGATGAACCGCAGTGCCACGTCGTGGCTTTCGATCCACCCGGCGAGGACGTCGGCCTGCGCCCGGGTGATCGGAGGATCGGTCAGCAGCGCCTCGGTCCGGCCGTAGACGAGGGTGTGGGAGAGGGACGACCAGCGTGACGGGCCGTTGTCGGGGCGGGGAGGGGTGGCGACCGGGGCCGCCTCCGAGACGAAGACCTCGTATCCGAGGGCGGGCGCCGCGCTCATCGGGTCACCGCCCGTCCGTCGGCAGCGGCGAGGGCTTCCGGCCACGGCACTTGCCCGGCGGCGCCCGACCCGCCCACCCGTGCCGACCAGCGCCCCCGCCGGAACCGCCGCCCGAACCGGCCGGGACGCCTGAGCCCCCACCAGGGACCACCGTGCAGCGCGCGGCCCGCGCACCGGACCGTCCGCCCGCTCGCTCGCTCGCCCGCTCGCCGTGCACTTCGCCGGTCCGCGCGGCCCACCCGCCCCGGCACGGGCGGGAGGACCGCCGTCGCGCCGCGGACCACCTGTCGGGGCCCGTCGGGAGGACCTTTCCGCCGGGCCAGGGGCGGCATGGGTGAGGACGGACGTCGGATGGCCGCTTCCCGGGTGCGAAGCTTCTGACGTCCCCGCAGGGTGAGGGCATGGCAGAGACACGTGCCCGGCAGTCCCGCCCGTCCTCCCGCCGGCCCGCCACCCGCACCGAGCGGGTGAGCGATGCGCAGGACGCGGCCGCGCGGGCCTCCCGCGGCCTCGGCAAGCTGATCCAGCGCCCGACCGAAGGCTGTTCGGCGGTCGCACCCCTGGAGGAGGGCGGCTGGCGCGTCAGCGTGGACGTGGTCGAGGTCGCCCGCGTCCCGGACACCACCAGTCTGCTCGCGACGTACGAGGTCGAGCTCTCCGAGGACGGTTCGCTCCGCAGCTACCGCCGTGTCCACAGATACCGGCGCGGCGCCGTCGACGAGTGATCCCCGAACCCCCGTCCACTCCGGACTCATCCGCCGGAGTCTCCCCGAAAGAACGGTGTCACCGTGACCGTCATAGCCGATGACGTCGTCTGTGCCCCTCGTGCGGGCACCCTTTACGACGTTCTGGACCTCATCCTCGACCGGGGCATGGTCATCGATGTCTTCGTCAGGGTCTCGCTGGTCGGGATCGAGATCCTCAAGATCGACGCACGCATCGTCGTGGCCAGCGTGGACACCTACCTGCGCTTCGCCGAGGCGTGCAACCGCCTGAACCTGGAGAGCGACTCCACCAGCCGGACTGTCCCGGAACTCTTCGGGGGGGCCTCCGCCGCCGTGGGCAGGACCGGTGCCAAGAAGGCGGCCCGGTCGGTGGGCGACAAGGTCAAGGGAGCCCTCGGCGTCGGAGACGACGAGGACCAGGACGAGGAGGACACCGACGAGGAGGAGAAGGAACCGGAGCGGCCGCGGCGCCGGACCTCGGCCCGCCGCTCCACCAGCCGCGCACGGCACCACGACGAGGAGGACTGACCGCGGTGAGCACCTACGTCTACGCGGTGACCGGAGCCGACGTGTCCCTGCCGCGCGGGGTGCACGGCATCGGCGACCCGCCGGCCCGGCTGCGGGCGCTCGTGGCAGGGCGGCTGGCCGCCGTGGTCAGCGCCGCCCCGCCGCGGCTGCGCGCCTACCGCAGGGACCTGCAGGCCCACCAGAACGCCCTGCTCGCTCTCGCGGACGGCGGCCCGGTGCTGCCCGCCCGGTTCGGCGTGGTCGCCGAGGACGAGGACGCCGTGGTCGCCCGGTTGCGCACGGAGGCGGAGGGCTACGGCGCGGCGCTGGCCCGGGTGGCCGGCCGTGTCGAGCTCAACCTCAAGGTGTCGCCCGTCGAGTCCGGCCTGGCGGACCTGGTCCGCGAGGACGCGGAGGTCCGGAGGCTGCGGGAGGAGGCCCGGCGCAGGCCCGGCTACGACACGAGCGTGCGCCTCGGTGAGGTGGTCGCGGCGGGCCTGCGCCGGCGGGCCGAGGCGGTGGCGCGAGAGGCGGTGGCCGCCCTGACCGCGCTCGCCGACGAGACCCGGCCCGGCCCCGACGTGCCCGGCTGCGTCCTGAACACGTCCTTCCTCGTCGCCGCGGACCGCGCGGACGGCTGCCGGACCGCCGTGGACGCGCTCGCCGGCCGGCACGCCGCCAGCGCCGGTCTGCGGCTGACCGGCCCGCTGCCCTGCTACAGCTTCTCCGACGTGCCGACCCTCGCGGAGATCTGAGATGGGCGTGTTCACCGGCCTGCTGCTCCTGCCGCTCGCCCCGGTCCGGGGCGTCGGCTGGGTCTCCCAGGTGCTGCTGGAGACGGCGGAGAAGGAGATGTACGACCCGGCCGTGCTCCGCGCCCGGCTGGCCGAGCTCCATCGGGCGCTCGACGACGGCGAGATCGACGCCGCCCGGTTCGAGGCCGAGGAGGAGCGCCTGCTCGACGAGTTGGAACGCCGCACACCCCGGCGGCACAGCGCCGCCCACGAATCGGGAGACGTTCGCTGATGGACAGTTCGCAGAAGACCGCGCTCGCCGCGGCGGTGGCCGGCGGCTACCTCATCGGCCGTACCCGCAAGGCGAGGACGGCCATCGCCATCGGTACGTTCGTCGCGGGGCGCAGGTTCGGCCTCACTCCGGCGGGGCTCGCCGCCGAGGGCCTGCGCCAGTTGCGCGAGCACCCCCAACTGGCCGGCCTGCGCGAGCAGATCAGGGGCGAACTCCTCGGTGCCGTGCGCGCGGCCGCGTCCTCCTCCACCGACCGGGGTTTCTCCTCGCTCGCCGGAGCGCTCCGCGACCGAGGACGCGGGCAAGGGCGCGGGCGGGACGAGGAGGAGCCCGAAGGGGCCGACGGGCAGGACGCCGGGGACGGCGAGGGGGACGGCGGCACCGCGGATCGGCCCGCGCCCCGCCGGCGCACGCCGGAACCGGCACGGAAGAAGACGGCGAAGAAGACCGCGAAGAAGGCGGCGCACGGGACCCCGGCCGGGAAGCCCACGACCGCGAAGCGGACCTCGCCGAAGAAGTCCGCCGCATCCGCGAAGAGGCGGACTTCCGACGGGACGGCTGCGGACCCGTCCGCGGCGCGGCGCGGCGGGAAGGCCGAGAAGACGGCATCGGGACGCTCCCGGGCCACGACGAACCGGCGCGGGAGGTAGGCGGAATGGCCAGGCAGAGCAAGAAGTCCGACGGCCCGACCGGGCTGGAGGAACTGCGCGAGGAGTTCGGCCGCTTCCTGTCCGGCCTGGCCCAGGGCTGGATCGACAAGGCCGGCGACAAGGTGTCCGACGTGACCGACCGGCTGTCCGGCATCGGCGAGGGCGAGGGCGGGGCGCTGGGCATCGGCAGCCGTGTCCTGCGGGGCGAGTCGCCGCTCAAGGCGGTGGTCGGGCAGAAGGCCAAGGACGCCAAGGACAAGGTCGTGGACACCGTCAAGGGCGCCGTGGGCGCCGGTGGCGGGGACGAGGGCGGACAGGGCGAGGTCAAAGCCGTCAACATCGTCGAGTCGCTCGACGTCGGAGTCCCGTTGCGCACGGTCTACGACCACTGGACGCAGTTCGAGGACTTCAGCGGATTCACCAAAGGGGTGCGCGGAGTCTCCCAGGAGGACGACACCACCACCACGTGGGACGTCAAGGTCGGTCCGTCCGGCCGGAGTTGGAAGGCGACGGTCCAGGAGCAGGTCCCGGACGAGCGGATCGTGTGGACGTCCGAGGGCGCGAAGGGAAGCACGGCCGGCGCCGTCAGCTTCCACGGGATCGGTCCCTGCCTGACCCGCATCCTCGTGGTCGTCGAGTACACCCCCGCCGGGTTCTTCGAGAAGACCGGCAACCTCTGGCGCGCCCAGGGCCGGCGGCTCCGCCTGGACCTCAAGCACTTCGGCCGCCACGTCACCCTGCACGCCGACGAGGAGGTCGAGGGCTGGCGCGGCGAGATCCGCGACGGCGAGGTCGTCCGCTCCCACGAGGAGGGGCTGGAGGACGACGAGCCCGCCGAGGACGAGGAGGCCGAAGAAGAGGAGGAGCAGAGCGAGGAGCCGGACGAAGAGGAGGCCGAGGACGAGGAGGACGGGAGCGAAGAGGACGAGGACGACGAGGACGTCAAGGCGCCACCTCGCAAGCGCACCCGGAGCCGGCGGTGACGGCGCCGCTCGACTTTCCCGCCGAGTCCGACCCCTCCACCTACCACTCCCCTTCGACGGCCAACCTCGCCGACATCCTCGAACGCATCCTGGACAAGGGCATCGTGATCGCCGGCGACATCAAGATCGACCTGCTGGACATCGAACTGCTCACCATCCGGCTGCGGCTGTTCATCTCGTCGGTCGAGACGGCGAAGAAGGCCGGCATCGACTGGTGGGAGACCGATCCCGCCCTCTCCTCCCGCGCGGCCGAGAACGCCCTGGCCCGGGAGAACAAGGAACTCCGGGCCCAGCTCGCCGAGTTGGAGGCCCACGACGAGCGGCCTTCCGGACGCGCACGGTCCAAGGACACCGCATGAGCGCCACCGACCGGGGTCCCGCGGCGTACGCGCCGGCCGCGGGCGCGGCAGCGACCTGCGTCTTCGCCGTCCGGCGCAGTGGAGATCCCGGCGCGCTGGCGGGCCGGACCGGGCACGCGGGCGGCGGACCGTTGCGCCTGCTCCCGCTGGCCGGGTCGTTGTGGGCGGTCGTGCAGAGCGTGCCCGCCGCGGAGTTCACGCAGGAGGCGCTGCGCCAACGGCTGGCGGACCCGCTCGTGCTGGAGAACTGCGCGCGCAGCCACCATGCCGTGATCACCGCGGCCGCCGAGGACGGGCCGGTCGTGCCCCTGCCCCTGGCCACCCTCTTCACGGACGAACGGCGCGCCGTCGACGTCCTCGACCAGCAGCGGTCCCACCTCGTCGGCGTGCTCGACCGGCTGACGGGGCGCGCCGAATGGGCCGTCAAGGTGCACATCGGGCGCCCTGCCGAGGCGCGGGCGCCGGCGAGGAGCGCCCCGCGGGCCGTCGGCGACCGAACCGGTGCCGATGCCGCAACCGGTACCGGAGCCGGTACCGGTGCCGGTGCCGATGCCGATGCCGGAGCCGCGTACCTCACCCGCGTGCGGGGGCGCGAACGCGACCGTCGGGCATGGCAGGACGCGACCCTGCACGTCGCCCAACAGGTCCACGACACCGCGGCCGCCCTCGCGGTGGCCGCGGTGCGCCGTACCCCGCACGGCCCCCGGATCACCGGACCGGAGCGGCACCAGGTCCTGAACGCCGCGTTCCTCGTGGACGACGCCCGGGCGGAGGAGCTGGCCACGGCGGTGCGGGCCCTGCACGGCGCCTTTCCGGGCCTCGACGTGCACATCGACGTCTCCGGTCCCTGGGTCCCCTACTCCTTCACGGAAGGGAGACGGCCGTGACCGCCCCCGTCGAGCCGGTCCCCTGGCTGGGCCCCGACAGCGGTGCCCCGCTGGGTGTCCCGCTCGTGGACCTGCTCGACCGTGTCCTGGCGACCGGGGTCGTGATCAGCGGCGATCTCGTCATCGCCATCGCCGAGGTCCCCCTCGTCCGGCTCTCGCTGCACGCCCTGCTCGCCTCCGTCAGCGAACGGGTCCCCGCCCCCTGGAGCGACGGGGGGCCGCTGTGAGCGGACCCACCGTCGATCTCGACCCGGACAACGCCGCACGCGACCTCGTGTCCCTCGTGCTGACACTCGTCGAGCTCGTCCGCCAACTCCTCGAACGCCAGGCCGTGCGCCGCCTGGACCAGGACGACCTCACCCCGGACCAGGAGGAGCGGCTCGGCCTCGCCCTCATGCGGCTGGACGAGGCGATGACGGAACTGTGCGCGCACCACGGCCTGCGCCGCGAGGACCTGAACCTCCACCTCGGCCCCCTGGGGCCGCTGCTCGCCGAAGACCCGTGGTGAGCGGTCAGAGCCTCTCCGCGCGGACGACCACCAGCTCCTCCCGGTCCTCGCCCGCGCGGACCAACCCCTGCTCGCGCAGCCACGGCGACCGCCGGCGCAGCACCGGGCCGAAGGGGACGGACGCCCGGGCCGTGACGGAGCAGCTCAGCCCGGACGCCGTGAGCCGTCGCAGCGTCGAGTCGACACCGCTGAGCCCCGACTGCACCATCAGCAGCACCCCGTGCGGGCGCAGCAGGTACGGCGCCTGCGCGCAGATCCGGTCCAGGACGTACCGGCCGTCCTGGCCCGCGTCCCAGGCCCTCGCCCGGCCCCGCGGGGGAGAGCGTCGGCCGCGGGCGGGGACGTAGGGCGGATTGCCCACCACGACGTCGAAGGTGCGGCGGCCCCAGGGACCCGACAGGTCCCCGCGGCGGACCTGCAACCGCTGCCCGGCGCGCAGGGCGTTGGCCCTCGCGGTGATCACCGCACGCCGGGAGATGTCGGTGGCCGCGACGCGGGCGCCCATGCGCGCGGCCTGCACCGCCAGCGCGCCGCTGCCCGTGCACAGGTCCAGGACGTCCATACCCGCGGTGATCCGCTCGGCGCGCAGCGCGCCGGCGAGCAGACGGGTGTCCTCCTGGGGGGCGTACACGCCCGGGAGCGTCCACAGCATCCCGAGATCGGTGAGCCGCACGGGGGCAGTGGTCATCGGGTCCTCCAGGGGACGCGGGTCGGTGCCGTGGCCTTCGGCCAGGCGCTTTTCCAGGGTCGGGGCACGTACGGCCCGCCGCATCCGGAGCGGCGGACACCTGCGTTTGCCCTTCCGCCGCGGCCGTATGCGTGCGCCGGTGCCGCGAATCCCTCCGGGTCCGGCCGTGGGGATCCTCCGGACACCTCGGGAGATGACGGAGTTCGGCGGGCGCCGCCGCTGTCTCCCCCGGCGGCCGTTTCGGTTCCGGGGGACGGGACACCCGGGGTGGAAGCGCACACCAGCGGACGGTCCGACCAGCGGGGAAAGAGCCCGTCACGGGAGTCACCGCCGGCACGGCCCGCGCCGCGTCCCGGCGTGCGAGGGAGGAGGCCGCATGCCCGAGCTGCCCGACGTGGAGGGCTTCCGCAGGGTGCTGCGCTCGAACGGGCGGGGCCGGCGGATCGAGAAGGTCGAGGTCAGGGACTCCGGGGTGCTGCGCGGTGTGAGCGCGCGGCGGCTGCGCCGCGCGCTCGAAGGGCACCGGTTCCTGGAGCCGGAGCGCCGCGGGAAGTGGCTGGTCGCCCGGACCGACGGCGGGGCGGCCGTGCTCCTGCACTTCGGGATGACCGGGGAGCTCGTCGCCTGCCCGCCCGGGGAACCCCCGCACCGGCACGACCGCGTGCGGTTCGACCTGTCCGGGGGGCGGGGCGTGCGCTTCCGGGACCAGCGCAAGCTGCAAGGTCTCCGGCTCGCCGCCTCCGACGCGGGGGTGGAGCGGGCACTGGGCGGTCAGGGGCCGGACGCAGCCGCGGTCGGCGAGGGGACCCTCCGCGAGCTGCTGCGCCGGCGCCGGGCGACGGCCAAGTCGGTGCTGATGGACCAGTCGGCGCTCGCCGGACTGGGCAACCTCCTGGTCGACGAGATCCTCTGGCGTGCGCACCTGCACCCGTCCCGGCCCGCGAACTCGCTGACCCGGGGCGAATGCCGCAGGATCCACACCGCCATGACCCGTGTCCTCGACCAGTCGGTACGCGCGGGCCGGGTACCCGGGCGGCCCACGTGGCTCACCGGCCACCGCGGGCAGACGCCGCCGACCTGCCCCCGCGGGCACGCGCGGCTGCACCGCGACCGGATCGCCGGGCGGACCACCTTCTGGTGCCCGCGCTGCCAGCCGCCCCCGGAGCCCGCTGACGGCTGACCGGCGCACCGCCCGTCGGTGAGGCGGAGCACGGTGCCCGGTCAGCGCCCGGCGAAGGAGACCGGCGACCGGCAGCTCACCGGCCGACGGCAGGCGACCGGCGACCGGCGGCTCACCGCACGGCCGCGGAGTGCGGCAGCCCCGGCCCGGAAGCCGCACTCACCCTTCGACCGCCACCCGGATCGTGTCCAGCGTGCCGTCCGCCGCGTCGGGGACGACCATGCCGGCGGCGACACCCGTACGCAGGTAGCGCACCACCGCTGCGTCCAGCCGCTCGCCGGGCAGGGCGGCGGGGATGCCCGGCGGGTAGGGCGTGAGCATCTCCGCCGCGACCCGGCCGGCGGCGGCCTCGGCCGGGACCGACTCGATCGGGCCGAAGAACGCGTCCCGTGGCAGCATCGCCTGCTCCAGCCGCAGCCTGTCCGGCGTGGGCACCTCCACCCGCCGATCGGCGGGTTCCAGGCCGTCCGGGCTGCCGGCGGTACGGCTCAGGTCCCGCAGCGCGCCCACCAGCCGGTCGGCGCTCGCGGCGTCGTCGGCGTAGGTGAACTGGGCGCTGACCCGGCGGTGGTCGCAGACGTGCAGGTTGATCCGGTGGCGCGCGCGCAGCCAGTCGGCGGCCTGGTAGCCGGTCACGCCGAGCTCCGACACGTCGACGAACACCTGCAACGGGTCCATGTCGTGGCCACGGCCGGGGCCGCAGAAGTCGTCCCGCCCGTGGACGTGCACGCCGTCGATGCCGTCGAGGGTCGCACGGACCTGCGCCGCCAGCGTGAGCGCCTGGTCGAGCAGTTCCGCCCCCTGCTCGACCATCTGGCGCCGCCAGCCGTCCAGCCCCGCGTAGAGCAGCACCGACGGGCTGGTCGTGCCGAGCAGGTCGGCGCGCGCCGCGAGCGTCCCGGGGGTGATCCGGTCGCCCTGGAGGTGGAAGACGGAGCCCTGCTCGAACCCCGAGCCCATCTTGTGCACGGAGGTGACGCACAGGTCGGCGCCCGCGTCCATCGCCCAGGTCGGCAGTTCGGGGTGGAAGGGCAGGTGCGCGCCCCACGCCTCGTCGACGATGACCGGCAGGTCCCGCGCGTGGCCGATGCGGACGATCTCCGCCAGGTCGGCGGTCGTCCCGTACGGGGTCGGGCTGGTCACCAGGGCGCCGCGGGCGTCGGGGTGCTCCTCGAACGCCGCCTCGTAGGACGCGGGGGCCGGAGGGTGGGCGAGGTGCAGGTCGGCGTCCCACTGGGGCTCCACCCACACCGGGCGGATGCCGGCCAGGATCAGCCCCGAGACCACGGACTTGTGCGCGTCGCGGCTGACCACCAGCTTCTCGTGCGGGCCGGCGGCCGCCAGCATGGCGGCCTTGACCGACAGCGAACTCCCGCAGGTGGAGAAGAAGGTGTGGTCGGCGTGGACCGCGTCGGCCATCAGCGCCTCGGCGCGCTGGAGCACGTGCCGGGACGACGTGCGGTCGTCCAGGCCGGCGGTCGCGAGCACGTCCGCGCGGAAGATCTCGTCCCCCAGCGCCTCGCGCACCCGGGGGTCCGCTCCCCGGCCCTGCTTGTGCCCCGGCGGGGTGAACGGCATCTGTCCCTCGGCGTGGTACGCCGCCAAGGCCTCCAGCACCGGCGCTCGCGAGTGATCCATGCGATCCCCCTGCCCGGCCTCCGCCCCCTCAACCCGCACCGGGCGCAACCTCCTCCGGACGGCCCATCCTGCCCATGCGCGACGCCCGGTTCCGCCGGCGGTTCATCCGGGGCCGCTGCCCGTCGTGCACGGATGCGGAATCGGCCATCGGGGGCGACCCGCCGGGTGAACCCGCGCCTCATGCGGGTGTGTCCGAGCGTCAGGAGCGTCGATGGGGGTAACCGCACCCGGCGGGCCGGGAGATCCCTCAGGTCCCACACGCCCCGCACGACACACCACACTCCGCCCCTCCCTTGATCGGAGTCCCGTGAGCGCCAAGAAGAACCCCGTGACAGCCGCCGCAGACAAGGTGGTCGAGAAGGTCCAGGACGCGGTGCGTCCCGGCAACGAGATCCCCGGGGCCCCGGGCTCCCGGCCTCCCACGGTGGAGGAGCCGACGACGCCGAGCGGTCCGCTGCCGCCCAAGCCCGACCAGCGCGGCCCGGACACGTACGGCCCGACCGGTCAGGAGACCGGGGTGCCGCAGAAGAAGGTGGCGCAGGGCGGGGAGCGGCTGACCACCGCCCAGGGCGCGCGGCTGTACGACACGGACCACTCGCTCAAGGCCGGCCCGCGCGGTCCGGTGCTGCTGCAGGACCACCACCTGCGGGAGAAGATCACCCACTTCGACCACGAGCGCATCCCGGAGCGCGTGGTGCACGCCCGCGGCGCCGCGGCGCACGGGGTGTTCCAGGGCTACGGGGCCGCCGAGGGCATCTCCAAGGCCGCGTTCCTGGCCAAGGACGTCGAGACGCCGGTCTTCGTCCGCTTCTCGACGGTGCTCGGTTCACGCGGCTCGGCGGACACGGTCCGCGACACCCGCGGTTTCGCGACGAAGTTCTACACCACCGAGGGCGTCTTCGACCTCGTCGGGAACAACATCCCGGTGTTCTTCATCCAGGACGCGATCAAGTTCCCCGACGTGATCCACGCCGGCAAACCGCACCCGGACCGGGAGATCCCGCAGGCGCAGAGCGCGCACGACACCTTCTGGGACTTCGTCACCCTGCACACCGAGGCGACCCACCACACGCTGTGGAACATGTCCGACCGCGGCATCCCCCGCTCCTACCGGATGATGGAGGGCTTCGGCGTCCACACCTTCCGGCTGGTCAACGCCGAGGGCGCCACCACGTTGGTGAAGTTCCACTGGAAGCCGAAGCTCGGTGTGCACTCCCAGGTGTGGGAGGAGGCGCAGATCACCGCCGGCATGGACCCGGACTTCCACCGCCGCGACCTCGCCGACGCGATCGAGTCCGGTGCCCACCCGCAGTGGGAGCTGGGGGTGCAGACCTTCCCCGACACCGAGGACCAGACGTTCGAGGGGATCGACCTGCTGGACCCGACGAAGATCGTCCCGGAGGAGCTGGCGCCGGTCCGGCCGATCGGGCTGCTCACCCTGAACGCCAATCCGTCGAACTACTTCGCGGAGACCGAGCAGGTCGCCTTCCACCTCGGCAACCTCGTCCCCGGCATCGACGTCACGAACGACCCGCTGCTCCAAGGCCGGCTCTTCTCCTACCTCGACACGCAGATCACCCGGCTCGGCGGCCCGAACTTCCCGCAACTGCCCGTCAACCGCACGCACGCGCCGGTCAACGACATGCTCCGCGACGGCATGCACCAGACCGCGGTCCACAGCGGTGTCGCCCCCTACCGGCCCAACTCCCTGGACGGCGGGTGCCCGTTCCTGGCCGGGGCCGACACCGGCGCCTACATCGAGGTCCCGGTCCCGGTGCCCTCCGCCGCCAAGGTCCGCGAGGCGCCCGTCTCCTTCGACGACCACTTCAGCCAGCCCCGTCTGTTCTGGCTGAGCATGACCCCGACCGAACGCGAGCACATCGTCGCCGCGTACACCTTCGAGCTGAACAAGTGCTACGAGACGGCCGTCAAGGAGCGCGCGCTGCTGGTGCTCGCCAACATCGACGGCGAACTGTGCGCGCAGGTCGCCACCGGCCTGGGACTGCCCGCGCCCGCCCCGACCGTGCCGCTGGCCGAACCGCAGCCGAGTCCGGCGCTCTCCCAGCTCGGCGGGAGCTGGCCGACCGACGGCCGGGTCATCGGCATCGTCACCGCGGGAGACCAGGACCTGACCGGCGTCCGGGCGGTCCGCCGGGCGGTCCTGGACGCGGGCATGGTCCCCCTGGTCATCGCCCCGACCGGGGGGAAGCTCGACCAGGACGGCGAACCCGTCACCGTCCAGCGCACCTTCGCCACCGCGCGCTCCACCGAGTTCGACGCCGTCCTGCTGGCCGGCGCGCCCGCCCCGGGGGCGGACGCCAGTGGTGCCCGCGACGCCAAGGTCGAGGACGACACGGCGGTGGCCGCCGGGATCGACCCCCGGGTGCTGCTGCTGATCACCGAGGCGTACCGCCACGGCAAGGCGCTGGGCGCCTGGGCGGACGGAGCCGACGCCCTCCGGACGGCGGGCGTCGCCCCCGACGCCCCGGGGGTGGTGGTCGCCGACGAGCCCGCGGCCGCGCTGTCCGCGCTGACCGGGCTGCTCGCCCGCCACCGGGCCTGGGACCGCTTCGAACCCGGCCTCTGAGGTCGGCCCAGCGGCTCCCGCCCCTGCCCCGGGGCGGGAGCCGCCCGACGTCGCCCGGGGACCCGCCGTCGCCCGGGGGCGTCCGCGCTGGACCTCACCGGGCGGACAGCGGCCTGTGTTGCCGAAGTGGCGGTAACCGGTGCCCACCCGCTCGACGACGAGGGCGGCCGGCGCGTCGACCCCTTCCGTGGGGTTGCCGGCGGGGTGTGCGGCCCGCCCGTGGAACCGCGCCCTGACCTGGACCTGCGCGGCGAACCGCGCGGCCGTCCCGGCGGCCGCCACCGCGGCGCCCGGAGGGGGATTGCGGGACAGCGCTCAGGGCCTGCCGGTGTCCCGGGGAGCGGCGGTCGTTCCCGCGTCGTCGCCCGGGTGGGCGGCCACCGCGGCGGCCGGGCTGTCGTAGACGGCGAACACGTCCTCCGTGCCGGTCAGGGCCAGGAGCTGGCCCACCTTCGGAGGAGGTGCCGCCAGGGCGAGCCACCCCTCGGCCTCCAGCACCCTGCGACGCAACCTCAGCAGCACGTTGAACCCCGTGGAGTCGCAGAAGGTGACCCCCGACAGGTCCAGCACCAGGTGCGGATGGGACTCCAGCAGCTCCGTCGCCCGCACGTACACCTCGGGAGCCGACATCATGTCCAGCTCGCCGTCCAGCCTGGCCACCGCCAGGGGCCCGGAGGTCTCACCCACGCTCAACCGCACGTCATCCGTCACGACTGCTTCGCCTTCGTCCGCCGCCTTCCCGGCCCCGCCCGGGACCGGCGACGGCTCACCGACCCCGCCCCCGGGCGCGCCGCCGCACCACCGCCTACCCCGGCTCACGCGTTCCTCACGCGGCGACACGCGATCCGGCCGTACGGGTGACGTGCGCCACGTCGTCCCTCGCGGGCACCATGCTGGACGCGGCGGCGATCGGCGATCGGCGGAACTCCCGCGCGGCGGGGCGTCGGAGGCCGTCCGCGGCGCGGGAAGGCGGCAGCGATGGGATTCGACGCGGACGTGCTGATCGTCGGCGCGGGCGCCGCCGGCCTGTCGCTGGCACACCGACTGGCCGACCCGTCCTTCCGCGGCCGGCTGGAGGTCCTGCTCGTCGACGCCCCGCCGGGTGCGCTGCGGCCGCCGGAGCGCACCTTCTGCTACTGGGAACCGCCCGGAGGGGAGTACGACGACGTGCTCGCCGCCTGCTGGGACCGGCTGCGCGTGACCGGGGCCCGCGGGCCCGCGACGACCGTGCGCACCGGCCCGCTGCGCTACAAGATGCTCGACTCGCGCGCGTTCGAGGCGTTCGCCGCCCGCCGCCTGGCCGCGGCGCCGTGGGTGCGCCGGAGCGTGGCCCGGGTGCGGGACGTCGCCGACGCCCCGGGGGGCGCGCGCGTCGCGGGCCTGGACGAGCGGGGCCGCCCGGCCGTGTGGCACGCCCGGTGGGTGTTCGACTCACGCCCCCCGGACACGCCCCCGAGGGCCCGGACGACGCTCCTCCAGCACTTCCGCGGCTGGTTCGTGCGCTGCGACCGCCCCGTCTTCGACCCGCGGGTGGCCGAGCTGATGGACTTCCGCACGCCGCGCCCGCGGCACGGGCTGTCCTTCGGCTACGTCCTGCCGCTCGGAGCACGGAACGCGCTGGTGGAGTACACGGAGTTCTCGCCGGCGGTACTGGACGGGGCCGGGTACACGCGGGCGCTACGGCACTACACCGGGGAGGTGCTGCGGCTGCCGCCGTTCCGGGTGGTACGCGCCGAGCAGGGGGTCATCCCCATGTCGGACGCCCGGCCCGCCCGGCGGGCGGGCGCCTGTGTCTTCCGGATCGGCGCCGCGGGCGGGGCGACCCGGCCGGCCACCGGGTACACGTTCGCGGCCGTCCAGCGCCAGTCCCGTGCGGTGGCCGCCGCGCTGGCCGAGGGCCGCACCCCGCTGCCGCCCCCCGCCTACCCCCCGCGCGCCCTGGCGATGGACGCGGTGATGCTGCGGGCCCTGGCCACCGGCCGGGTGGACGGCGGCGACTTCTTCACCGGGCTGTTCGCCGGTGTGCCCGCCGACCGCCTGCTCCGCTTCCTCGACGGCCGTACCCGCCTGCGCGAGGACGTGTCCGTCGGCCTGCGCACGCCCGTCCTGCCGATGCTCCGCACCGCGCTCGAACTGCCGCTCCTACGGCGCCGGCCGCCGGCCGGGTCGCGCGGCGGCCGAGGTCCGTACGGCGCCGCGCCGCGCGTCGCCGTGGCACCGGGTGCCCGCCCCACCGACGAGGAGAACGACTCGTGACGCCGCTTCCAGGAACCGGCCCGTCGGGCCTGTCCGCCGCGTTCGACCGCGCGGCGGCCGGCTACGACCGGCTGACCGCGTTCAACCCGGGATACCGGGCCGACCTCGCCCGCTCGGCCCGGCGGCTCGGCCTGCCGGGCTCCGGCGCCGGGCTGCGCGTCCTGGACCTGGGGTGCGGCACGGGCACGTCGACGGCCGCGCTGCTCTCCGCCGCGCCGGGAGCGGAGGTCGTGGCCGTGGACGCCTCCGCCGGAATGCTGGCCCGCGCGTCCGCCAAACGCTGGCCGGCCGGGGTGAGATTCGTGCACGCCCCGGCCGAGCGGTTGTCGGAGGCCGGTGTGGCCGGGCCGTTCGACGCGGTGCTGGCGGCGTACCTCTTCCGCAACCTCGCCGATCCGGACGCCGTGCTGGCCTCGGTACGCGACCTGCTCGTCCCGGGCGGACGGCTGGCGGTGCACGAGTACACGCTCAGCGGCCGGCCGGTGCACCGGATGGTGTGGAGGGCGGTCTGCGCGGCGGTCGTGGAACCCGCCGGAGCCCTGACCGGCGACCGCGGCATCTACCGCTACCTGAGGCGCAGCGTGCTGGGGTTCGACACCGCCGGCGCCTTCGCCAGGCGGATGGAACTGGCCGGCTACACCGGGGTGCGGGCGCTTCCGATGCCCGGGTGGTCGACGGGCATCGTGCACACCTTCGTCGGCCGGACGCCCCTGGCGCGGCGCGAAGACGCCCGTGGGGCCGGACAGACGGCGGCGTGGTGACCGGCGCACCGCGGTCGCAGCGCGGGGCCGCGGGGGTCCGCCGCGGGCGGGACCGCCGCGCCGAGGTGTGGCCGGCCGGCCCCGGCCTCCCGCGCGTGCCGAGGGACGACCCGCCCCGGGTCGCGGTCGTCGGCGGGGGCATCGCCGGTCTGGCCGCCGCCACCGGGCTGGCCGAACGAGGCGTGCGGGTCGTGGTGTCGGAGCGTGAGCCGCAGTTGGGCGGCCGACTGGCCGCGTGGCCGACCGTGCTCGCCGACGGACGGGCGGCCACGATGAGCCGGGGCTTCCACGCCTTCTTCCGCCAGTACTACAACCTGCGGGGGCTGCTGCGCCGGGCGGACCCCGGGCTGGGCATGCTGACGCCGCTGCCGGACTACCCGCTGTGGCACGCCGGCGGTCTGCGGGACAGCTTCGCGAAGGTCCCCCGCACCCCGCCGTGGAGCGCGGTGGGGTTCGTGGCGCGCAGCCCGTCGTTCGGCTGGCGCGACCTGGCGGCCATGGACCCGCGGGCGGCGCTGCCGTTGACGGACGTGCGGGTCCCCGGCGTGTACGACCGGCTGGACGGCACCAGCGCGAGCACGTTCCTCGACGCGATCGGCTTCCCCGCCTCCGCCCGCCACCTCGCGTTCGAGGTGTTCTCGCGCAGCTTCTTCGCCGACCCGCGGGAGCTGTCGGCCGCCGAGTTGGCCCTGATGTTCCACATCTACTTCCTCGGCTCGTCGGAGGGCCTGCTCTTCGACGTGCCGGCCGAGCCGTTCTCGCGGGCGCTGTGGGAGCCGCTGGCGGCCTACCTGTCCGGCCTGGGCGTGCGGGTGCGCTGCGACGCGCCGGTGGGGACGGTGCGGCCCCTGGGCGGGGGCAGGGTGGCGGTGGACGGCGAGGTCTTCGACGGGGTGGTGCTCGCGCTGGACACCGGGGGGCTGCGCAGGGTCGTGGCGGACTCCCCCGGCCTCGGCGGGGAGGGCTGGCGGGCGTCGGTGGCCGCGCTGCGCACCGCGCCGCCGTTCCTGGTCTCCCGGTTGTGGCTGGACGCTCCGGTGGACCGCGACCGGGCCGGGTTCCTCGGCACCAGCGGCTACGGACCGCTGGACAACGTCAGCGTGTTGGAGCGCTGGGAGGGCGAGGCGGCCCGCTGGACGGCGGCGACCGGCGGCTCGGTCGTGGAACTGCACGCCTACGCGGTCGACGAGGGCGCCGACCGCGCCGCCGTGCAGGAACGGCTCGTGCGGGAGCTCCGCCGGGTCTACCCCGAGACCTGCCGGGCGCGGATCGTGGACGCGCGGCACGAGTGGCGGGCGGACTGCCCGCTGTTCGACGTGGGCGGGTACCGGGGCCGGCCGGGTGTGCGCACCGGGGAGGAGTCCGTGGTGCTGGCCGGGGATCTGGTGCGCACCGGTCTGCCGGTCGCCCTGATGGAGCGCGCCGCGACGTCCGGGTTCCTGGCCGCGAACACGCTCCTGGCCCGCTGGGGCGTGCGCGGGCAGACGTTGTGGACGGTTCCGGACCGCGGCCGCGTCGCCGCCCTGCGGGCCCTGAACCGCGCCGCGTCCAGGAGGTGACCGGCCACCCGACCGCGATCTGCGCCCGGGTGGCCGGACGTCAGCCGGGGAAGCGGCCCGCGGCGCGCAGCGCGTAGCGGCGCTCGGCGTAGGCGAGGTCGTCGCGCCACAGCCGGGCCGCGGCGGCGCGCATCAGCGGACGCAGGACGGGGGCCGCCGCGCGGGCGGCGGGGAAGCCGGGCCGCTCGGAGGTGGCGAGCACCGCCTCGACCACCGCGGTGCGCGGTCGGCCGGCGCCGTCCGTGCCGAGCGGGGTGGCGTGGGTCTCCACGCTGGAGCCGCGCCCTTCCCCGTCGGTGATGTGCATGACGACGGTGCGGGGTTCGGGCGCGGTGAACACCGCCCGGACGGGGACGACGAGCCGCCCCGCGAGCCGGAAGGACACCCGGACGGCGAAGGCGTCCTGGTCGGCGGGCTCCTCCACCGTCAGGTCCACGAAGGAGTAGGGGTGGAACCAGGCCCCGTGCCAGGGGTCGAGCCGGTTGGCGAGCACGTCGGCGGGTTCGCACACCCCCGTCACGTCGTGGACGGCGGCGAGCGTCGCGGCCGGCGCGGGGCGGGCGGGCACGACCGGTCGCCGCGACGGCCGTTCGCCGCCGGCGGCGTCCAGCCGTACCCAGGCGAGCACCCCGTCGTCGTGTGCGGGCAGCGGCGACCAGCCGGGCGCGGTCCCGCCGTCGAGCGCCAGTCCGTGCCAGCGGCAGATCAGGGTGCCGCAGTGCACCCGGGCCTCCTTCAGCGGCGCGCCCAGGTGGGGGCAGGCGCCGGGGCCGGCTTGCAGCCGCCCCGCCGCGTCCCGCCAGGCCACCACCTCCACCCCCGCCACCGTCCGGCCGAACGGCCGGCCGGCGGTCACCGCCGAGGACGCGGCGAGCACGTACCAGTTGCCGGACGGCCGCTCCTGCGCGCGCCGCAGCGCCCCGGCGATCAGCGCCGGCCGCGCCTCGCGCCAGGTGGGGCGCTGGCGCTCCCACGGCACCGCCCGGCCGCGCATCCTCAGCGGCACGCGCGCGCGGCGCGGCGCGGCCCCGCTCACGCCGCCTCCCGGACCGCGACGTGCCCCCGCCGCCTGGTGCCGGCGGCCCGTGCCCGGGCCGCGCCGACCCGGACCAGGCCGTCGAGCGCGACGCAGGCGCGAACCGCGGTCGGGACGGCCGACCGCCGGTGCAGCACCGACCAGCCGTCGCGCTCGACCGCGGTCAGGATGCCGCCGTAGAGGACCGACGCGGTGCGGATGCACGGCCGGGCAACGGGGTCGAGCATGGGGATGCCGGGCAGGGCCTCGCGGTAGACGCACCGGGTCAGGTGGGCGAACTCGCGCAGGACCGCGGTGATCCGCCTGTCGGGGCGGCCGGTGGCGCGGCTCCACCGCAGCAGCGCCCGGTCCGCGCGGTGCGCGGCGAGCAGGTCGGCCGGCAGGTAGATCCGGCCGCGGTCGAGGTCCTCGCCGACGTCGCGCAGGAAGTTGGTCATCTGGAAGGCCACCCCCAGCGCCGCGGCGTGCGGTTCGGCCTCTTCCCGCGGGACGACGTGGCCGAGGACCGGCAGCATCTGGAGTCCGATCACCTCGGCGGACCCGTGCATGTAGCGGCGTAGCGCGGGCAGGTCGGCGTAGTCGGTGACCTGGAGGTCGCTGCGCATGGACGCCATGAAGTCGGTGAAGTGCGCGGGGTCGATGGCGTACCGGCGGGCGGTGTCGGCCACGGCGCGCACCACCGGCTCCTCCCCCGCGCGTCCCGCGGCCAGCCCGTCGCGCAGGGCCGTGTCCAACCGCGTCAGGGCCGCCTCACGGTCGGCGGGCCGGGCCGTGCCGGCGAGGTCGTCCACGATGTCGTCGGCCCATCGGGCGAAGCCGTACAGCGCGTGCACGGCGGGGCGCCGGGCGGGCGGCAGCAGTCGGGTGGCCAGGAAGTAGGTGCGGCCGTGCCGGGCGTTCAGCGCGCGGCAGCGCAGGTAGTCGGAGCGCAGCCGCGGGTCGTCGATGCCGGCGGCATCGAGTTCGCGCCGTGTCATGCCGGTCCCTTCTGCGCCGGGCGAAGGGCGGTGGTGTCGAAGGAGCTGCGGGGGCGCGCGGGACGGGACCGGCCCGCGCCGGTGATGCGGGCGGCGGCGAGCTTCCCCGAGACCAGGGCGGTGGGCACCCCGACTCCGGGGGTGGTGCCGCAGCCGGCCAGTACGGCGTTCTCGGTGCCGCGCACCAGGTTGGCCGGGCGGAAGGGCCCGGTCTGCCCGAAGGTGTGGGCCAGCGAGAACGGGGTCCCGGCCATGTGGCCCTGCGCGGTCCAGTGCGCGGGGGTGACCAGGTCCTCCCGCTCGATCGCGGCCCCGAGTCCGGCCAGGCCGCGGCGTTCCAGCTCCGCGACGACCTGGTCGCGGTAGCGCGGGCCCAGCGACCGCCACGCGACGGCGTCGGGGCCGATGTCGGTGTTGGGGCAGGGCGCGAGCACGTAGTGGACGTGCCGGCCGGGCGGCGCGAGCGACGGGTCGTGGGTGGTGGGCCGGGTGATCAGCAGGGACGGGTCGCTCATCAGGCGGCCCGTCGCGGTCAGCTCCCGGAAGGTGGTGCGCCAGGCGCGGCCGAACGAGAGGGTGTGGTGGGCCAGTCCGGGCCAGGTGCGGTCGGTGCCCGCGTGCAGGACGACGGCGGACGGTGAACGGCGCAGGGCCAGCGGCCGGCGGGGGACGCGCTCCAGAAGGCGGTAGGCGTGGGTCAGCTCGCAGCTCAGGACGACCGCGTCGCAGGCGATGCGGCGCTCGGTGGTGCGTACCGCGGTGACCCGGCCACCGGTCCCGCGCTCCAGGGCGACCGCCTCCTGGCCGTACGCGAGTTCCGCTCCGGCGTCCGCCGCGGCGTCGGCGAGCGCGCGGGGCACGGCGTGCATGCCGCCGCGCGGGAAGAACACCCCGGCGACGGTGTCCATGTAGGCGATCACCGCGTAGGCGGCGAGCGCGCGGGCGGGCGGGACACCGGCGTAGAGGGCCTGGAAGGAGAAGACGCGGCGCAGACGCTCGTCGCGCAGGTGCCGGCCGATCGCCGCGTCGAGCCGGCCGAACCCGCCGAGGGCCGCCAGGCGGGCCAGGTCGGGGTGGAGCAGGTCCAGCGGGGAGTCGAGGTTGGCGTCGATGAACCGGCGCATCTGCACCCGGTACAGCTCCTCCAGCCAGGACCGCAACCGCCGGTAGCCGGCCGCCTCGGCGGGGCCGGCGAAGGCGCGGACCGCCTCCTCCATGGCGTCGGGTCGGGTGTGCACGTCCAGGCTGCTGCCGTCGGCGAACCTCGCCCGGTAGGCCGGATGCAGCTCGATCAGGTCCAACCGGTCGCGCAGGGACTCGCCGACCGCGGCGAACGCCTCGGCCAGGAGGTCGGGCATGGTCAGCACCGTGGGCCCGGTGTCGAAGCGGTATCCGCCCAGGTCCAGTCGCCCGGCCCGCCCGCCGGGCCCGGGGTCGCGCTCGACCACGGTGACCCGCCGGCCGGCGCCGAGCAGGTGCAGCGCCGCCGCCAGTCCGGACAGCCCCGCGCCGACCACCACGACGTGGTCGGTGCGACCGGGCACGGTGCGCGTCACCGGGTGCCCGCTCGTTGGGCATGGATGCCGGTCCGGCACCGCGGCGGGATGGCGGTGGGTGCCCGCCCGAGCGCCGCGCGGGGCGCCCCGCGCCGGTTCGGGCGGTTCGGGGTCCCCCCGCGCCGGTTCGGGGTTGCCCCGCACCAGTTCGGGGTCGCCCCGCGCCGGTCCGAGGCGGCCGGGGCACGGCCCTGCCCGGACGGCGTCATCGCGGGCCCCGGGGGACGGGTCCGCCCGCTGCCGCGTGCAGCACGTCGAGCAGGCGGTCGCGGGCCGCCGGATCGAGGCGCGCGGACCGCAGTTCGACCGCGCAGGCGGCGACGAGGTCCGCGATGCGCTGCTCGACGGCCGCACAGGCTCCCGTGTCCGCGAGGACCGCCCGGACCTCGTCCAGGCCGGCCGGCGACAGCTCCCTGTTGCCCAGCGCCCCGCCGAGGACGCGCAGCGCGTGCCGGTCACCTCGACGACGGGCCCGCCGCAGGGCGAGCGCCACCAGGTGGGTCGCCTTGCCCTGGCGGATGTCGTCTCCCGACGGCTTGCCCGTCACCGCGGTGTCGCCGAAGACACCGAGCTGGTCGTCGCGCAGTTGGAAGGCGAGTCCGGCCGCGCGTCCGACGGAGCGCAGGGTCCGCCGTGTGTCCGGGGGCGCTGCGGCCAGCGCCGCGCCGAGCGACAGCGGGCGTTCCACGCTGTAGGAACCGCTCTTGAGCACCGCGGTGCCCAGCGCGTCGTCGCCCGAGCCGGCGTCCGCGGGGCGCGCGGCCAGGTCGAGGTACTGGCCGGCGACCATCTCGGTGCGCATCTCCCGCCACAGTGCCTGCACCTCGGCGCGCGTCGGCCCGGTCAGCCCGGTCTCGGCGAGGAGGTCGTCCGCCCAGGCGAGGGCGAGGTCACCGACCAGGACCGCCGCCGACCATCCGAACGGGGCGGGGGCTCCGGCGGGAGGCACACCGGCCGCGGGGCGGTCCGTATCCTCGTGGCCCGCGGCGAGCCGCACGTGGACGGCCGGACCGCCGCGACGGCGGGGGGAGCCGTCCATCAGGTCGTCGTGGATCAGGGCGCAGCACTGGATGAGTTCCAGCGCCGCGGCGACCCGGAGCACATGTCCCGGACCGTCCTCGGCGCCCGGGGCGCGGCCCGGGGGTCGCTCCTCGTCACGGGCCGCGCCCCGGTCAGTGTCACGGGCCGCGCCCCGGTCCACCGTTTGGGCGCCGCCTCCGCAGGCCCGCCAGCCCCACCACACCAGGGCCGCCCGTCGCCTGGAGGCTCCGGACAGGGCGAAGTCGGCGAGCGTCCCGGCGACGTGCTCCGCGAAACGCGGGTCGAGGGACCTCGCGTGGTCCGAGCGGTCCTCCAGCACCTCGCGCAACACCTCGGTGACCGCGGCCGCCGGGTCGCCGTCCACCGACGACACCGTCCGCGGCGTGTCCTCGGGCGAAGGGCCGGCGCCGACCGCGACGGACGGGGCGCAGGGCGAGGACGGCACGGCGGCCCAGGCCGAACAGCTCACAGGGTCATCCCTTCTGGAAGGTCGCGCCGCTGCGCCGACGTGCCACGGCGCGCGGGGCGACGTGCACGCGTCGTGGGGAGCGCGTTCGCGCGTCCCGCCTTCCGCCCGGCGTCCCGTCCAGGCGCACGGCCAGGGTCCCGGGAGGCCGGCCGACCGGCGTCACGGCTGACGGGTGGCCGGGTCCGGCGGCCCCCCCGGACCCGGGAGGCCGACTCCCTCAGGCGGAGCTGTCGCCTCCGGCGGCCCGTTCCGCGGCGCCGCGCTCCGTCCCGGCCCCCGCGGTGCTCAGGTCGCCCCCGGCGGTCTCCAGGTGCGCGCGGACGAACCACTGGAAGAGTTCCAGGCTGTGCAGTTGGCCGATGAGCATGTCCTGCGTGACCGGGTCGGTCTCCTCGGTGGCGCGCGCCACGGCGCGGTGCTCCTCGATCAGACCGGTGTAGACCACGTCCAGCGCGCCCAGGTGCGCGATGGCGCCGGCCCGGCCGATCCCGTAGTCGTCCCAGGTCCGCTCGGCGACCAGGGCGCCCGGGGTGCCGTGCGGGGAGCCGCCGAGGGTGGAGATCCGCTCGGCCGTCTCGTCGACCATCGCCCGGACCGCCTCGACCTGCGGGTCGAGCATCTCGTGGACGGCGATGAAGTGCGGGCCGACCACGTTCCAGTGCACGTGTTTGAGGGTCAGGGCCAGGTCGTTGAGCGCGTGCAGGCGCAGGTTGAGGAGTTCGATCACCGCGCCGCCGTCGCGGGTCGACATGCCGGGGACGGTGTACCGCGGCGTGCTCATGGTGTTCTGCCTTCCGTCGGAGGGGTTCGCGCCGCGCGGCACTTCCGCCGGGTGCCGGCCCGCGCCACCCATCCTGGAGCCGGAGCGCCGGTGGGCCGGTTGCCGCGCAGCCGGGCCCGGCTTTCTCCACCCGATCGGCTGTGCCGCCGAGCCGGACACGCGGCGAGGGGCCCCTCCCGGGTGCGCGGGGCCGGATGGGAAACTGGCGGGCATGGACATCCGCCGCAGGAACAACGTCACCGTCAGCGGCCCCGCCGACGGGCCCGTACTCCTGCTGGCGCACGGGTTCGGCTGTGACCAGAACATGTGGCGTCTGGTCCTCCCCGCCCTGGCGCGGAGATTCCGGGTGGTCCTCTTCGACTACGTGGGCTCGGGCCGGTCCGACCCCTCGGCCTGGGACGAGCGGCGCTACTCCGCCCTGGACGGGTACGCCCGGGACGTGCTGGAGGTGGTCGCGGAACTGGACCTGCGGGACGTGACGTTCGTGGGGCACTCGGTCAGCGCGATGGTCGGGGTGCTCGCCGCGGCCGAGGCGCCGGACCGGTTCTCCCGCCTGGTGATGGTCGCCCCGTCCCCGCGCTACATCGACGACGACGGCTACCGCGGCGGGTTCAGCGCGGAGGAGATCGACGAGCTGTTGCAGTCGCTGGAGGCGAACTACCTGGGCTGGTCGGCGTCGATGGCCCCGGTCATCATGGGCAACGCGGACCGGCCGGAGCTCGGGCAGGAGCTGGCCGCCTCGTTCTGCGCGACCGACCCGGACATGGCCCGGGTCTTCGCCCGCACGACGTTCCTGTCCGACAGCCGCGAGGACCTCAAGGCGGTCGCGGTGCCGACGCTGGTCCTGGAGTGCTCGCAGGACCTGATCGCTCCCCGCGGTGTCGGCGCCTACGTCCGCGACGCGATCCCCGGCAGCCGGCTGGTCACCCTGGACGCGGCGGGGCACTGCCCGCAGCTCAGCGCGCCGCAGGCCACCGCGGGGGCGATCACCGACTTCCTCGCCGGGAGCCGGTGATGTGCCGCGCCGGCCGGACGCCCGGGCCGGACGAGGAGCAGGACCGGAAGCAGGGCGGAGAGCAGGACGGGGAGCGGGACAAGGAGGGCACGGACGCGGCGTTCACCGCGCTGCTGGAGGACAGCACGGAGGAGCTGTACGAACAGGCGCCCTGCGGCTACCTGTCGACGCTGATGGACGGCACCGTCGCGAAGGTCAACGCCACGCTGCTGGACTGGCTGGGCCTGGACCGCTCCGAGGTGGTGGGGCGGATGCGGTTCACGGATCTGCTCACCGTGGGCAGCAGGCTCTACCACGAGACGCACGTCGCGCCGCTGCTCCGGTTGAAGGGCGAGGCCAGCGGTATCGCCATGGACGTCAAGGCAGCCGCCGGCCGCATGCCGGTGCTGGTCACGTCCCTGGTGAAGACCAGCCAGGACGGCGCCCCGCTGCTGATCCGCACCACCGTCTTCGACGCCCGCGACCGCCGCGCCTACGAGGCCGAGCTGCTGCGCGGCCGCCAGGCGGCGGAGGAGGCACGCCGGCGGGCCGAGGCCGACCGCGAGCGGCTCCAGGAGGCGCTCGCCGTCCTCCAGCAGAACCTGCTGCCCGCCGAACTGCCCGCCGTGCCGGGCCTGGAGGCCAGCTCCTCCTACCACACCGCCTCCCCGGACCTGCTCGGCGGAGACTTCTACGACCTGTTCCCCCTGGACACCGGCAGGTGGGGGTTCTTCCTCGGCGACGTGTGCGGAAAGGGGCCCCAGGCCGCCGCGGTCACGTCGCTGACCCGCTACACCCTGCGGGCCGCCGCGCTCCACGACCCCGACCCGGTCACCGTGCTGACCACGTTGAACACGGTGCTGTACGAGCGGTACAGCAGCGGCAACGCCCGCTACTGCACCGCGATCTTCGGGGTCCTGGAGCCCGGCGACGGGCACGTCGGGGTGCACCTGGCCTCCGGCGGCCACCCCTCGGCACTCATCCAGCGTGCCGGCGGCACCGCCGACTACCTGCCCACCCACGGCGGCATGCTCATCGGTGTCCTGCCCCAGGCCGAGTTCACCGCCGCGCGCACCCGCCTGCTGCCGGGCGACACCCTGCTCCTCTACACCGACGGCCTGACCGAAGCCCGCGTCGGCCCCGACCGCGGGCTGTACGGCGAGGACGCCCTGCGCGCCTTCACCGCCGCGCAGCCGCCGGCCGGCCCGCACGCCCTGGTCGCCGCGCTGAACGGACTGCTCTCCGGCTTCGGCGACGGCCTCGACGACGACACCGCGCTCCTCGCCCTCGGTGTCCCCTCCCCGCCTCCCACCACCGCGAGTGAAAGCTGACATGACCCCACTGACGATCACCATCCGAGACGCCGGCACCGGTCCCGTACTGGAGATCACCGGCGACCTCGACCACGCCACGGTGCCCGACCTGCGGGCCGCCCTGGACGGTCTGACCCTGGCCGCGGGGCAGTTGCTCGTCGTCGACCTGGCGGCCCTGGACTTCTGCGACTCCAGCGGCATCAGCGGCCTGCTGGCGGCCCGGAACCTGGCCACCGAGCACGGCGCCCGCATCGCCCTGGCCGCGGTCCCCGCCAACACCGCCCGCGTCCTGCGCCTCGTCGGCCTGGACCGGGTCTTCGCGATCCACCCCGACGCCACGACGGCCACCGCCCCCGACTCCGCCACCGGCTGACCCGCCCCCGGACACGGGCGCCGACATCCCCCGCGGGGGACGCGACACGACCTCGATCGCCGTAAATCCCGCTGCGGTGCCGGGAGTTGATCCCTAGACTCCGTTCGATCACCGAATCGAACAAGAGAATGGGGGCCGCTGATGCGGTGGAAGTGGAAGCGGAGACTCGGTGTCGTGGCGGCGATGATCGCCGCCCTTGCCTTCGGTGCCAGTGAGCAGGCGAGCGCCGCGGTGCCGCCCGCCAACGTGGGCTGGCTCTACACGACGAGCGGCAGCGGTGCGGTGTTCTTCGACGCCGACCTGAGCGGCTACCCGTCGATGGAGAAGATCACGGTCTGCGACAACAGGTCCGACGGCCGGGGCATCGTCGCCACCCTCACGGGGACCGATCCCGAGGGCGGCAGTGTGGGCGTCATCATCCGGGACCCCTCGAACAACGGCACCTGCACGGCGGACTACCGGAACTACTTCGCCGACGGCTACTACGTGTACGTCGGCGTCTGCGAGTACTGGGGCGACAACGAGGCGAACTGCGCCTACGGCACGGGCGTGGCCTGAGCAGCGACGGCAAGGTCCCCGCGGGGGCGTCATGGCGCGTGGCCGCGCCGTGGCGCCCCCGCGGCCGTCCGGAGCGGCGGGGTCCGCCGCACACAGGCGGCAAAAGGTTTGCGGCCGCCGCGGTGGGAGAGGCGAACCCTCGTGCTTCGGCAGTGAGGCATACCCGGTTCTCCCGGAACCACAGGCACCGGCCCGCCCGCAGGGCGTCCCCCTCCGCTTGTGGTGGCTACGCGCCACCGGCCGAGACTTCGCGAAGGGTATGACCATGACCACTGCCGCCCGGCAAGAACCCCTCACCCCCGTCCCCGCTGCGGCGGACCGCCCGGGACCCCGGTCCACCGCCGGCCTTCCGGCGGTCGACAACCCCGGGGCGCTGCCGCCCAAGGACGCGCGGGCGCTGACCGGGATCTTCTTCGCCCGGCTGGACGAGTTGGAGGAGGGGACATGGGAGTACCAGTACGTGCGCAACACGCTCATCGAGATGAACCAGTCGCTCGTGCAGTTCGCGGCGCGGCCGTTCCGGCACCGCGGCGGCGACGACGCCGAGGACGTCTTCCAGGTCGGGATGGTGGGCCTGATCAAGGCGGTCGACCGCTTCGACCCCAGCCGTGAGGTGATGTTCCCGACCTTCGCGCTGCCGTACATCCGCGGCGAGATCAAGCGCCACCTGCGGGACGCGACCTGGGCGGTGCACGTGCCCCGGCGGATGCAGGAACTGCGGGTGGAGCTGGCCAAGGCCAAGGAGGACCTGGAGAACGACCTGGGCGCCGCGCCGAGCGTCAGCCAGCTCGCGCGCCGGATGGGGCTGGAGGAGAGCGAGGTCGTCCAGGCCACGACGGCGGCGAACGGGTACTCCACGGCGTCCCTGGACGCCGTGTTCGACGGCGGGACCACCGGCGGGAGCCGCAGTGGCCACCGCTCCCCCGCCGAGACCCTCGGGGCTCTTGACCCGGCGGTGGAGCTCTTCGAGAACTGCCACAGTCTCGCCCCGGCGCTGCGCGAGCTGACCGAGCGGGAGCTGTGCCTGCTCCGGCTCCGCTTCGGCGAGGAGCGGACGCAGCAGCAGATCGGCGACGAACTGGGCTGCTCGCAGATGCACGTGTCCCGGCAGCTCTCCCGGATCTACCTCAAGCTGAGGACGAGCCTGCTGGCCGACCCCGCCTGACCCCCCGCCGCGCCGGGCCCTCCCCGGCGCGGCCGTCACCCCGGCCGTGGCGGCCGCCCGCTCCCCCGGGCGGCCGCCCGCGCGCGGGTCCCGGCCTCGTCACCGCGCCGGTGGCCAGGTGCACGCCGCCGCCGGGACAGGGCATAATGTGACGAGGTCAGGAAGCGGCCACAGGTTACTTAACTTTGTGGAGTTCCCGTGCCCCTCAAGCGTCGTACCCACGATGCCTGCCCGGTCGAAGAGCCGGTCGAACCGGCCCGTTCCGCAGTCCAGCCGGACGCGGGGCGCGGGTCGGCCCTGTGGGCGCCCCTGCGGCCCCGGGCCGCGGCGCAGGGCAGGGACCGATCTCCGGAGATTGCCCCGCCCCCTCCCCGGACGCGCTGCGCGCCCCGCACCGGCCCGGCCCGCAGCAGGCGCTCGTAGCGCACCCAGCCGCAACAGCCGCCCCTCTTCCCCTCTGCGGCGAGCCTGCGCGTGGCGACCCCCTCCGGCAACACCGTCGGTACCCCCTGCCCGCGCCAGGACGCTCCGCTCCACCGAGAACGAGATGACATTGACGGACAGGCCACAGTCCTCGGCACCGGACGTGATCGCGCTGCTGCTGGAGACCGCCACGTTGGACGACTTCCTCCAGGCCCTGGCCGGCCGCTCGCTCGAACTGGCCCCTCACGCCGACGGGTGCGGAGTGACCATCGAACGGCAGGGCCGCCCGGTGACGGTGTCGAGCGCGGGTGCCAGCGCCACGAAGCTGGACGAGGCCCAGTACGGCCAGGACGACGGCCCCTGTCTCCAGGCGATGCGCACCGGACGGATCGTCAGCGTCACCGACACCCTCAGCGAGAGCCGCTGGGGCGACTACCCCGCCTACGCCGCGGCCTGCGGCGCCCGCTCGTCGCTGTCGCTGCCGATAGCCCCGCACACCGACAGCGCCGGGGCCCTGAACCTGTACGCACCGGTCCCGGGCGCGTTCGCCGACACGGACCTGGCCCCGCTGAAACTGCTGGCCGCCCAGGCCACCGGCGCGATAGCACTGGCCCAACGCCTGTCCGACGCCCAGGAGTTCGCCACCGACCTCCAGACCGCCCTGCGGTCGCGGACCGTCATCGACCAGGCCATGGGCGTCATCATGGGGCAGCAGCGCTGCACCGCCGAGAAGGCGTTCGACGTCCTGCGGGCCGCCTCCCAGCACCGCAACATCAAACTCCGCGAGCTGTGCGCGGAGCTGATCGCCAGCATCACCGGCCAGCCTCCGGCCAGCGAGGAACTGCACCCGCGCCGGCCGTGACGGTGGCGGTACCTCGGCGCCCGCCGGCGTGCCGCGCTCCTCGCCCTCACTGACGCGGACGCAGGTCCGGGGCCTGGCCCGTGCCTCCGAAGCGGCCGATCAGTTGTTCGCAGAGGTCGCGCAGCTTGACGTTGCGGTGCTGGGACGCCTGGCGGAGGAGCTGGAACGCCTGCTGGGGGGCGCACCGCTGCTGGGCCATGACGACACCGATCGCCTGGTCGATGACCCTCCGGGAGTCCAGCGCGGCCTTCAGGTCGGCGGCGTACTCGTGGGCGTCGGCCATCTGCTGGGCCAGGGCGATGGCACCTGACGCCTCGGCCGCGAGCGAACGCAGGGCCATCACGTCGATGTCCGTGAACGCCCGTGTCGTCGGCGCGTACAGGTTGAGCGCGCCGGCCGTGTCGCCGCGCTGCGCGAGCGGGATCGAGTACGACGAGTAGGTGCCCTCGGCCGCCGCGAAGGCCGGGTAGCCGTCCCAGCGGTCGTCCGTCGACATGTCGGTGACGCTGACCTCGTGTCCCGTGCGCAGCGCTTCCAGGCAGGGCCCGTCGTCCTGGCCGTACTGCCTCTCGTCCAGCCGCTCCGCGGACTTCCCCGCGCTGGCCACGGTGAGCGGGCGGCGGCCGCGCTGGAGGGTGATGCCGCAGCCGTCGGAGCCGAGCGCGCAGTCCATCGCGCTCCGGGCGAGTGCTTCGAGGAAGCTCTCCAGGGTCCGTGTGCTCAGGAGCAGGCCCGTCAGGTCCGGTGTGCCCGGCTCGTGCATCTTCGTCACTGTGGTGTACCTCACGAGTCCGTCAGGCCGGTCGGCGGGATGGGCCGCCGGGGGCTTCGGGTCGTCCGTCGCGGAGGGCTCCTCCGGCGTCATCCCCTCACCGCCCGGGGATGGGCGGAGGTCCGGCGACGTCCTTCCACCCACCCTCCCACTTCCGGGCCCTTCCGGCGGTCCGCGGGGCGACCGCCGTACCTCAGGCCGCCGCACGGGTCGAGGGCGGAAGGTGCCGTGAGGCCGATCAGGACAACGGTCATGCCGCTCCGTCCACCGGGGGTCTCGGGCGGCGCCGCGCCCTGCTGGGCATGGCCGACGCACCCACGGATCCGTTCACCTGCCCCGCGGTCGCCGAGGTACACCCCCTCGCGGCCCACGACGTGCGGCGGCTGCCGCGGCCCCCGGACGCCGAGGCGGCGCGTCTCAGCGGTGGCAACGGCCTGCCGGCGCCCCCGGGCGCCGGTGCGGGGTGCGAGCGCCCGGCGGGTCGGTCCAGTGGGCCAGGGCCCGCAGGTCGTGCACGGTGATCCGGCCGCGCGCGGTGGAGACGACCCCGTCGCGCTGGAGTTGCCGCAAGGCCCGCACCACCGACTCGCGGGAGGTTCCGGAGGCGCTCGCCACCTCGGACTGGGAGAGCGCGACGACGCGGGCGCCGGGCGCGCGGGGAACCCCGGCGCCGTGGTGCAGGGCCAGGTCCAGCAGGACGCGGGCGACCCGTGCCTGCGCGGGCAGGGCGCCCTGGTCGGCACGCAGCCGGTCGGACGCGCGCAGCCGGCCGGTGATGCTGCGGACCAGGCTGAGGGCCAGGGCGTCGTGCTGCTCCAGCAGGCGGAGGAAGCGGTCGGCGGCGATGACGGTGCCGCGCACCGGTCGCACGGCCATCACGGTGGCCGAGCGGGGCCGCCGGTCCAGGCAGGACAGTTCCCCCACCAGTTCCCCGGGACCCCGCACGGCGAGCAGGCTCGTGTACCCGCCGGGGGTGTCGGCGGTCGTCTTCACCAGGCCCTCGTGGATCAGGACGACGCCCTCCGGAGGACCGCCCTCGACGAGGACGACCGCGCCGGCCGGCCACTCCTTCGGCCGGCCCGCGCCGCGCAGCAGCGCCTCCTCGCCGGCGGAGAACGCCCTCGCCGCCGCTCCCCGCGGCTCCCGCACCCCGTTCACCACGAGCCTCCTCGTACCAAGAACCCGCACCCGATCGGAACCGACGCGCCGTGCCCGCTGTGTGTCAGGCGCGGCAGAGGCGGGGCCCGGTGTCGTCGAAACTGGTCCCGGGAGCGGAATCGCTCCACGGCGACCGGGGAGCGAGCATGCCAGGTGCGAGCGCACAGCAGCAGGCGACGGAATCCGCCTGGCGGCTCCTCGGAACCCTCATGGACTGGACGGGGAAGGCGGACACCAAGGCCGCGGTCGTCCTCAGCCTGGAGTCCGCGGTGGCGACGACCCTCGTGGTGCTGTCGGACGGCTGGCCGCCGCCGTCCGCGGGGCGGGGGGCGGCCGCCCTCGCCCTGTGCCACTGGGCGGGGACCGCTCTGCTCGTCGTGTCGGCCGCGGTCTGCGTCCTCGCCGTCACGCCGCGGTTGGACGGCGCCGCGCACAGCCGGCGACGGTCCGTCGACTGCGTCTACTTCGGCCACCTCCGCAACTGGGACCCGGCGGACCTCGCGGACGCCCTGCGCGCCCACGACCCCCTGCCGGCGCTCACCCGGGAGCTCGTCGCCGTCTCGCGCATCTGCTGGCGCAAGCACCGCCTCCTTCAGGTGTCGATCGCCCTGGCCTGCGCGGGAACCGTCCTGGCGGCCACGGGCGCCGTTTAGGGCCTGTCCGGCGGCCTCGCGGCGCGGATCACCGGGGCGCAGGATCGCCGGGGGCTCCCGGCCGCCTGGTGTGTGCGAGATGGGGCGAATGGATGCTTGTGGGAGGGAACGGGTGCGACACTGGCCGTTCGCAGGGAGGGAGGGCGCGTGGCCGTGACGAGGGGGACGCCGGGCGCGTTCCAGGGGGGTGGGCGGCACGTGAACACACCCGTGTGGTCCGACCCGGTCTTCTGGTCCGCGCTCGGTGACGACGACCGGACCGCACTCGAAGGGCTCGCCCGCCGTGGCGGCGTGGTCGCCGACCGGCAGCTCTTCGCACAGGGCGACCCGTCCGACGACCTGATCGTCGTGGTGCGCGGCTGGATCAAGGTGGTGTCCCACTCGACCGGCGGGTACCGGGCGCTGCTGGCACTGCGCGGCCCCGGGGACCTGCTGGGTGAGCAGGCCGGAATCGCGGGGCACCGCCGGACGGCCGCCCTGCACACGGCCACCGAGGTCGATCTGCTCTGGTTCACCGCCGAACGTTTCCACGCCTACGCCCGGGACCACCCCGCAGTGACCCGCGCGCTGGAGCAGACCCTTTCCGGACGGCTGCACGAGGCCGACCGCCAGCGCGCCCACATCGCCGAGCCCGTCGCCGGCCGCCTGGCCGCGCTGCTGCTCGACCTGGCGGCCCGCTGCGGCGAGCCGGGAGAGGCGCCGGGAGAGATCCGCATCGCCCTGCCCCTGTCGCAGGAGGACCTCGCCGGGCTGCTGCTCAGCTCCCTGCGCACGGTGAGCCGGGTGCTGGAGCAGTGGCGGGCCGAAGGGCTGATCGTGACGGGCCGCCGTTCGCTTCGGCTGCCGGCGCCGCAACGGCTCGAAGGCTTGACGGCTCCCGGGCGGTGACCCGGCCCTCACGAGGAGTTCGGGCTGTCGAGGGGCGTCCCCGCCGGGCACGCCGGGGGCCCGGGGGCCTTCGCGTCGTAGATCTTGTACGTGCCGTCGCCGTACGCGCTGAGCCGGTACGTCACCTTCCACAACGTGCAGGTCTGTTCCGAGGCGGATGTCGGTCCGTGTCCCGACCTCTGCTCGCTCTGGAACGTGACGGACGCCGTGACGTCGCCTGTCGCGTGCCTCACCAGGGCGTGCAGGCGTACGTCGGAATCCCAGGTGCCGCTGTCCTCGAACTCCTGCATCCACTTCGCCTTGCCGCCCTTCTCCTTGAACATCTTCCCGTCCCGGTCGATCTGGGCGGCCGCCAGTTCCAGGTCGGTGTTGATCCCTCCGAAGTACGCGCCGAACATCTCGGCGACGGCGGCGCTGCCGGCGACGCCCTGCACCGCGGGATCGACGTACACCGGTACGTCAAAGGGCGGGGTCGACGGCGACGTGGAGGGTGGGGCGTCGGGCGACGCGTTCACCGGGGCGCCGCCCTCGGAGGTCGGTTGGCCCGCGTACGGGGCGGAAGCGGTGAAGCCGGGGGCCTGGGTCCGTGCGTCCGCGGACGACCCGGGCATGATCTCCGACTTCAGCCACCACACGACCCCCACGACCTGGACGACGGCCATGGCGGCCGCGAGAAGCCGCCTGGAGCGGCGCGCCGGCGTCGGTGCAGGCACCGGTGTCGGTGTCGGTGCAGGCGCCTGCGCGTCGAGCGCCTCCTCCAGCGGTCCGAGCCACTCCCGCACCCGCGGCCGGCTGTGCGGTTCGCCCTCGTCCAGCGCCCGCTGGGCGAGGGCGGCGAGTTCCGGCGACACGGCCCGCAGCGGGCCCGGGTCGGTGCTGCTCTGGTCCCGGTTGAACAGGCGGACGGCGAGCAGGCCGTACTTGTAGGCGTCGGAGTCCTCCGTGGCAGGGTCCTCCCCGCACGGCACCGCCCAGGAGCCGGTCTCCACGGGCGGCACCGCCGAGCGGCCGCGCAGCCGCATCGAGTCGCAGTCGATCAGCAAGACCCGCGGGTCCGGGGAGAGGGCGACCAGGAGGTTCTTCGGCGACAGGTCGCCCACCACCGCTCCGTTGCGGTGCAGGGTGTCGATCGTGCGGGCCACGTCGGCCAGCAGTCCGAGGCGGTCGGCCGGACCGGTGTCGAACCGCAGGGCCCCGCGGTGTCCGACGGCCGCCATGTTCCGCAGGTGGGCGGACCCGTTGAGCAGGAACTGCATGGCGGCGGTCGGCGCGTGCGGATCACCGGGGTCGAGGAGGAACCGCCCGGGCACCCGCCGCATCAGGAAGCCGGTCACCCGGCCGCCGTCCTCCACCAGCGCGGCCGGCCAGGCCAGCCTCTCGTCGAGGAAGGACCGCTCGGCGGCCGGCAGCCCGGACAGGAACCCCGTCATCTCCTCCAGCACGGCGGCGTCCACGTCGATGTCGCGGCGGTACGCCTTGTAGACGTACTCCCCGGTCAGACCGCCCGGCGCGCCGGACACCGCGTACACGTGGCCCTGGCCACCGGTTCCCAGGCGGTGTTCCTCGTACGGTCCCAGATCCTCCGGAGAGCAGCGGATCACCGTCATCGGGACCGGGCCTCCTGTGCCGTCGGCGCCGGGCCGGCGCCCTCCGGCGGGCCGGCTGCCGGCCACAGCGCCAGCAGCGTACGGTCGTCGTCGAAGGTCTCGCGGGAGAAGTCGAGCAGGTGGGCGAAGCGCAACGGCGGGACCGGCGTGCGCAGTTCGCGGACGAACAGTGCCGCCACCGGACCCGTTCCCTCGTCGTCCAGGGCGTCGCCGAAGCCGTCGGTGCCCACGAGCACCACCGTGTCCCGGTCGAGGCGGAAGGTCCGGGGGCTCGGGCCCCGCGCGGGCACGCGGGGCATCGGTTCGACCACGGAGGACACCGGTTCGCCGGGCCTGCCGTCTTTGCCGCCGAGCAGCCGGACGATCCGGTCCCCCCTGATCCGCCAGGCACCCGAGTCCCCCACCGAGACCACGGCGACCTCGACACCGTGGGCGGTCGGCACGGCCAGTCCCGCCACCAGGGTCGAGGCGAGCAGTTCCTCGGCCTCGTCCGGCCCGGCGTCGGGCCGGTGCAGGATGCGTCGGGCCTGGTCGACCAGTTGCCAGTGCACCGTGGCCAGCAGCCGGTCCCAGTCGAGGTCCGGGCCACGGCCGGCCCTCACCTGGGAGAGCATCTCCTCCACCGCACTGCGACAGGCCAACTGCGATCCGATGTGCGGCTGGGTGGCGTGGGACACCCCGTCCGCCACGGCGAAGGCCACCGCGCCGCTGCCCGGGTCGCAGGCCACGGCGGCGTCGTCCTCGCGGGGGCGTCCGCCGTACCGGTGGTCGTAACCGCGCACCGATGCCAGCCGCATGTGCAGGTCGGGGGTGGACCAGCCGTCGCAGACGGTGTCGGGACGGTAGGACAGCCCGGAGGGCGGCCGGGGCTCGAACCGTGCCACCGGCCGCCCCAGCGGCAGCGGATCCCAGGCGGCGCCCCGGGCGCCGGGGGCATCGCCGGGCGCGTTGCCGGGCCCCGCGCCCCGGCCGGCGGAGGGTGGCGCGTCCAAGCCGTCCGGGCCGTCCGGGCCGGGCCGCGGCTCGGGCGCCACGGCCGGGTTGCGGGGGAAGAGCACCATGTCAGATCACGTCCATCGCCATCGTGAAGTGCTCGGGCCGGTCGACCGTCAACCGCGGGTCGGCCGCGTCGAGCGCACGGCTCGACGCGATGACGCTGGTGGTCAACGAGGTGCAGAACCTGGCGATCGCCTGACCGACGTCCGCGTCCGGATCAGCGATGAAACCGAACTCGTGGGCCGTGGCGACCGCGTCGATGACGTGCGGGTCCGCGTCGCCGACGCCGCAGGCGATGATGTTGGGCGCCGCCGGGGTGACGCGCTTGTCGGTCAGCCGCCCGTACGGCCCCTCCCAGCCGTCGCCGTCGTTCGGCACCCCGTCGCTGAGGAAGAACACCGCGGGGCGGTGGACCTGGAAGCCCTCGGCCTTGAGGGCGCCGACGTCCTGCGGCACCCGGACCAGCAGGTCCTCGAAGACCGCGGCGTAGCTGGTCGAGCCGCGGGTGCACAGCCGCGGGAAGGTGTCCACGTCCCTCAGGTCCACCATCCGCAAGCGCTCCTCCACGTCGTCGGCGAATCCGAGGACGGAGAAGCGCACCTTGGCGGACGCCATCGGCTCGACGGCCAGCGCCGCGTGCAGGGACCGCAGACCCGCGTTGAGTTCGTCGATGTACGGGTTCATCGAGCCCGACTCGTCGGCGAGGACGTAGATGGGGAGCAGCCGTGCCCGGTTGGTGTCGCTCACCGGTGTTCTCCTTTCCCGGAGCCCGTGGAGGCCCGGCGTGTCCGATGGGGTGCGGAGTCCGGCGGGAGCCGGACGCCGGGCGCGGGCCGGGCGGTCCCCGCCCGGCCGGTACGGCGTGGCGCGGCCGGGGACCGCCGCGCGGACGGCCCGGTCGCGTGCCGCCGCGCGGGCGGACCCGCCCGCTCACAGCGCGTCTCCCGCCGGCCGGAAGCCGTCCGGCCCGGCGAGACCGAACTCGGTGCCGCCCGCCGCCAACCGGCGGCCGTAGTCGCGGACCCGGTCGCGGACGAAGACCGCCCACGTGTGCGCGGCCGCGACCGGCTCGCTGGGGCGGGGGGCCATGTGCGCGAGTTCCGGCCGGGAGGCGATCCGGCTGATCGCGAGGGGATCGGCCTCGCCCAGGCCGCAGGCGATGATCCGGGGCGCGGAGGAGTGGCTCGCCTCGTCGGTCAGGCCGTGCAGGGCGTCCTGCCATTCCTCGCCGTCGGCGGGTTTGCCTCCGCTCAGGAGGAACACCACCGGCCGCAGCACCCTGGCCCCCTCCGCCCGCACCAGCGTCACGTCCTGGGGCAGCAGCGTCCGCAGCGAACGGAAGGCACGCTCGTACGACAGCCCGGAGCGGCGGAGCAGGATCGGCGTCCGGGTCCCCGGGCCGACCCGCGCCAGGCCCAGCCGGACGGCCGGGTCGCCCGCCATGCCCACGACGCACAGCCGCAGGGCCGCCGACACGGCCGGGTCGGCGGACAGGCCGTCGTGCAGGGAGCGCAGCCCGCGGTTCAGTTCGTCCAGGCACGGCGTGTCCAGCGACTCGTCCAGCACCAGGTAGACCAGCGCGGTCAGCGGGACGGCGGACACGGGTGTCACGGGGGGCGCCGCGAGCGTCGGCTCGTACAACCGGGTGTCCGGGGCGCCCGGCAGGGCACCCGGGGCGCCGGCCGGCTGCCAGGTGCCCTCCGTGCCCAGCGGCGCGGCCCACGGCGTGGTGGTCCCGGCGGGGAGCGCGGGTGCCGCGGCGGCCGGCCCCGGCAAGGCGGCCGGCGGGGCGGCGCCGGCCGCCCGCCCGGCCAGCCCGAGGAACTGGTCGCGCATCGTGTTGAGGTCTCCTGGCAGGATCATGTCCTTGTTCACCAGGAGTTCCAGCAGGGTCATCGCCTGGGTCTCCTGCTGCTCGGCACGGGCCGCGCGCGCCGACTCCAGCCGCATCCGCATCTCCACCGCACCCGCGGTGTCCGTCGGGTGCATGGCCAGGTGCTGGTTGACCAGGTCCTCGGCCGAGGTCAGCAGATAGGCGAACGCGTTCCGGCGCTGGAGGGCGGCGGCGATGTCGGCCTCCTGCCGGATGGCGCCCAGTTCGATCGACCGCCGCTGCTCCCCGAGGTCGGGCACGTGCTCGGCCCTGCCGGTGCGTTCCCGGCGTTCGGCCTCCAGCAGCGTGTCCAGGAAGGCCAGTGACCGCGCGTCCGGCCGGACCGCCACCCGCACGTCGGAGAGGATCAGGCCCGCCCCGATGTCGGCCGGTTCCGCGAACCGCGCGTTCAGCTCGGCCTCCAGGCCGGCCGCGTCCTCGATGCCGAATCCGCCGCCCGCGCCCCGGCAGACGCCGGTGATGTACCAGTGGACCGTGGGCAGCGCGTCCACCAGGCCGCTGCGCACCCACTCCTCGGCCCCCTTTGGGCCGTTGAGGCCGCACTCGAAGGACACCCGGACGTCGAAGAGGTGCACCCCGTCGCTGGAGACCAGGGGATTGCGCCCGACCCGCGCCTCGCCCGAGAAGCCGCGCAGGTCCACCTCGTAGCGGTGCCGGTACCTGGAGAACCACAGCCGGGTGGACGGCACCGGGCGGCCGTCGAAGCACATCACGTCACCCGCGGCCGTGGCGTAGACCACGGCCACGTGCGGCGAACGGGCTTTTGTGGGGGCCAGTGTCGCCTTGGGCACCGGGGTCCGGCTGAGGGTCAGGACGACCGCTTCGCTCACCGGGGTTCTCCTCTCGGGTCCGACGGGACGGGTGCGGCCCGGCGGGGGTTGAGTTCGGCGCGCAGCAGCCCCGCCGCCCGCCGCAGCGGACGCGGCATGTGGTCGCCCTCCCAGCCGTCGGCGTAGCGCAGCAGCAACTGGCGGACGCGGGTGTGCCGTTCGGCCAGGTGGCGCAGCATCCGCAGCAGGTCGTCCATGAGGCCGGCGTCGTGCTCGGCCTGTGCGGCCCAGCGGCCGAGCACCTGGGACGTCTCCTCGTCGAACAGGCCGCCGCCGATCACCTCCGACCACAGCCAGGCGAGCGTCTCCCGCAGTGCGGGGTCGTGGACCGACAGGTGCAGCAGGGTGGGGCGGGCGCCCTGGTCGCCGGGGGCCGCCGGCTGCGCACCGGCCGCCAGGGCGTCCACCAGGATCAGGAAGCACAGATGACCGGTGGCGCGGCTGCGCCGCTTCCCGAACATGCCGGTCAGGGCGTCCAGCACCACCGCGGCGTTGCGCTCCACGTCGGCGACCATCAGGTCGGCGAGGCTGTCGCCGATCGCCACGGCGACCCCCAAGTGGTCGACGCGGGCGAGCAGCACGAGCGACTCGACGGCCGAGGCGAGGTCGCCGCCGCCCAGGCACAGCCCGTAGGCACGGGCCGCGGCTGCCTGGGCCTGCCAGTCGCCGTCCTGGAACCAGCCCTCGACCAGGGCCCGTACGCCGTCGTGCAGGGCGGGGTCGTCCACGCACATCCGCAGCGCGTAGCCGACCGCTTCACGGCGCCGGTCACCGGACTCCGCGTGGCAGATCCACTCGGGGAAGACGCGGCCCGCCAGCAGGTCGAAGGACTCGGTGGCGAGCAGCCCGAGGGCGGTACCGGCGAAGCCGCGGACCTGGAGGGACGGGGAGTCCACCAGTTCCCCCACCCACTCCAGCAGTTGGGCCTGCACCCGGTACTGCGACCAGACGTGCCGGATCACCCGGCGCGGCATGGCGTCGTCCCGGTACTCCGCGACGGTGCAGGGCAGCCACCCGCTGTCGCCGCGCACCAGCGAGGGGACGGTCCGCGCGCGCAACCGGTCCAGGTGGTCGTCCAGGGGCAGCGCGAACGGGTCCCGCGCCCTGGGGACGGTCCGGTCCGCCGCGGCGGGGAGGCCGATCAGCCGGCCGCCGCTCTCGAACCGGCGCAGCAGGGCGTCCGCGGCGAGCGCCACGTCCTCCCGCGGCAGGCCGTTGAGGAAGGCCAGCGCGATCGCGTGGGTGCGCAGCACCGGGTCGCCGAGGCTCTCGAACCAGGTGTCCGCGTCGTCGCCGTCGCCTTGCGCGAACAGGGCGCGGACCGACGCGGTGTCCAGGATGCCGTCCGCCAGGATCGCGGCGAGCCGTGCGGCGTCGCGGCAGGCCGCGGAGCCGCCGAGCAGGGTGTCGGCCAGGCCGGCCACCCTGCTGTCGGCCAGCAGCGCGGCGGCGGTGTCCTCGTCGGTGCGGTGGGCGAGGTGAGCGGCCATCACCGCGCCGAGGTCGTCCGGGCGGGCCAGTTGCTGGACGTACTCGGCCAGGGTCCGGTCGAGCCGGACCTCGGGGCCGACGGTGAGCACCAGCCTGGCGTCGGCCCGCTCCAGCAGACCTTCCAGGTTCTCCAGTTGCGGGCCGCGCAGGTCGGCGGCGTCGCGGGGACTGCCGACCACGAGGCCCGCTCCGGGCGCGAGGTCGTCGAGGGTGGTGAGTCCGGCGAGTTCGGCGACCGAGTCCACGGCGTACCAGGACGCGGTGCCGGCCGCCTGGAGCAGGCGGACGGCTGCGGCGCTGCGGCCGCTGCCGGCCGGGCCGCGCAGCACCACCGAGCGCTGGCGCCATGCGGCGGACCGGATCTCGGACCAGCGGGGCGGGTCCTGGAAGGCGAAGCGGGCGGCCTGCACCGTGGCGTCCGACAGCGCGCGCAGCGTGACACCGCGGTGGCCGCCCGCCACCACGACGATCTTGTCGCCCTGCACGGCGTCGCCCCGCACCACACGGACCCGGGCCTCCCGCAGCGCGATGCTGCGCGCGCTGCCCAGCCCGGAGCGGGCGGTGGCCCGCGCCGCTCCCCCGCCCGCACCGACCTGGTGCCGCGGGGCGGACGAGCCCGCGGCGCGGCCGGCCGCCGCCCCGCCGGAGGCGGCCGGAGCGCCGCCGGGCCTTCCTGGAGGGGGTGCGCCGGCGCCGGGTCCCGGTGCGGACGGGCCGGCGGGACCGGCCTGAGCGGGGGTCGCGGCCGGGGCGGGGGCGGGAGCGGAGGCCGGGGCGGGAGAGGCGGCGGGGGTCGCGGGCGTGCTCACAGCCGGACCGGTCCCTTGGCGTGCACGGTGATGCGCTTGTCGCCGTGCACCTGGTCGCCGCCGACCTTCGCGCCCGCCACGTAGTCGCCTCCCTCGACCCGCACGTGCAGGTCGCCCGCCTCCCCGCGTCCGTTCCGGGCGTGGGGCGGGGACGCGAGGCCGCCCGGCAGGACGTCCCGCGCCGGGACGGCGGGCGGAGCCGCCCCCTCACCACCGGCTCCGTCGTCTCCGGCTCCGTCGTCGCCGTCCGGGCCGCCCGGCGTGTCCGGTCCCCGCCCGCCGCCGCGTCGCCCCGTCCCCTTGGTCCCGGGCTCCCCGGGGCGGGCGAGTCCGGGAGGGGCCGCGTAGCCGGGCACCGTGATCCAGCCCCGGCGTTCCTCCTGGTGCTTGGTGACGAAGTCGAACGGCAGGTACGCCGCCGGGTCGATGCCCGGGAACCGGCCGCGGACCGTCGCCTCGTGCAGCGCCTCGGGCAGCACCAGCGTGAAGTGGGCCCGCTTCGCCGCCTTGAGCACCTTCCTGACGGGGTCCGCGTCCACCAGCCGGGCCAGGTCGTTGACGGCCGAGCCGGTCCACAGCTTCCCCTTCCGCACCACCGGGCCGTGGTGCAGGCCCACCCGCAGCCGCATCCGGTAATCGGGGGCGTGCTTCTGGTTGTGCTCGACCAGCGCGTCGTCGAGCCCGCGCACCATCTCCCGCAGCAGCAGCGTGGGGCTTACGGTCGGCGGCAGCAGGACCAGCATGCCGTCCCCGCGGTCGGTGAACCGGTGGCCGGACGGGGTGACCCCCGCCCGCTGGACGAGGGCGAAGGTCGTCACCTCGTGGACGGCGTCGTGCAGGGCGACCTGCACGGCGTCGGGACGCGGGCTGTAGTCCTCGATGTCCACCAGGACGATGAAGTATTGGTGCGAGTCGGGCGTGACCACGGTCGTACTCCTCACGGGCGGGGACTCCGAACGCCCCGTCACGTCCATGGATAGGACCGGTCGGAAGGCCCGTCCACGCCAACTGGCGTGCTGGCGCTCGGGAACGGTGGGCGCCGGGCGCCGCGCGCGGGTCGGCTCGATTCGCCGGACCGTCCGACGGACCGCCCTCCGGCGTCCTACAGTGGGGCGCGGGAGCGGTCCCGCGGGTCCGGCGGTTCCCCGGCCCGATCGGGCTCCCGCCCCTGGGACGGGGAGGACCCCCGCGCGGAGAGACGTCCATGGCCCTGGTCCCCACCGAACCGGTCAACCGCACGATCCTGCTGCTCGACATCGAGTCGTTCACCCAGCGGGACAACGTGGAACAGGTCTACCTGCGCCGGGGGCTCTACGACGTGGCGGAGGAGATCCTCGCCGCCGCGGGCGTCGGACCGTCGCAGCAGTACCGCGAGGACCGCGGGGACGGGCTCATCATCCTGCTGAGCGGCGACATCTCCAAGGCGGTGCTGCTCAAGACGCTGCTGTGGTCGACGCCGGACATCCTGCGCGGCTACAACCGGCTCGCGGCGCGCAGCGCGCAGATGCGGCTGCGGATCGTCCTGGCCTCCGGGGAGGTCGGCCTCGATCCGCGCAACGGCACGGTCGGCGGGCTCGTCGGGCACGATCTGAACCAGGCGTGCCGCCTGCTGGACGCCCCCGTGCTGCGCGACGCGCTCAGGCAGCGCCCTGAGGAGTTCGTGCTCTGCGTGTCGCGGTCGGTGTACGAGGGCGTGGTGCGGCACCACTACCCGGGGCTGCCGCCGGAGGACTTCCACAACGTCACGGCCGCCGTCAAGAAGGACGTCCTGGACGCCTGGCTGCACGGCCCCGTCCCCCACGGTGCACCGCGCCCGGAGGAAACGTCCGGGCGCGGTGCGGCCGCCGAGCCCGCTGCGACGGTGGAGGCGCCGCCGCCGGGCGGTCGCTCCCCCGGTGACGGCCGCGCCGCACCACCGCGCCGCCGGTCCGGGCGGACGTACGTGACGGCCGGTCTCGTGGTCGCCGCGCTGGGGGCCGGCGCGGTGATCGGAGCGTGCCTGGCCGCGCGGGGCTCCCACGCTCCGGAGGCGGGCGGGCCCGCGTCGCCGCAGGTGTCCCCGGTGTCGCCCCGCCGGGCGGTCCCGGCCTCGCCCGGCGCCCCGGCGTCCCCGTCCCCCAGGGGCGCCGTCTCCTCCGGGTCGGCGCCGGTCGCACCGTCGGATGCCGGCGTGTTCTACCACGAGCAGTTCACGGACCACTCCCGGTGGACGGACGACGGCGACCGCGAGGGCGCCAGCTACACCACGGCCTCCTACCTCGTGTACTCCGGGATCTCCTCGGTACGGACCTACGTGATCGGATATCCCGCGCACGTGGCGCAGCTCTACCCGAAGGCGCCGAGCGACCTCGGCATCGAGGTGTGGGCGCGCCACGACGCGGACTCCGACAACGGCTACGGCGTGGTGTGCCACGCGCACGCCGACAAGTCGGGCTACTACTTCACCGTCTGGGGTGACAGCGCCTCCATCGAGAAGAAGGCCCCCGGGAAGCAGGGGTGGACCACACTGGCCACCGTCCGGCACAGCCCCGCGATCCGCCAGGTCGGCCAGAACCACTTCGCCGTAAGCTGCGCCGACGCCCCGGACGGCCGCTCCGTCGCACTGGCGTTCTCGCTCAACTCCACCCTGCTGGACACCGTCACGGACCGGACCGGCCCCCTCGTCACCGAGGGCACCGTCGCCCTCGCCGCGGGCTCCGACCCGTCGACGAGGACGCCGGACAACGTGGAGTTCTCCAGCCTGGCTCTCAAGCGCCCCTGAACGGTCCTCCGGGGGCGCGGCGGGGTCAGGGCTGGAGGGGCATGCTCCAGCAGTTGGAGACGGGCGTCTTCCCGTCGAGCCGGTCGGTCAGCCAGGTGACGGCGTCGCCCTGGTCGGTGAGCAGCGGTCCGAAGTGGTTGAGGAGCGCGTCACCGGCGTTCGGGAGCACCACCGGCTGGTAGGTGAGGTTGACGCCCTTGGCGCACCAGTCCACGGCGAGGTCGCGCGCCTGGGAGTGCGGCACCAGGTTGTCGTTGACCCCGGTGGCCAGGCGGATCGGGCTGGTCGGCTTCGACGTGCCGATGCGCTGCTCGTCGAGGTAGCCGCGGATCGCGGGCTGGGCGTCGATGATGTCCGCGAGGCTCTCGCCGTCGACGGTCCAGTCCGAGGTCTTGCTGAAGGCGTAGCCGAGGATGCCGTCGCCGACGCACATGGTCGACAGGTCGGCGAGCGCCGCCCGGCCCTTGGCGCTCAGGTAGGCGTCGGCGATCGGCTGGAGGGCGGGGTCGGACTGGAGGAACCCGTTGAGGGCCCAGCCCACCGCGGCGGCCAGGTCGCTTCCGTCGATGGCCTTGGTGACCACGTCCAGGTCGGCCGGCGGCGCACCGGCGTAGGTGCCGGACAGGGTGATCTCGGGGGCGTAGGCGGGCTGGAGTTCGGCTGCCGCGGCCGTCGCGCCGCCGCCCTGGCTGTAGCCGAAGAGCCCGACACGGGAGGCGGAGGTGACGGAGGCTCCGCCGACGGAGTGCACCGCGCGGACCGCGTCGAGGACGGCGTGGGCCTCGTCGAGGCGGTTGACGTAGGTGTGCAGGCGGTCGGTGGCTCCGAGCCCGACGTAGTCGGTGACGGCGACGGCGGTGCCCTGGGCGAGGAGCCGGTAGATGGCCAGATCCTCGTAGCCGACCGAGACGGTCTGACCGTTGAGCTGGAGGGGGTGTTCCAGCCCCATGGACGCCGCGCACTGGTCGCCCTGTCCCATGGTGCCGGGCGCGACGACCACCAGGGGCCGCGGTCCGGGGCCCTTCCACGGGGCGCTCGGCTCGATGTAGGCGCCGGTCACGGCCACCGGCTTGTCGTTGGAGTCGGTGGACTTGTACATGATGCGGGTCGCGGTGCCCGGCAGCGGGCCGCCGGCGGCGGGCAGGCTCAGGGCCAGGGGCAGCGGCTCGCTGCGGATCAGGGTGCCGTTGGCCGCGGGCAGTTCGGCGGGCGGGTTGTAGAACGCGGGGATGGTGACGCCCCGGGAGACCTCCGTGTCCGATCCGGTCGCCGCGGCGGCGGGCAGGGCCTGCGCGCCGAGGCATGCGGCCGCGGTGAGCGCGACCGCGAGCAGGCGGGTGGTGAGGGGCATGCGGAACCTCCTGGGGGAGAGGGCAGCCGGAAGGGCCCGCGCGTCGGGTCGCGGAGCGGAAGGCCGGACCGGCGTCGCTCCGGCGCGGGGTGACTGGACGATACCCACGTCCGAGTTACCCGCGGTAGCACCTCGTATATTACGACTCGGTAATATAACGGTGTGTCGGCTGGCGGGCCCCCGGTCCTCCCTGGTGGTGTCCCCGGCCGCGTGCGCCGTCTCGCGGAGGCCGGCCCCGGTGCGCCGGCGCCCTCGGCGAAGCGCCCCGGGCCGGCGAAGGCCCCCGGCCGGCCTCCGGAGCGGACTACCAGCGGCGGCGCTGCGTCCCCGGGCCGAGCTTGGCGGCCAGCGCCGAGAGGAAGACCGGGAGCTTGTCGACCATGGCCTTGGGGACCGGGGTGGTCTGGACGGTGCCCCGGACGACGTCCCGGACGACGAGGGCGTAGCCGCCGTCCTCCTCGACGAGTTCCGCGGCGAACAGCAGTGTCCGCGTGGAGGTTTCCATCACAGCTCCTCGGCGTGGGTCTCGTCGAGCCAGGCGGTCCACGCCTTGGTCGCCTGCTCCTCGTCGGCGTCCTCGCCGAACAGGTGGTGGCCGAGCCAGGTCGGTACCTTCCAGGTGCCGCCGTTGAAGAACCGGTACAGGGCGTCCGGGCCGCGCAGTCCGACGAAGTCGGCGCTGAGCCAGTCGACGACCACCTCCACTCGGGCGCGCTCCGGTCCGGGGGCGAGGAGGGCGAACCGGTCGCCGACGGCGGCGTCGTCGGCGAGGCCGAGGCGCCGGCGCAGCGCGGCGAAGTCGTCCGGGCCGGCGGGGGGACCGGGGCGCGTGGCCCTGACGTAGGCGGCGGGGCGGCCGGCGAAGTGCCGCAGGTACTCCGCGAGTCCGTGCTGGTAGAAGTCGACGTGCTTCTCGGCCGCGTCCGTCTTCGCGTCCCAGGCCCACGCCTCGTCCACGACCCCGGTGTGCACCCAGTGGATCCCCATCCGCAGGCGGCTGGCTCCGCTGCCCGCCGGCTCGACGTGGTAGCCGAGCGTGTTGGAGAACCCGCCGTCCTGGGTCGCGCGCAGGGCGAGGTGCCGCGGCGGCTCCCAGGCCAGGACGGTGGCGTCGCCCCGGGTGGCCTTCCCGCCGACACGCGGCTCGATGTCCATCGGGTAGAGCCAGCCCAGGTTGCCGGCGCCGGTGGCCACCGCGTCCCAGACCTGCTCGGGCGTGGCGGGCAGGTCCTGCTCCCGGCGGACCTCGAACTCTCGGGCCATGGTCGGTGGTGCTCCTTCGTCGTCGTTCACGGTCAAAAAGCCAGCGGGAGGGTGCTCAGGCGCCGTTGCAGCGGGTTGGGGCGCCACTCCAGGGCCGCCCCGTCGGCCAGTCGCAGGTCGGGCAGCCGGCGCACCAGGGTGCCGACGGCCACCTCCGCCTGGAGCTTGGCCAGCGGGCCGCCGAGGCAGAAGTGCGGGCCGTGGCCGAAGCTCAGGTGCCGGTTGCCGGGGCGGGCCAGGTCGAGCCGGTCGGGGTCCGCGAAGCGCTCGGGATCGCGGTTGGTGGCGCCGAGGAAGAGGTACACCAACTCGCCTTCCCGCAGCGTCCGCCCGCCGATCTCCAGGTCCTGCGCGACGACCCGGACCACCGCCTGGGTCACCGTGTCGTAGCGGGCCAGTTCCTCGACGGCGCCGCGGATCAGGCCGGGGTCCGCCCGCAGCCGGGCGAGCTGGTCCGGATGGCGCAGCAGGGCCAGCACGCCGTTGCCGATCAGGTGGGTGGTGGTCTCGTCGCCGGCGGTGATGAGGATGAAGCAGGTGGCCAGCAGTTCGGAGTCGGTGAGCCGGTCGTCGCGGGTCTGGGTGGCGACCAGGGCGCTCACCAGGTCCTCGCCCGGTTCGCGCCGGCGCCGCCGGATGAGCGCGGACAGGTACTCCTCGTACTGGTCGATCGCCTCCTCGGACCTGCCGATGTCCTCGCTGAGCCGGCCGAAGCGGCAAAACCAGCTCTTGACCTGCGGCCGGTCCTCCTCCGGGATGCCGAAGAGCTCGCAGACCACCGACATCGGCAGCCGGGAGGCGAACGCCTCGATCAGGTCCACGGCCGGTCCGGCCGCGACGGCCTCGTCGACGAGCCGGTCGACGATCCGCTGGACGCCGTCGCGCAGGGCCTCGACGCGCCGGGCGGTGAAGGCCCGGTTGGCCAGTTTGCGCAGCCGTGCGTGGTCCGGCGGGTCGGTGTTGGTCATCACCCGGCCGAGGCGCTCGGTGAGCCGGCTGAGGGCCTTGAGGTCACCGCCGAGGGCACTGTAGGCGCGGGTCATCCGGTCCCGGTCGTTGGACAGCCGCAGGTCGCCCAGCGCCGCCTCGACGTCGGCGTACCGGGTGAGGTACCAGATGCCCTGGGGGCTGCGGTGGACCGGGTCCTCGCGCCGCATGCGGGCGTAGAGGGGGTAGGGGTCCCGCCGCGCCTCGGGGGTGAGCAGGGCGGCGGCGAAGTCGGCCGGCGGGGCGGGGAGCGCGGTGTCCCGGACCCCGCCGGCTGTCTCGGTGGCGGTCACGTCGGCCGCGCTACCGCTGGGCGTCCATGGCGTCGGCGAGGCTCTTCGGACGCATGTCGGTCCAGGCCCGCTCGACGTACTCCAGGCAGGCGGCGTGGGTGTCGGGGCCGTGGGCGGCGGTCCAGCCGGCCGGGACGTCCGCGAACTGCGGCCACAGCGAGTGCTGGTTCTCGTCGTTGACGAGGACGAGGAAGGTGCCGTCCTGGTCGTCGAAGGGGTTGGTCACGGGTCAGTCCTCCTGGTGGGAAAGGGTGGTGGCACGGGCGTCGCCGGTGCCACGGGCGTCGCCGGCTCCGCGGGCGTGTGCGGTGTCGCGGACCGGGCCGGTGTCACGGACGTGTCCGGTGGCCTCGGCGATCCTGGCGGCCAGGATCGGTCCGATCTGGGCCAGCGAGCCCGCCTTGGTCATCTGGTCGTGCCGGGTGGTGATCTCGTGCGACTCGATCCGGCCCGCGACGTACGGGCGCCAGGCGTCGGGACCCGCGTCGTCGTCGCCCCGGTCGATGGTGGAGTTGAACAGCAGCAGGTCGCCGTCGTGGCGGCCGGGGACGAAGTCGACCGACAGCTTGGCGTTGTTGATCATGATCTGGACGATCACCTCGACCTGGCGCTCGTCCAGGCCGGCCAGCGCGCTGCCCCGCCGGTTCAGCACCTCGGCGACCTCGGCGTAGGTGATCTCCCGGTCACCGAGTTCGTCCGGGTCCACGTCCAGCACCCCGACGAGCACGTCGCGCACGGTCGGCACCGGCTCCTCCTCGAAGCGCACCTCCTTCACCGGGTAGGCGTCGAGGATCGCCAGCAGCGCGGTCCGCTCGCCGCGCGCCCGCAGTTCGCAGGCGAGCGCGTGGGCGATCAGTCCGCCGGCCGACCAGCCGAGCAGCAGGTACGGGCCCTCGGGCTGGATCTTCTGGACGTGGTCGGCGTAGTCGGCCGCCATCTCCTCGAAGGAGGCCGGCAGCGGTTCGGGGCGGCCCAGGCCGCGCGCCTGGAGGGCGTAGACCGGGTGCTGCGGGCCGAGGTGGTTCAGCAGCCCGCTGTAGGACCAGCTGATGCCGCCGCCGGGGTGGACGCAGAACAGCGGTGCGGCCGTCCCCGTCGAGCGCAGCGGCAGCAGCACGTCCAGGGCGTCGTCCGGGTCGTCCATGGCCAGGCGTTCGGTGAGCCCGGCCACGGTCGGCGCCTCGAAGAGCATGCGCAGGCCCAGCTCCAGTCCGAGGGTCTCGCGGACGCGGGAGGCGAGCCGGGCCGCCAGCAGCGAGTGGCCGCCCAGGTCGAAGAAGCCGTCGTCGATGCCCACCTGCTCCCGGCCGAGGACCTCGGCGAACAGGCCGCACAGCATCTGCTCCCGGGGGGTACGGGGGCCGCGCCCGGCGTCCTGCGCACCGTAGTCGGGAGCCGGCAGCGCGGCCCGGTCGAGCTTGCCGTTGGCGGTCAGCGGCAGCGCGTCCACGGTGACGAACGCCGCCGGCACCATGTAGTCGGGCAGCTCGCGGCGCAGCCGGCCGGCCAGCTCGGCCGTCTCGGGCGCGCCCTCGGGCGCGGGCACCAGGTAGGCGACCAGCCGCTTGTCGCCGGGCCGGTCCTCGCGGGCGACCACGGCCGCCTGGGCGACGCCGGGGCAGGCGGCCAGCACCGCCTCGATCTCCCCGGGCTCGATCCGCAGGCCGCGCAGCTTGACCTGGTGGTCGACCCGGCCGGCGAACTCCAGTGTGCCGTCGGGCAGCCACCAGGCGAGGTCGCCGGTGCGGTACATCCTGCTGCCGGCCGGGCCGTACGGGTCGGCGGTGAAGCGCTCCGCGGTCGGCCCGGGCCGGCCGAAGTAGCCGCGGGCCACGCCCGTGCCGGCCAGGTACAGCTCGCCGACCATGCCCGTCGGCACCGGCCGCAGCCGGTCGTCGAGCACGTAGGCGCGCATGTTCGCCATCGGTCCGCCGATGGGCACCGTCGAGGCGTTCTCGGGGAGCGCGCGCACCGGGTGGCGGGTGGCCAGGGTGGTGGCCTCGGTGGGCCCGTACCCGTTGACGACCTCGGTGCCGGGGCAGGCCGCGAGCACGCGGGCGGCCGCGGCCGGGGAGACCACGTCGCCGCCGGTCCACACCTCGCGCACCCCGGCGAGCAGGCCCGGCCGCTCCTCGGCGACCAGCCGGAAGAGTCCGGCGGTCAGCCACAGCCCGGTCACCTTCCGGCTGCTGATCGTGTGCTGGAGCAGGTCGAGGTCGAGGTGCCCGGGCGGTGCGACCACGATCCGGCCGCCGCGCAGCAGCGGCACCCACAGCTCGTAGGTCGACAGGTCGAAGGCCGTCGGGGAGTGCATCAGCACCCGGTCGTGTCCGCCGCCGCCCCACTCGGGGGACAGCGCGAGGCCCACCACGTCCCGGTGGGTGACGCCCACGCCCTTCGGCCGGCCGGTCGAGCCCGAGGTGTACATGATGTACGCCAACTGCCCGGGCCGGCAGGCGGCGCCGACGCCCGACGGGGCCTCGTCCGCGGACCCCGCCAGTGCGGCGAGCACCTCCCGGGTGAGGACCAGGGCGGCCCCGCTCTCCCGCAGGATCAGGTCGATCCGGGAGGAGGGGAAGCGGGAGTCCAGCGGGAGGTAGGCGCCGCCGGCCTTGACGATCGCCAGGATCGCCACCACCAGTTCGGCCGACCGGTCCAGCAGGACCGCGACCGGCGTCTCCGGCCGTACGCCGTGGCTGATCAGCGCCGTCGCCAGGCGGTCGGTCCGCCGGTCGAGCTCCGCGTAGGTCAGTTCGGTACCGCCCGCCTCGACCGCGACCGCGTCGGGGGTGGCCCGCACCTGGCGGGCGAACAGCGCGGGCACCGAGCCGGACGGGACCTCGGCGACCGTGTCGTTGAAGCCGTGCAGCAGCCGGTGGCGCTCGGCGTCGGACATCAGGCCGATCCGGCTGATCGGCCGGGCCGGGTCGGCGGCCGCCGCGCGCAGCAGGCGGGCCCAGCGCTCGAACAGCCGCTCCACGGTGGGCGCGTCGAACAGGTCGGTGGCGTACTCCACCGCGCCGACCAGGCCGCCGGCGGCGCCGTCCGGGCGGAACTGCTCGGCGAGGCTGAACGTCAGGTCGACCCGCGAGGTCCCGGTCGGCGCCTCCAGGTGGTCCGTCGACAGCCCCGGCAGCGCGAACTCGCCGAGCGGCGCGTTCTGCAGGGCCAGCATGACCTGGAAGAGCGGGTGGTGGGCGAGCGACCGTACCGGGTTGGCCACCTCGACCAGGTACTCGAACGGCACGTCCTGGTGGTCGTAGGCGCAGAGCGCCTTCTGCCGCACCCGGCCGAGCAGTTCGGCGAATCCGGGGTCGCCGCCGGTGTCGGTGCGCAGCACCAGGGTGTTGACGAAGAAGCCGACGAGGTCGTCCAGCGCCTGGTCGGTCCGGCCGGCGACCGGGCTGCCGATCGGGATGTCGGTGCCGGCGCCGAGCCGGGTGAGCAGGGCGGCGAGCCCGGCCTGGAGCACCATGAACATGCTGGCGCCGTGTGCGGCGGCCAGCTCCCGCAGCGCCTGGTGCAGTTCGGGGTCCAGCCGGACCACGACCCGGTCGCCCCGCTGGGAGGCCACCGGCGGCCGGGGCCGGTCGGCGGGAAGCTGCACCTGCTGCGGAACGCCCGCCAGCTCCTGTTTCCAGTAGGCCAGTTGCCTGGCGAACAGGCTGTCCGGGTCGTCCACGTCACCGAGCAGGTCGCGCTGCCAGCCGGTGTAGTCGGCGTACTGCACCGGCAGCGGGGCCCACTGCGGCCGCTCGCCGCGGCAGCGGGCCGCGTAGGCCGCCGCGAGGTCGGCGGACAGCGGCCCCATCGACCAGCCGTCGGCGGCGATGTGGTGCACCACGACCAGCAGGACGTGCCGGTCGGGGGCGAGTGCGTACAGCTCGGCGCGGAGGGGCGGCTCCGCGGCCAGGTCGAAGCCGCGACGGGCCGTGTCCGCCAGCCGCCCGGCCAGCGCGTCCTCGTCCAGGTCGGCCACCGGGAGCTCCGGGTGTGCCTGCGCGGCGCTCAGCACGACCTGGTGGGGGACGCCGTCGCTCTCGTGGAAGACCGTCCGCAGGCTCTCGTGCCGGGTGACGACGTCCGCGAGCGCGGCGTGCAGGGCCGACCGGTCGAGGTCGCCGGTCAGGCGCAGGGCGAGCGGCATGTTGTAGGTGGCGCTCGGCCCGTCCATCCGGTGCAGGAACCACAGGCGGCGCTGGGCGAAGGACAGTTCCACCTGCTCCGGGCGTGCCCTGGCGGCCAGCGCGGGCCGGGCCGCCCCGGAGCCGTCCAGGCGTGCCGCCAGGCCGGCCACGGTCGGGGTCTCGAACAGGGTCCGGACCTCCAGTTCCGCGCCGAGGGTGGCCCGCACCCGGGAGGCCAGCCGGGTCGCCAGCAGCGAGTGCCCGCCGAGGTCGAAGAAGCTGTCCTCGACGCCGACCTGCGCGAGCCCCAGCACCTCGGCGAACAGTTCGGCCAGCAGTTGTTCCTGCGGGGTGCGCGGCGCCCGTCCGGCCGCGGACCGGCCGAGGTCGGGGGCGGGCAGGGCGCGGCGGTCGAGCTTGCCGCTGGCGGTCAGCGGCAGCGCGTCCAGCGCCACGAACGCCGACGGGACGAGGTAGTCGGGCAGCCTCGCGCGCAGCCAGTCACGCAGTTCCCCGAGGAGGGCGCCGGTGCCGCGGCCGCCGACGGGGCGGTTGGTCAGTGACGACAGGGTCCGGCCGGTGGTCCCGGCCGACCGGTACGCCTCGACCGGGGAGCCGGGGGCGCGCGGGTCGGCCAGGAGCACGTCCACGGCGTCGGCCGAGGTGGCCGACCAGGTGACGGTCACCTCGCGGCCGAACTCCCGCCCGAGGGCGTGGAAGTCCTCCGGGTCCGGCGGGCCGCTCTCCTCCGGGGTGTGCGCCCGCTCCAGCAGCGGCGCGAGCGGCTCGTCGCCGTCCTGCACCGCCCGGGCCAGGGCCGCTTCCGCCACCACGCGCCGGTTCGGCACCCCGGTGATCCGCAGCACCTCGGCGGGCGGCCGCGCGAGCAGGTCGCGCAGCCCGGCCGGACCGGTGATGTCCCGCCCCCACGCCAGCTCGACGGACCTGCTCGGCACGTGGGGGACGACCGGCTGCTTGTGCAGGGTCACCTCGTAGCGGTAGCGGGTGAGCTCGTTGTGGTGGCGGCCCCGCTTGACCTCCACCTGCACCGCGCCGATGTCCGCGGGGAACCGCTCGCGCAGGACGGTGAAGTAGTCCGGGTCGACCAGGAGTTCCTTCTCCACCCTGAGAGCCTGCTCCACCGCGCGGCGCACGCCCGCGCGGTCGGCGCCGTCGCCGGCGCGGTGCAGGTGGACGGCGGTGGCCAGCGGGCGCAGCAGGCGCAGGTTGCGGACGTCGCCGACGAAGAGCGCGCCGCCCGGGGCGAGCAGGCGCATCAGCTTCCCGATCACGTCCGCGAGGTAGTCGGCGGACGGGAAGTACTGCACCACCGAGTTGATCACGACGGTGTCGAACTCTCCGGCGGGCAGCCCCTCGGTGTCGTGGGCCGGGCGGGTCTGGAGCACCACGCGGCCGGCCAGTCGCTCCTCCCCCGCGACCTGGGCGGCCAGGGAGTCGATCGCGGTGGCGGAGAAGTCGGTCGCCCAGTAGGTGTCGCAGTGGGGGGCGATCTGCGAGAGCAGCAGGCCGGTGCCGACGCCGATCTCCAGTACCCGGCGCGGGCGCAGGGCCAGCACGCGGGCCACGGTGGCGTCCCGCCACTCCCGCATCTGTTCGACGGGAAGGGGGCTCGCGTCGTAGCTGCTGTTCCAGCCCACGAAGTCGTGTCCGAAGGCCGCGTCGCCGGCGGCGATGGGCAGGGCGTCGTAGATGCCCTGCCACTCGTCCACGTGGTCCGCCTCCAGCCCGCTGTCGCGGGGCGTGTCCCGGCGGGGGACGACGTAGCCGACGAGCCGGTCGTCCTGGGCGAGGACCGCGGCGTGGGCGACGGCGGGGTGCTCGGCGAGCGCGGACTCGACCTCGCCGGGTTCGACGCGGAACCCGCGCACCTTCACCTGCTGGTCGGCGCGGCCGGCGTACTCCAGCTCGCCGCCGGACCGTTGGCGCACCAGGTCGCCCGTGCGGTACATCCGCTCGCCGGAGCCGAACGGACAGGCGACGAACCGGCCCGCGGTCAGGTCCGGACGGTTCAGGTAGCCGCGCGCCAGGCCCGCGCCCGCGACGTACAGCTCGCCGGTCACGCCCGGCGGCACCGGCCGCAGGCGGTCGTCCAGGACGTACACCCGGGCGCCCGTGATCGGCCGGCCGATCGGCGCCGTGCCCGTTCCCGGCGCGAGCGGGTCGCTCATGGTCGCGCACACCGTGGTCTCGGTCGGGCCGTAGGCGTTGATCATCCGGCGGCCGGGCGCCCAGCGCTCCACCAGCTCCGGCGGGCACGCCTCGCCCGCCACCACCAGGGTCGACGCGGCGACCGCGCCGTCCGGTACGGCCGCGAGGACGGACGGCGGGACCGTCACGTGGGTGACGCCGAGGTGCGGGTCGGTCAGCGCGGCGAGCGGATCGGCCGCGGGGGGCAGCACCAGGGTGGCACCGCCGAGCAGGGCGGTGCAGATCTCCGACACCGAGGCGTCGAAGCTGGGCGAGGCGAACTGGAGCACCCGGCTGCCGGGTTCGATCGCGAAGCGCTCGATCTGTCCGGCGACCAGGCCCGCCACGCCGGCGTGGCTGACGACCACGCCCTTGGGCCGCCCCGTCGAACCCGACGTGTAGATCACGTACGCCGGCTGCCGGACGTCCACCACCACCCCGGGATCGGTCCCAGGCCCCCCGCACCCGGCGACCACCGCCGGATCATCGACCACCACCACCGGCCGCGCGTCCTCCACCATGAACTCCACCCGCGCCCGCGGATACCCCGGGTCCACCGGCAGATACGCCGCCCCCGCCTTCAACACCCCCAACACCGCCACCACCGACTCCACCGACCGCGGCAAAGCCACCGCCACCACCTGCTCAGCACCCACCCCCCGCGCCACCAACCACCGCGCGAACCGGTTCGCCCGACCATCCAACTCCGCATACGTCAACGCCACACCACCACACACCAACGCCACCGCCCCCGGCGCCGCCGCCACCCGCGCCGCGAAGGCGTGCGGCACCGGGACGGCCTCCACGGCCCCGGCGGTCGCGGTGCCCTGCTCCAGCAGCCGGTGCCTCTCGTCGGCGTCGAGGAGGTCGATCCCGCCGATCGGCCGTTCCGGGTCGGCGGTGACGGCCTTCAGCAGCGTCGTCCAGCGCCGGACCAGCGCGGCGACCGTCGAGCGGTCGAAGAGGTCGGTGGCGTACTCGACGGTGCCGGCGACGCCGGCCGGGCTTCCGTCCGGGGCGAAGCGTTCGGCCATGCTCACGCCGAGGTCGAACTTGGCGGTGCCGGTGCCGACCGCGTAGGTGGCGACGTCCAGGCCGGGCAGCGAGAACCGGCCCATCGGCGCGTTCTGCACGGCCAGGATGGTCTGGAACAGCGGGTGGTGGGACAGCGAGCGCGACGGGTTCAGCACCTCCACCAGGTGCTCGAACGGCACGTCCTGGTGCGCGTACGCCGACAGCGCCGTCTCCCGCACCCGCCCCAGCAACTCGGCGAACGACGGATCCCCACTCGTGTCCGTACGCAACACCAGCGTGTTCACGAAGAACCCCACCAGATCGTCCAGCGCCTCGTCCGTACGCCCCGCGATCGGACTGCCGATCGGAATGTCCGTCCCCGCACCCAACCGCGTGTACAACGCCGCCAACGCCGCCTGGAGCACCATGAACAGACTCGTCCCCGTACCCCGCGCCAACTCCAGCAGAGCCGCGTGCAGGTCCGCGCCGAGTTCCAGGCCGACGTGGTCCCCCTGCCAGCCGGGGACGGCCGGGCGGGGCCGGTCGGTGGGCAGTCGGAGGAGTTCCGGCAGGTCGGACAGTTGCCCGCGCCAGTAGTCGAGTTGCCCGGCGAACCGGCTGCGGGGGTCGGCGGCGTCTCCGAGCAGCTCACGCTGCCACAGCGTGTAGTCGGCGTACTGCACCGGCAGGGCCGGCCGGTCCGCCGTCCGGCCCTCGCGGCGGGCGGCGTACGCCTCCGCCAGGTCGCGGGCGAGCGGCCCGGTGGACCAGCCGTCGGCGGCGATGTGGTGGATGACCAGCAGCAGGACGTGCTCGTCCGGCGCCACCGCGAACAGCTCCGCCCGCAGCGGGGGTTCCGTCGCCAGGTCGAAGGGGTGCCGGGCGCTCTCGGCCAGCCGCCGCGGGAGTTCGTCCGGCGCCGCCTGGATCGGCCGGGCCCGCAGGCGCACCGGTGCCGGGTCCAGCAGGCGCTGGCAGGGGACGCCGTCGATCTCCGGGAAGACCGTCCGCAGGCTCTCGTGCCGGGCCACCACGTCGGCCAGCGCCAGGTCCAGCGCCGGGCGGTCGAGGTCGCCGGACATCCGCAGCGCCAGCGGGATGTGGTAGGTCGCGGCGGCGGCGTCCATGCGGTGCAGGAACCACAGCCGGCGCTGCGCGAAGGACAGCGGCACCGCCCGGGGGCGCTCGTACGCGGTCAGCGCCGGGCGGGCGCGGCCGGCCCCGGCCAGCGCGTCGGCCAGCCCCGCCACGGTGGGCGCCTGGAAGAGGGCGCGCAGGCCGAGCTCCACACCGAGCACGGAGCGCACCCTCGCGGCCAGCCGGGTGGCGAGCAGGGAGTGGCCGCCCAGCGCGAAGAAGTCGTCGTCGAGGAAGACCCGCGGCAGGTCGAGCACCTCGGCGAACAGTTCGGCGAGGATCTGCTCCTGCGGGGTGCGCGGCGCCCGGCCGCCTCCGGTCGCGGCCGGCTCCGGGGCCGGCAGCGCCGCCCGGTCCAGCTTCCCGTTCGGCGTCAGCGGCAGCGCGTCCAGCACCGTGAAGACGGCCGGCACCAGGTAGTCCGGCAGCCGCTCGCGCAGGTGCGCGGCCAGCTCCGCGGGGCGGACGGCCTGGTCGGGACGGGTCGTCACATAGCCGACGAGCCGGTCGTCGCGCGCCACGACGGCGGCCTGGGCGACGGCGGGGTGCTCGGCGAGCGCGGACTCGACCTCGCCGGGTTCGACGCGGAACCCGCGCACCTTCACCTGCTGGTCGGCGCGGCCGGCGTACTCCAACTGGCCGTCGCGCAGCCGCCGCACCAGGTCGCCGGTGCGGTACATCCGCGTACCGGGCCGGCCGTACGGGTCGGCGACGAACCGGCCCGCGGTCAGGTCCGGCCGGTTCAGGTAGCCGCGCGCCAGGCCGGGCCCGGCGACGTACAACTCCCCTGTCACACCCGGTGGGACGACACGCAGCCGCGCGTCCAGGACGTACGTCCGGAAGCCCGCGACCGCCCGCCCGATCGGCACCGCGCCCGTTCCCGGCGCGAGCGGGTCGCTCATGGTCGCGCACACCGTGGTCTCGGTCGGGCCGTAGGCGTTGATCATCCGGCGGCCGGGCGCCCAGCGCTCCACCAGCTCCGGCGGGCACGCCTCGCCCGCCACCACCAGGGTGGTGGCCGTGGTGGCGGCGCCGTCCAGCGCGGCCAGGGCGGAGGGCGGCAGCGTCACGTGGGTGACGGAGAGCCGGCGGTCCGTCAGGGCCTCCAACGGGGCCTCGGCGGGGGCCAGCACGAGGGTGGCGCCGGTGAGCAGCGCGCCGCAGAGGTCCCAGAAGGACGCGTCGAAGCTGGGCGAGGCGAACTGGAGCACCCGGCTGCCCGGCGCCACGCCGAGCCGGGCGGCCTGCTCGGCGACCAGGCCCGCCACGCCGGCGTGGCTGACGACCACACCCTTGGGCCGACCCGTCGAACCCGACGTGTAGATCACATACGCCGGCTGCCGGACGTCCACCACCACCCCGGGATCGGTCCCAGGCCCCCCGCACCCGGCGACCACCGCCGGATCATCGACCACCACCACCGGCCGCGCGTCACCCACCATGAACTCCACCCGCGCCCGCGGATACCCCGGGTCCACCGGCAGATACGCCGCCCCCGCCTTCAACACCCCCAACACCGCCACCACCGACTCCACCGACCGCGGCAAAGCCACCGCCACCACCTGCTCAGCACCCACCCCCCGCGCCACCAACCACCGCGCGAACCGGTTCGCCCGACCATCCAACTCCGCATACGTCAACGCCACACCACCACACACCAACGCCACCGCCCCCGGCGCCGCCGCCACCCGCGCCGCGAACAGCTCCGGCAGGCCGGGCCCGGCCGCCCGCTCCGCAGAGGCGGCGGGCAGCAGTTCGCCGCGCTCCTCGGCGGACAGCAGGTCGATCCCGCCGATCGGCCGGTCGGGTGCGGCGGCGACCGCGGCCAGCAGCCTGGTCCACCGGGCGGCCAGGACCTCGACCGTCGCGCGGTCGAACAGGTCGGTGCTGTACTCGATCGTGCCGGTGATTCCGGCCGGAGCGCCTTCGGGCCCGTGCTCCTCCACGAACCCGAAGGTCAGGTCGAGCCGCGCGGTGCCGGTGGGCACGGCGACACCGGCGACCCGCAGTCCGGGCAGCTCGAAGTCCCCGCCGGGCGTGTTCTGCACGACCAGACCGGTCTGGAACAGCGGGTGGTGGGACAGCGAGCGCGACGGGTTCAGCACCTCCACCAGGTGCTCGAACGGCACGTCCTGGTGCGCGTACGCCGACAGCGCCGTCTCCCGCACCCGCCCCAGCAACTCGGCGAACGACGGATCCCCACTCGTGTCCGTACGCAACACCAGCGTGTTCACGAAGAACCCCACCAGATCGTCCAGCGCCTCGTCCGTACGCCCCGCGATCGGACTGCCGATCGGAATGTCCGTCCCCGCACCCAACCGCGTGTACAACGCCGCCAACGCCGCCTGGAGCACCATGAACAGACTCGTCCCCGTACCCCGCGCCAACTCCAGCAGAGCCGCGTGCAGGTCCGCGCCGATCCGGACCTCCAGCAGGTCGCCGCCGTACGACATGGTGGCGGGGCGCGGCCGGTCGGCGGGCAGGCGCACCTGCTCGGGCAGCCCGGCGAGCGCCCGCTTCCAGTAGGCGACCTGACGGGCGAACAGGCTGTCGGCGTCGTGCTCGTCGCCCAGGATCTCCTGCTGCCACAGCGTGTAGTCGGCGTACTGCACCGGCAGCGGCGGCCACGCGGGCGCCCGGCCGCCCCGCCGGGTGGCGTAGGCGGCGGCCAGGTCCCGGGCCAGCGGGCCCATGGACCAGCCGTCGCCCACGATGTGGTGCATGACCAGCAGCAGCACGTGCTCGTCCGGCGCCACCGCGAACAGCTCCGCCCGCAGCGGCACCTCCGAGGACAGGTCGAAGCCGCGCACCGACGCCTCGCGCAGCAGGGCGGGCACCTCCGCGTCGCCGGCCGGGCGCACGGTCAGCGCAACAGCGGCCTCGGCACTGTCCAGCACCCGCTGGTGCGGAATCCCGGCGGTGTGCGGGAAGACCGTGCGCAGCGTCTCGTGCCGGGCCACCACGTCCACGAGCGCGGCGCCGAGCGCGGCCCGGTCGAGGTCGCCGGACAGCCGCAGGGCCAGCGGCATGTGGTAGGTGGCGCTCGGCGCGCCGAACTGCTGGAGGAACCACAGGCGGCGCTGGGCGAAGGACAGCGGCACGGGTTCGCGGCGGGGCCGCGGCACCAGGGCCTGCCGCGCGGTCGCGGCGTCGTGCAGCCCGGCCGCGAGGCCGGCGGGTGTGGGGGTCCGGAAGAGGGCGCGCAGCTCCAGTTCCACCCCGAGGGCCGCGCGGACCCGGGAGACCAGGCGGGTGGCGAGCAGCGAGTGCCCGCCGAGGGCGAAGAAGTCCTCGTCGGCTCCGACCCGGGCCAGGCCCAGCACCTCGGCGAACAGCGTGCAGAGGATCTGCTCCTGCGGGGTGCGCGGCGCCCGGCCGCCTCCGGTCGCGGCCGGCTCCGGGGCCGGCAGCGCCGCCCGGTCCAGCTTCCCGTTCGGCGTCAGCGGCAGCGCGTCCAGCAGCAGGAAGGCGGACGGCACCATGTACTCCGGCAGGCGCTCACGCAGGTGCGCCCCCAGGGCCGCCGCGGTCGCCCCGCTCCCGTCGGAGGGGACGACGTACGCGACGACGCGGTCCTCGCGGGCGAGCACCGCCGCCTGGGCGACGCCCGGGTGCGCGGTCAGCTCGGCCTCGATCTCCCCCGGCTCGATCCGGAACCCGCGGACCTTGACCTGGTGGTCGATCCGGCCGGCGAACTCCAGCTCTCCGTCGGCGCGCCAGCGCACCAGGTCACCGGTGCGGTACATCCGCGTGCCGGGCCGGCCGTACGGGTCGGCGACGAACCTGCCGGCGCTCAGCCCGGGCCGGTTCAGGTACCCGCGCGCCAGACCCGCTCCGGCGAGGTACAGCTCGCCCAGCACTCCGGGGGCCGCCGGCCGCAGCGCCGGGTCGAGCACGTACGCCCGGCAGTTCGCGATCGGGCGGCCGATCGGTACCGGCAGCGGGCAGTCGGCCGGGTCGGCCGGGAGCGCGTAGGCGGTGATCACATGGGTCTCGGCCGGCCCGTAGTGGTTGTGCAGCCTCCGGTCCGCCCGGCCCGCCCGGAAACGGCGTACGGCGCCGCCCAGCCGCATCGCCTCTCCGGCCTGCGCGACCAGCCGCAGGTGCGGCAGGGCGAGCCCGGCCTCCTCGGCGGCCTCGGCCAGTGCCTCGACCACCAGGTTGGGCGCGAACAGCTCCTCGACGCGGTGCCGCTCCAGCCAGTGGGCGAACAGTTCCGCGCTGCGGCGCTGCTCCTCGGTCGGCACCACGAGGGTCTTGCCGTACAGCAGCGCGGAGAGCATCTCCTGCACGGAGACGTCGAAGCCGACCGCGGTGAACTGCGCGGTGCGCGTGCCGGGTCCGCCGCCGACGGCCCCGTGGTGCCACTCCAGCAGGTTCAGCAGTCCGGCCGCGGGCATCACCACGGCCTTGGGCCGGCCGGTGGAACCGGAGGTGTAGATGACGTAGGCCGGGTGCCGGGTGTCGGCGCGGACCACCGGGTCGTGCTCCGGCAGCTCCCCGTCGGGGGTGACGGCCGCCAGGTCGTCGAGCACCACGGCGGGACGCGCGTCCGAGAGCATGTACGCGATGCGTGCCGCCGGGTAGTCCGGGTCGACCGGCAGGTACGCCGCGCCCGCCTTGAGCACCGCGAGGACGGCGACCACGAGCTCTGCCGAGCGCGGCAGTCGCAGGGCCACGACCTGCTCCGGACCCACGCCGCGCGCGAGGAGCGCGTGGGCCAGTCGGTTGGCCCGGCGGTTCAGCTCGCCGTAGGTGAGCACGGTGTCCTCGAAGACCACCGCCGGGGCCTTCGGGGTCCGTCGGGCCCGCGCCTGGAACATCGCGGGCAGCGTGGCGTCGGGGGTGGGGCGGGCGGTGGCGTTGCGGGCCACCAGCAGGTCGTGCCGCTCCTCGGGGGTGAGGACGTCGACCCGGCTGAGCGGACGCTCCGGATCGGCGACCACCGCCGCCAGCAGCCGCAGCCAGCGTGCGACCAGCGTCTCCACGGTGCCGGGGTCGAACAGGTCGGTGCTGTACTCGACCCGCCCGACGATGCCCTCTGCTGGCCCGCCGCTGCCGCCGCGCTCCAGCAGGTGGAAGCCCAGGTCGAACATGGTCGTCGGGGTCCGCACGAGGAGGACCTCGGAGGTCAGGCCGCTCAGCGCGAACTCGGTGCGCGGCACGTTCTGGAGCGCGAGCAGCACCTGGAACAGGGGCTGGCGGGCCGGCGACCGGGACGGGTTGAGGGCTTCGACGACGTGCTCGAACGGCAGGTCCTGGTGCGCGTACGCGCCGAGCGCGCCCTCGCGCACCCGGACCAGCAGCTCGGCGAAGGACGGGTCGCCGCTGGTGTCGGTGCGCAGCACCAGGGTGTTGACGAAGAATCCGACGAGGTCGTCCAGCGCCTGGTCGGTCCGGCCGGCGATCAGGCTGCCGACCGGGACGTCGGGGCCCGCGCCGAGCCTGTCCAGCAGCGACGCCAGGGCCGCCTGGAGCACCATGTAGACGCTGGCGCCGTGGGCCCGGCCCAGCCGGACCAGTCCGGCGTGCAGTTCGGCGTCCAGGGCGATCGGGAGGTGGCCGCCCGCGTGGGAGGGGGTGGCGGGGCGGCGGCGGTCGGCGGGCAGCCGGATCTGCTCCGGCAGCCCGGACAACTGTGCCTTCCAGTAGGCGAGTTGCCCGGCGAACCGGCTGTGCGGGTCGTCGGGGTCGCCGAGCAGTTCGCGCTGCCACAGGGTGTAGTCGGCGTACTGCACCGGCAGGGGTGCCCACCGCGGCTCCCCGCCCCGACGGCGCGCCGCGTAGGCGGTGGCCAGGTCGGCGGCCAGCGGGCCCAGCGACCACCCGTCACCGGCGATGTGGTGCATCACCACGAGCAGCACGTGCTCGTCGGCCGCGACCTGGAACACCTCGGCGCGCAGCGGGGGTCGGGTGGCGAGGTCGAACCCGCGCGCCGCGGCCTTCGTCAGCAGTCGCGGCAGGTCCGACCGGTCGGCCCGGGTGACCGCCAGCTCCGGACGGGCGCGGCCGGCGGGCAGCACCTGCTGGTGGGGCACGCCGTCGGCGGCGGGGAAGACGGTCCGCAGGGTTTCGTGCCGGTCGGTGAGATCGCCCAGCGCCGCTTCGAGTGCCGCCAGGTCCAGCGGCCCGCGGAGCCGCCACGCGAGCGGCATGTTGTAGACGGAGTCGGCGCCTTCCATCTGGCGCAGGAACCACAGCCGCCGCTGGGCGGACGACAGCGGCACCGGATCGGGGCGCTCCACCCGCTCCAGCGCGAGCCGGGCCCGGTCGGCGCCGCCGAGTCCGGCGGCCAGCCCCGCCACCGTCGGGGTGCGGAACAGGGCGCGCAGCTCCAGCTCCACCCCGAGGGTCGCCCGGACCCGTGCCACCAGCCGGGTGGCGAGCAGCGAGTGCCCGCCCAGCGCGAAGAAGTCGTCGTCGGCACCGACCCGCGGCACGCCCAGCACCTCGGCGAACAGCCCGGCCAGCACCTGTTCCCGCGGAGTGTGCGGCGCGCGGCCGGCCGGCGTCACGTCGGCGTCGGGCTCGGGCAGGGCGCGCCGGTCGACCTTGCCGTTGGCGTTCAGGGGCAGCGCGGCGAGGGGGACGAACGCGGACGGCACCATGTACTCCGGCAGCCGCTCGCGCAGGTACGCCCGCAGGTGCTCCGTCCGCGGCTCCGTCCGCGGCTCCGACCCGGAGGCGGGTTGCAGGTAGGCGACCAGCCGGGGGTCCCCCGGCCGGTCCTGCCGGACGAGCACGGCGGCCTGGGCGACGTGCGGGTGTGCGGTGAGGGCCGTCTCGATCTCGCCGAGTTCGACGCGGAAGCCGCGGACCTTGACCTGGTCGTCGGTACGGCCCAGGAACTCCAGGTTCCCCTCCGTGTTCCACCGCACCAGGTCGCCCGTGCGGTACATCCGCGACCCGCCCGCACCGAACGGGTCCGCCACGAACCGCCCCGCCGTCAGGCCCGGCCGGTTCAGGTACCCCCGCGCCACCCCCGCACCCGAGAGGTACAGCTCACCGGGGACACCGACCGGCACCGGGCGCAACGCGGCGTCCAGGACGTACAGTTCCGTACCGCCGAGCGGTCGGCCGATCACCTGCCGCGGGCTGGACGCCAGCGGCGCGTGGACCGAGTCCACCGTGCACTCGGAGGGGCCGTAGAAGTTCAGGGATGTCACCCCGTCGGCCGCGCGCAGCCGTTCCCACAGCGGTTGCGGGACGGCCTCGCCGCCCAGTGCGACCACCGAGGGGCGCCACCGCGGGTGGTCCAGCAGGCCGTGCTCGACGAGGACCTGGAGGTAGGAGGGGGTGCCGCCGACCGTGTCCAGTCCGGCGCGCGCGGCGTACGCGAGGTAGGCGCCGGGGTCGGACCAGGTCGCCTCGTCCAGGACGTGCAGCTCGTGGCCCGCGAAGAGGGCGAGGATCTGGTCGCAGGAGGCGTCGAAGGACACGGAGGTGGTCATCCCCACCCGCATCCGCTCGGCCGTCCCGTAGACCAGGGCACGCTGGTTGGCGAGCAGGTTGGCGAGGCCGCCGTAGGTGGCCACGACCCCCTTGGGCCGACCCGTCGAACCCGACGTGTACATCACGTACACCGGATGGCGCGGATCGACCACCACCCCCGGATCACCCTCCGGACACCCCGCCACCACCGCCGCCGTCGCAGGATCGTCCACCACCAACTGATCCACCCCACCCACCGGCAACCCACCCCCGATCCGCACATCCGTCACCACCAACACCGGACACGCGTCCTCCAACAAAAACCCCACCCGCGCCGCCGGATACCCCGGATCCACCGGCACATAAGCCGCCCCCGCCTTCACCACCGCCAAGACCGCCACCACCAACTCCACCGACCGCGGCAACACCACCGCCACCAACCCCTCAGGCCCCACCCCCCGCGCCACCAACGCATGCGCCAACCGATTCGCCCGCACCTCCAACTCCCCGAACGTCACCACCACATCCCCACACACCAACGCCACCGCATCAGGAGCCCGACGCACCACAGCCCCGAACAACCCCGGCAGACCCACCCCCGCAACCCCCACCACCGGGCCCCTCCCCCAAACCCCCAACCGACGGCGCTCCTCCACCGACAGCACATCGATCCGCCCGATCCGCTGCCGCGGGTCGGCGACCACGGCGCGCAGCAGCCGCTCCCACCGGCCGGTCAGCTCCTCGACGGCGGCCGGGTCGAACAGGTCGAGGGCGTACTCGACGGACCCGTCGATCCCGTCCGGGGAACCGTCCGGGGCGTGCCGCTCGGACAGGGTGAGGATCAGGTCGAGCTTGGCGGTGGCCGAGGCGGACGCCACCTCCTCGACGCGCAGTCCGGACGGCGCGAAGTCGGCCCGGGGCGCGTTCTGCAACACCAGCATGACCTGGAACAGCGGGTGGTGGGCCAGCGACCGGGTCGGGTTCAGGACCTCGACCAGGTACTCGAACGGAAGGTCCTGGTGCGCGTATCCGGCCAGCGCGGTGTCCCGGACCCGGCCGAGCAGCTCGGCGAACGTCGGATCGCCGGAGGTGTCGGTGCGGAACACCAGGGTGTTGACGAAGTAGCCGACCAGGTCGTCCTGCGCCTGGTCGGTGCGACCGGCGACGGGGCTGCCGACCGGGATGTCGTCCCCCGCGCCGAGCTTGCTCAGCAGTGCCGCCAGCGCGGCCTGGAGGACCATGAACAGGCTGGTGCCGTGCGCGCGGGCGAGCTCGCGCAGGCCGCGGTGCAGGTCGGCGTCCAGCGCGGCACGCACGGAGCCGCCCCGGTGCGAGGCGATCGGCGGACGGGGCCGGGTGGTGGGCAACTGGAGCCGTTCCGGCAGTCCGGCCAGTGCCTTCGTCCAGTAGTCCGCCTGGCCGGCGAACAGGCTGCCGGCGTCGGAGGGGTCGCCGAGCAGTTCCTGCTGCCACAGGGTGTAGTCGGCGTACTGGACCGGCAGTTCCTCCCACCGCGGCTCCTCGCCGCGGCGGCGCGCCGCGTAGGCGGCGGTCAGTCCCCGCGTGAGCGGGCCGAGCGACCAGCCGTCGCCCGCGATGTGGTGGAGCACCACCTGGAAGACGTGCGTGTCCGGCGCCAGTTCGAACAGGGCGCCCCGCAGCGGCACATCGACCGCCAGGTCGAACCGGCGGTCGCGCACGTCCGCCATGGCGGCCGGCAGTTCGTCCTCCGTGACGGGGCGCACGGGCAGCGGCGGCCGTGCGGTGTCGGGGTCGAGCACCCGCTGACAGGGCACGCCGTCCACCGCCGGGAAGACGGTGCGCAGGGCCTCGTGCCGCGCGACCACGTCGGCCACGGCGGCGTCCAGGGCCTGCCGGTCGAGCGTCCCGGACAGCCGCCAGGCGAGGGAGATGTGGTAGTTCGCGCCGGAGCCCTCCAACTGGTGCAGGAACCACAGGCGCCGCTGCGCGAACGACAGCGGGACCCTGACGGGGCGCTCGCGCCGGGCCAGGGCGGCCTGCGCCGGGCCGGCCGCCACCAGGGCGGCGGCCAGGCCCTCGGGGGTGGGCGCCTCGAACAGGGTGCGCAGCGGCATCTCCACGCCGAGGGTCGCGCGGATCCGGGCGGCCAGCCGGGTGGCCAGCAGGGAGTGCCCGCCGAGGTCGAAGAACCCGTCCTCGACGCCGACGGCCGCCACCCCCAGGACCTCCGCGAACAGCTCGCACAGGACCTGCTCCTGCGCGGTGCGCGGCGCGCGGGAGGGGGCCGCCGGGGCGGGGCCGGGGGCGGGCAGGGCCCGGTGGTCCAGCTTGCCGTGGGCGGTCAGCGGCAGCGCGTCCAGCGGCACGAACGCGGACGGCACCATGTACTCCGGCAGCCGCTCGCGCAGGTGGCGCCGCAGGGCGGCGGGCCCCGGCACGGCGCCCTCGGCCGGCACCAGGTACGCGGTCAGCCGGGTGTCGTCGGCGCGGTCGCGCCGGGCCAGGACGGCGACCTGGGCGATGCCGGGGTGGGCGGCCAGCGCGGCCTCGACCTCGCCGGGTTCGATCCGGAAGCCGCGCACCTTCACCTGCTGGTCGGCCCTGCCGACGTAGCGCAGGCTCCCGTCCGCCGCGCGGCGCACCACGTCGCCGCTGCGGTACATCCGCGTCCCCGGCGCTCCGAACGGGTCCGCCACGAACCGTCCGGCGGTCAGTGCGGGCCGGTTCAGGTAGCCGCGCGCCAGGCCGGGCCCCGCGACGTACAGCTCGCCGGGCACGCCCGGGGCCACCGGCCGCAGGCCGCTGTCGAGCACGTACGCGCGCAGGTCCGGGAGGGCCTCGCCCACCTGGCCGGGGGCGGTGCCGGACCGGTCGAGCGCCGCGTACGTGACGTGCACCGTGGTCTCGGTGATGCCGTACATGTTGACCAGCCGCGGCGCGTCGTCCGGGTGCCTGCGGTACCAGCCGGCCAGCCGGGCGTGCTCCAGCGCCTCGCCGCCGAACACCACGGTGCGCAGCGCGAGTTCGCGGCCGGTCTCCGGGGTCCCGGCGTCCGCCTCCATCAACGGGTAGAAGGCGGAGGGGGTCTGGTTGAGCACCGTCACCCGCTCCCGGGCGAGCAGCTCCAGGAACCGCCCGGGCGAGCGGCTGGTCTCGTGGTCCACGACCACCAGGCGGCCGCCGTGCAGCAGCGGGCCCCACAGCTCCCACACCGAGAAGTCGAAGGCGTAGGAGTGGAAGAGGGTCCACACGTCCCGCGCGGAGAAGCCGAACAGCTCCCGCGTGGTGGCGAACAGGCGCACCACGTTGCGGTGCGGGACCACCACGCCCTTGGGGTCGCCGGTCGAGCCGGAGGTGTGGATGACGTACGCCGGGTGGCGCGGGTCGACGGCGACCCCGGGGTCGGTGTCGGGCAGGCCGTCGAGGTCCGCGGTGTCCAGCAGCAGCCGGTCCACGTGCTCCGCGCCCGGGAGGTCCCCGATCCGGCTCGTCGTGACGAGCAGCGGGGGCCGGGTGTCCCGGAGCAGGTAGGCGATCCGGGCGGCCGGGTACGCCGGGTCCACCGGTACGTAGGCGGCGCCGGCCTTGAGCACCGCGAGCACCGCGACGACCAGGTCCGCCGAGCGCGGCAGGGCCAGTGCCACCAGTCGCTCAGGTCCCACGCCCCGGCCGGCCAGGGCGTGCGCCAGCCGGTTGGCGCGGGCGTTCAACTGCCCGTAGGTCAGCGCGGCGCCGCCGTCCGTGAGGGCGACGGTGGCGGGGTCCGCCCGCACCTGCCGCTCGAACAGCGTGTGCAGGCAGCTCTCGGGCGCTTCCCCGTCCTGGTCGGCGGCGGGAGGCAGCAGGGCCCGGAGCTCGTCGGCGGACAGCACGTCCACCTGTCCGATCCGCCGGCCGGGGTCGGCGACGACGGCGCGCAGCAGCCGCAGCCACCGCTCGACGATCCCGCCGACGGTGGCCGCGTCGAACAGGTCGGTGCTGTACTCGACCACGCCGCAGAGCCCGTCCGCCAGCGCGTCCGACGGCGCGTCCGACAGCCCGTCCGACAGCCCGCCGCCGCCCGGCTGTTCGGCCAGCACGAAGGTGAGGTCGCACTTGGCCGTCCCGGTGGGGACCAGATCGGTCCGCACCCGCAGCCGCGGCAGCTCGAAAGTGCCGGACGGCGCGTTCTGCAACGTGAGCATGGTCTGGAACAGCGGGTGGTGCGCGAGCGTCCGGGTCGGGTTCAGCGCCTCCACGAGGTGCTCGAACGGCACGTCCTGGTGCGCGTACGCGGCCAGCGCGCCCTCGCGCACCCGGCCCAGGAGTTCGGTGAACGTCGGGTCGCCGGACAGATCGGTGCGCAGCACCAGGGTGTTGACGAAGAAGCCGACCAGGTCGTCCAGGGCCTCGTCGGTCCGTCCGGCGACCGGGGTGCCGATCGGGACGTCGGTGCCCGCACCGAGCTTGCCCAGCAGGGCGGCCAGCCCCGCCTGGAGCACCATGAAGAGGCTGGCCGAGCCGTCGCGGGCCAGCGCGCGCAGGCCGCGGTGGAGTTCGGCGTCGATCCGGAACGGCAGTTGGGCGCCCTGGTAGGACATCGCGGCCGGGCGGGGCCGGTCGAAGGGCAGCTCGACCTGCTCGGGCAGGTGCGCCAACCGCGTACGCCAGTAGGCGAGCTGACCGCCCAGCAGGCTGTCCGGGTCGGCGCCGTCGCCCAGCAGCTCCCGCTGCCACAGGGCGTAGTCGGCGTACTGCACCGGCAGCGGCGGCCACTGCGGCCGCGCGCCCTCGCTGCGGGCGGCGTAGGCGGTCGTGAGGTGGCGGGCGAGCGGCCCGGTCGACCAGCCGTCGCCGGCGATGTGGTGCACCACGAGCAGCAGCACGTGGTCCCGCGCGCCGAGCCGGAACAGTTCGGCGCGCAGCGGCGGTTCCGCGGACAGCTCGAAGCCGTGCCGCGCCCCCTGTGCCAGCCGGTCGGGCAGGTCGCGCGCGCCGGCCTCGGTCACCCGCAGCCGCGGCCGCGCCGCGTCGGGGTCCAGGACCCGCTGGTGCGGCACGCCGTCGACCACCGGGAAGACGGTGCGCAGGCTCTCGTGCCGTTCGACCACGTCGGCCAGGGCGTCTTCCAGGGCCCGCCGGTCCAGGCTTCCGGACAGGCGCAGCGCCAGCGGGATGTTGTAGGTGGCGCTCGGGCCCTCCATGCGGTGCAGGAACCACAGCCGGCGCTGGGCGAAGGACAGCGGGACGGCTCCGGGCCGCTCGCGCCGTCCCAGCGCCGGGCGGGCCCGGCCGGCGGCGTCCACCGCGGCCGCGAGTCCCGCCACCGTCGGGGTGTCGAACAGGTCGCGCAGCCCCAGTTCGACGCCGAGCACCGACCGGGCCCGGGCGACCAGGCGGGTGGCCAGCAGGGAGTGCCCGCCGAGGTCGAAGAAGCTGTCGTCCGGGCCGGGTTCGGCGACGCCCAGCACCTCGGCGAACAGCCCGGTGAGCAGGTGCTCGACCGCGGTGCGCGGGGCGCGGCCCGGCGACGCGGGCCGGTACCCGGGCTCCGGGAGCGCGCGTCGGTCGAGCTTGCCGTTCGGTGTCAGCGGCAGGGTGTCCAGCACCACGTACGCCGAGGGGACCATGTACTCCGGCAGCCGTTCCCGCAGCAGGGCCCGGAGCGTGTCCTCCCGGAGGTCGTGTCCCGCGGTGGGGAGGACGTGGGCGACCAGCCGGGCCTCCTCGTCGGCGCGCACCGTGACGGCGGCCTGGGCGACGTGCGGGTGCGCGGTGAGGGCCGCTTCGATCTCGCCGAGTTCGACGCGGAAGCCGCGGACCTTGACCTGGTCGTCGGTACGGCCCAGGAACTCCAGGTTCCCCTCCGTGTTCCACCGCACCAGGTCGCCCGTGCGGTACATCCGCGACCCGCCCGCACCGAACGGGTCCGCCACGAACCGCCCCGCCGTCAGGCCCGGCCGGTTCAGGTACCCCCGCGCCACCCCCGCACCCGAGACGTACAGCTCACCGGGGACACCCACCGGCACCGGGCGCAACGCGGCGTCCAGCACGTGGAGTCGGGCGTTGGTGACGGGCCGTCCGATCACCGGGCGCGGGCTCGCGTCCATGGGCGCGGCCACCGTGTTGACGGTGCACTCGGACGGTCCGTAGAAGTTCAGGCACCTCACCGTGTCGGCCGCGCGCAGCCGCTCCCACAACGGCGCCGGGACGGCCTCGCCGCCCGCCGCGACCAGTGCGGGGCTGGTCGCCGGGTCGTCCAACAGGCCGTGCTCGACGAGGATCCGCAGGTAGGACGGCGTGGCCTCGACGTAGTCCACCCCTCGGCTGGCCACGTAGTCGACCAGGGCCCGCGGGTCGGTACGGGTCTCCTCGTCCAGGACGTGCAGCTCGTGGCCCGCGAAGAGGGCCATGAGCTGGTTCCAGGAGGCGTCGAACGACACCGAGGTGGTGAGGGCGACCCGCAGCCGCGGCCGGTGTTCCAGCAGCGGCGCGAACTGCGTCAGGCGGTGGTCGGCGAGCAGGTTGGCGAGGCCGCCGTAGGTGGCCACGACCCCCTTGGGCCGACCCGTCGAACCCGACGTGTACATCACATACACCGGATGACGCGGATCGACCACCACCCCCGGATCACCCTCCGGACACCCCGCCACCACCGCAGCCGTCGCAGGATCGTCCACCACCAACCGCTCCACCCCACCCACCGGCAACCCACCCCCGGTCCGCACATCCGTCACCACCAACACCGGACACGCGTCCTCCAACACAAACCCCACCCGCGCCGCCGGATACCCCGGATCCACCGGCACATAAGCCGCCCCCGCCTTCACCACCGCCAAGACCGCCACCACCAACTCCACCGACCGCGGCAACACCACCGCCACCAACCCCTCAGCACCCACCCCCCGCGCCACCAACGCATGCGCCAACCGATTCGCCCGCACCTCCAACTCCCCGAACGTCACCACCACATCCCCACACACCAACGCCACCGCATCAGGAGCCCGACCCACCACAGCCCCGAACAACCCCGCCAGACCCACCCCCGCAACCCCCACCACCGGACCCCTCCCCCAAACCCCCAACCGACACCGCTCCTCCACCGACAACAGATCGATCCGCCCGACCGGCTCGTCCGGGTCGCAGTCGGCGACGGCGTCGAGCAGGGCAAGCAGGCGCTCCTGGTGCGCGGCGAGGTCGTCGTCGCCGTACGCCTGCGGCGCGCCGTGCAGCCTGAGGAGGGGCGGGTTGCCGTCCCGGTAGTCGAACACCCAGACGGCCAGGTCGGTCGTCGACCCCGACACGAAGTGGCGTACCGAGGCGGGGTGCCCGGCGAAGCTCGGCCTGGCGTTGAAGGCCATGATGTTGACGATCAGCGGGAACGCCGTGCCGATGCCGCCGGGCGTGCCGAGGTCGCGCAGCAGGTCCTCGCTGCGGTAGCGCTCGTGTGCGACGGCCGAATCGACCTCCCGCGCCACCTGGGCGACGAGGTCGCCCCACGACATGTCAGGCCGCACGGCCAGCCGCAGCGGCACCACGTTGGACATCGTGCCGGGGACCGCCGTCAGGTCGCGGTCGCCGCCGCGGCGGGCGGTGACGGGGAGGGCGAGCACCACGTCCTGGGCACCGCTCAGCCGGTGGGCGTAGAGCGCGGTGGCCGCGACGACCACCCGGGACCAGCGGACACCGGCCCGCTCGGCCGCCGCCCGCAGCGCCTCGGGGCGCCGCAGCGCCCGCTCCCCGGCCAGCCGCAGGGCCTGGTGCGGGTCGGCCGCGGCGCCGGCGGTGAGCCGTGTCGGGGCCGGCGGATCGGCCAGCCGTCCCATCCAGTAGGCGCGGTCGGCGGTGAAGTCGGCGGAGGAGCGGTACGCGGCGTCGCTGTCGACCAGGTCCCGCAGGGAGCCGAACGGGCAGGGCGGGACGGCGGCGCCCTCGGCGAGGGCCGAGTACACCTCGCCGACCCGCTGCCGGACCATGGAGCTGCTGATCGCGTCCAGCACCAGGTGGTGGTAGTTCAGGTACCAGAGGAACTCCGTCGGCGACAGCCGGATCAGCGCGTGCCCGAACAGCGGGTCGCGGGTGGGGTCCAACGGGCGGGCCAGGTCCCGCTCCATCCACGCGGTGGCCGCCGCCCGCGGGTCCGGCTCCGCGACGAGGTCGAGGTGGACCGGCGCCCAGTGCCAGGACTCGCGGAGGATCTGCCGCGGGCCGTCGCCGTCGTCGGCGAAGGTCACGTGCAGGGCGTCGACCTCGTGGACCACCCGGCGCAGCGCGGTCTCGAACAGCTCCGGGTCGATCGGCCCGTGGATCTCCAGGCACTCACCGACGCGGTAGCCGGGGATCGGGGTCCGGGAGCTCTGCTCGGCGAGCCAGATCTCCCGCTGGGCCGCGGTCAGGGGCAGGGCGTCTCCGTCGCGACGGGACATGGGGGTTCCTCCAGAAGTGTGGGTGGGCGGGCGCGCGGGGGCGCGCCGGGCCGCGGCCGGTCGCGGTGGCGTCACGCGATCGGCGGGGGACGGCTTCCGCGGTCAGACGGCGAGTGCGCCGGCCTGGATCTGCCAGAGGGACGCGTAGTGTCCGTGCCGGGCGAGGAGTTCGTCGTGGGTGCCCTGTTCGGCGACGATCCCGCCCTTGTCCATGACGTAGATCCGGTCGGCCTGGCGGACCGTGGAGAGGCGGTGTGCGATGACGATCATCGTCCGGTCCGCCGCGAAGCTGCGCAGCGCGCGCTGGATGGCGGCCTCGGTCTCGTTGTCCACGGCGGAGGTGGCCTCGTCGAGGATGACGACCGGCGAGTCCCGCAGGATCGTGCGGGCCAGGGCGATGCGCTGCCGCTGGCCGCCGGAGAGCGAGGCGCCGCGTTCGCCGATCAGCGTGTCGTAGCCGTCCGGCAGCGCCGCGACGAAGGTGTGCGCCTCGGCCATGGCGGCGGCCCGGACCACGGCCTCGTCCGAGGCGTCGAACCTGCCGTAGCGGATGTTGTCGGCGATGGTCCCGTCGAAGAGGAACGGGTCCTGGGCGACGAAGCCGATGGCGTGGCGCAGGCTGCGGCGCCGCAGGTCGCGGATGTCGCGTCCGTCGAGCAGGACCCTGCCGGAGTCCGCGTCCTGGAAGCGCATCAGCAGCTTGGCGATCGACGTCTTGCCCGAGCCGGTGGCGCCCACCAGGGCGGTCACCCGGCCGGCCGGGATGGTCAGGGAGAGGTCCTCCAGTGCCGCGGGCCGGCCGGGGTAGGCGAAGGTGACGCGGTCGAGGACGATCTCGCCCCGCACGTCGGGGAGGTCGAGCGTCCCGTCGCCGGCGTCGGTCTCGACGGGCAGGGCGCGCAGTCGCCGGACCCGGTCGTAGCAGGCGAGGGTGCGCTGGTACTGGTCGGCGATGCCGCCGAGCCGGCTCATCCGCATCAGCAGCATCTGGGGCAGTCCGATCAGCGGGCTGAACACCTCGAAGCGCAGGGTGCCGCCCAGCACCGCGCGGCCGCCGACCAGCAGGGTGCCGGCCATCGACGCGGTGGTGCAGGCGCGCACGGTCTCGGCGTGGCGGGTCGTGTCCCGGTCGCTGTGCCGGCTGCTGGCCTGCGCCGCCTCGCTGAGGTCGTCGATGCGTGCGGCCTCGAAGTCCTCGGTGCAGAAGCTCTTGACGGTCGCGCCGGCCTCCAGCGAGTTGATCACCTGGCTGCCCAGCCTGGCCCGGCGCTCGCCGGTGCGGGCGTAGCCGGCCGCGGACTTGTCCTGGTGGCGCAGCGACAGCCAGGCGATGACCGGGATCGGCAGGAACGCGATCCACGCGATCTGGGGTGCCAGCAGGAGGAAGGCGGGCACCAGGATCAGCAGGCTGGTGGCGAGTTGCAGCACGTCGTTGGCCGGGCCCGCGAAGAAGGCGCCGAGTTGGCCGACGTCGTTGGTGAGGGTGCCGGCCACCCGGCTGGTCCGCTCGCCCTCCAGGTGCCGCGGTGCGAGGTGCTGGACGTGCCGGTAGGTGCGGCTGCGCCAGTCGTGTTCGATGTCCTGGCCGAGTCGGCGCCACTGGAGGTTCGAGGCGTACGACAGGCCGGCCACCGCCGCGCAGGCCGCGGCCACCAGCCCGGCCAGGCCGCACAGTTGGGCGCCGGCCGCGGTCAGGCCGAGTCGGGCCAGCGGAGCCGCCTCGCCCTTGATGAGGACCAGGCCGGTCCAGCCGAGGAAGGTGCCGAGCGCCATCTCCGCGGCCTGGCAGGCGATGGACAGGGCCGCGGCCCGGTACAGGCGGCGCCGGTGCGGTCCGACGATCTCCACCAGCGGGTGGCGCCCGGCACCGGGCCCGACGGCGTCACGGGAGGTGTCGACCGCCCTGCGCCAGTCCCTCCGCAGGACGAGCGCGGTCGCCGCGACGACCGCGCCCACCGCCGCCAACTGCCTGCTCGGCGCCGACCCCTTGGCCAGCGCGACGCCGACCGCGACCGCGCAGCCGATCCCGCCGCCGACGGCGAGCACCGGGCGGGCGGACCGGCCGCGGCCGGTCCGCGGCGGCGGGGAGGCCGCCGGGGTCCGGGGCGGGCCCGGACGTGCTGCGCGGGCCGTCCCCGCCGCGACCAGGGCGACGGCGGTGCGCACCATCCGCCCGATGTCCGTGGCCGGCATCCGTGCGTCGTGCCGGACCAGCACCCCGCCGGTCACCGGGTTGGCCTGCACGTCGGTGATCCCGGGAACGCGGCCCAGCGCGGCGGCGAGGGTCTCGGCCGCCCGGGGCCGCCCGCGCACCAGCTCGACGTCCCAGCGCTGGCGGCCCGGCGTGACCGAGCGCGGGCTCGCGCCTCGTTCCACGGACCGGAATCCGGCGGCGGCGCCCAGTAGCGATGGCATGTGTACGATCACCTGTTTTACGGGGGTCGCCGAAGACCGTCACGTGCACGACGGAACACTGCGGCGAGGTCGGGGAGTTCTGGAGGGGGAAGGTGCCGGCGGCGGGCGTACCCGCCGACGGCCGCCGCCCGCGTGCGGCGCGCCGCATCCGATCGGCGTGCGCGTCCGGCGGCGGCCGCCCGGTCCGTGACGGACCGTCAGTGCGCCTTCGCGGCGGCGGCGCGGGGCTTGGGTGCCTTCGCTCCCCCGGCGGCGTGGCCGGCGGACTCCTCCACGGCGCGGTTTCCGGCGTCGGCGGCCGCGATCTGGGCGGCCACCACGTCGGCGGTCACCTCGGCCGCGAGGTCGTTGATGTTCTCCCCGACCTCGTGGGCCGCCTTCTTCACCTCCATCGCGATGCCGACGGACGTCTTGACGACTCCGCTCACCAGCGGCCTGAGCAGGCGCTTGGCCAGCGGCGCGACGATGAGACCCACCAGGAAGGGCGGTACGACGGGCGGCATGATGCTCCATCCTTTCTACGGACACGCATGACAGGGAACCCGGAAACGGCGAATGCCGGAGCAGCGCACGGCCGGGCGGAGGGAAGCATCCCCTTCCGACGTCCGGAATTCCTCTGACGACGCGAATTCCCGGACATCGGAACCCGCCATCCGATCCCGTTGATCACCGTAGTCGAACCGCGCCCGCTTGAGCCAAATGACCGACGCCGAGTTCACTCGTGCGAGTGTTCATACCCTTACCGCGTGACCTGAATCCCGGCGCACCCGAACGCCAATTCTCATGATGAGCTGATGAATTGCGGCCCCTGAGCCCCACGCCCGCGTCAGCCCGGTGAGGACGGCCGGGACACCCCTCGTACAGGTGAATCCCAGCCGCCCGCCCCACCCGCCCCGAACAGGCCCCGGCCAGCGGCCACGCGGTGCGCGGCGAGGCCGACGCGTCCGCGGCGCAGGGCGGCCGGCCCCTCACACGACCGGGCCCCGGTGGCACCATGGCCCGCATGCCCCGACGCACCCCGGCGGTCGTCCTGGCGGCCGCCCTCGTCGCCTCGGCCCCCGCGCTGGGCGGCTGCGGCGACGGCGCCTCCTCCACGAGCACTCCCCTGGTGGACCACGGCACCGTCCGGATCGCGGAGTCCAGCGAGACGCCGAGTTTCGACCCGTACTCCGCCTTCGGCGCCTCCCAGGCCCGCTACGCCTACGACTCGCTGGTCGACCTCTCCCCCGACGGCTCGCTGGTCACCGGCCTGGCCGCTTCCTGGCGGGCCACGTCCACCACCGCCGCCTTCGTCCTGCGCCCGGGCGTCACCTGTTCCGACGGCACCCCCCTCACCGCCTCGGCGGTGGCCCGGGCCCTCACCTACGCCGACGACCCGGCCCGCCAACTCGCCGGCGCCCGGACCGTCCTGCCGGACGTCCCGTTCACCGCGAGCGCCGACGACCGGACCGGGACGGTGTCGACGACCACCGCGTCCCCGTACCCGTTCCTCACCCGCACCGTCGGGCTGCTGCCGATCGTCTGCCCGGCCGGACTCGACCGGCCCGGCTCGCTGGCGCGCACCACCCAGGGCACCGGCCCGTACGTGCTGACCCGCTACACCCCCGGCGGGCCCTACGAGTTCACCGTCCGCGACGGGTACTCCTGGGGGCCGGCCGGGGCGACCACCGCCGCGCGCGGGCTGCCCGCCCACCTCGTCGTCTCCGTGGTGCCCCAGTCCTCCACGGCGGCCAACCTGCTGCTGACCGGAGGCGTCGAGATCGCGGACGTGACCGGTCCCGACCGCGCCCGGCTCGGCGGCCACGGCCTGTCCCGCACCGACGTCGCCACCGTGATCGGGCTGACCTTCTTCAACCAGCGGCCCGGCCGACCGCTGGCCGACCCGGCCCTGCGCCGCGCCATGGTCTCCGCCCTCGACCGCCGGGCGCTCGCCAACGTCGCCGTCGGGGGCCGTGGCAGCCCCGCGACCGACTTCGGCGCCGAGGGCGCGCTCTGCCACGCCGACCTCGCCGACGCCAACCTGCCCGCCCTCGACGCCCCCGCCGCCCTGCGGGCTGCCGGCTGGACCCGCTCCGGAGACGGCCCGCTGCGCAAGGACGGCCGACGGCTGAAGCTCCGCCTCGTCACCAGCCCCGACCTCGGCCCCACCCTGCCGTCGGTGGCCGAGCTGATGGCCCGGGAGTGGACGGCGCTGGGCGCCCACGTCGAACTGGTCGGCGAGAGCCTGCCCGCCCTCGTCAACGCGATGTACCGCAGCGCCGACTTCGACGTGGTGGTCGGCAGCACCCCGGGCTTCGCCCTGCCGGTCGGCTTCGTCCCCTTCTTCTCCGGCCCCACCACCGCCGAGGGCCTCAACTTCGCGGGCGTGTCCAACCCCGCGTACGACGCGCTGGTCGCGAAGGCGCTCCGCGAGACCGACACGGCGGGCTGCGGCACCTGGAACCGGGCCGCCGCCGCGCTCCTCCGCTCCGCCGACGCGCTGCCGATCGCCGACGGCCGCAGCGGCGTCTACGGCCACCGGACCACCTTCGCCACCTCCTTCGGCGGCCAGATCGTCCCCACCAGCATCCGCCTCCACCAGTGACCGGACCCGCCATGCCCGCAACCCGACCGCCGCGGCACCCCTGGGCGGTGTTCCTCGGCCGCCGCGTCCTGCGACTGCTCCTGTCCCTCGGGGTGGTGCTCACCGCGTCGTTCTCGATGATCCGCCTCGTGCCCGGAGATCCGGTCCGGGCCGCGCTCGGTGTCGACGCCGCCCCCGACCTGGTGGCCGCCCGCCGGCACGCCCTCGGGCTCGACGCGCCGTTCGCGTCCCAGTACCGCCACTACCTGCTGGGCCTCCTGCACGGCGACCTCGGCACCTCGCTGGTCACCGGGACACCGGTCGCGGAGCTGGTCCGCAGCAGGCTGCCGGCCACCCTGGAGATCTCCGGACTCGCCTTCCTGGCCACCCTCGCCGTCGCCCTGCCCGGCGGCCTGCTGGCCGCCGTCCGCACCCGCGAGGGCCGCCGCCCGCGCACCGAGCTGGTGTTCACCGCGGTCACCGCCGGCGTGGCCGGCGTGCCGGACTTCGTCCTGGCCGCCGGGCTCACCGCGCTGCTGGCCGTCGGCCTCCGGGTGTTCCCGGTGGCCGGAGCGGCCGGCGCCGGGTCCTTCGTCCTGCCGGTCCTCGCGCTCTCCCTCGCCCCCACCGCCGTCCTGCTGCGCATCGTCCGGGTGGAGGCGCTGAAGGTCCTGGACGAGGACTACCTGCGCACCGCCCGCAGCAAACGGCTGTCCCCCGCCCGCCGCCACCTCCGGCACGCGGCGCCCAACACCGCCACCGCGGCGCTCACCGTCGCCGGGAGCCTGCTGCCCGCCCTGATCGCGGGCACCGTGCTGGTCGAGAAGGTCTTCGCCTGGCCCGGCATCGGCTCGGCCATGGCCCAGTCCGTGGTCGCGCAGGACTACCCGGTGGTCCAGGCGATGGTGCTGGTGCTCGGCACCACCCTGCTGCTCGCCGGCCTCCTGGTCGACGTGCTGCTCGCCTTGCTCGACCCCCGTTCGGCGATCCGGGAGATGTGAGCATGCGCCTTCCCCGCGGCCGGCGGCGCTCGCCCCTGGCCTGGACCACGGCGGTCATGATGGCCTCCCTCGTCGTGCTCGCACTGGTCGGCCCGCTCGTCTGGGGCGCCGCGGCCGACCGGCCCGACCCCGCGGCGGTGCTCCAGGGGCCGTCCGCGCACCACCCGTTCGGCACCGACGGCCTCGGCCGCGACCTGCTCGCCCGGGTACTGACGGCCACCCGCCCCTCCCTGCTGTTCGCGCTGGCGGCGGTCCTGCTCGGCGCCGGCCCGGGGGTCCTCCTCGGGGCGTGCACCGCCGTCCTCGGCCGGCGCGGCCGCCGGCTGACCGCCGGTCTGATCAACCTCCTGCTCGCCTTCCCGGCACTCCTGGTCGCGATGTTCCTCGCGGTCGTGTGCGGGGCGGGCGCCGCGGGGGCGGTGCTGGCCCTCGCGGCCGCGGGAGTGCCCGGCTTCGCCCGGCTCGCCCAGACCCTCGCCGCCGGGGTCGCGGGCACCGACCACCTGGCCTCGGCGCGCGTCCTCGGCCTGCGGCGCCACCGGCTGCTGTGGCGCCACGTCCTGCCCCACATCGCGGAGCCGCTGCTGCTGAGCGCCACCACGGCGGCGGGCACCACCCTGGTCGCGCTCTCCGGCCTGAGCTTCCTCGGCCTGGGCGTCCAACCGCCCGGCTACGACTGGGGGCTGCTGCTCAGTCAGGGACTCGACCGGATCTACGCCGACCCGCTGCCGGCGCTGGCCCCGGGCCTGGCCGTCCTCTACGCGGCCCTGGCCTTCCAGTTGCTGGGCGAGGTCCTCGCCGGAAGCGCGGCCAGGCGCCCCCCGGCCCCTCCGGTGCCCTCCCCGGCGCCCGCCCCGAGCGGCCCCGCCGAGGAGGGCCTGGTCCTCCAGGTCGAGGACCTCGGCGTCGAACTCCCCACCCCGGACGGCACCATCCGGCCGGTGCGCGGCGTGAGCCTGTCGGTCCGGGCGGGCGAGGCCGTCGGGCTCGTCGGCGAGTCGGGTTCGGGCAAGTCGCTGACCGCGCTCGCCGTCGCCGACCTGCTCCCGTACGGCGCCCGGGTGTCGCGGCGCACCCTGCGCCTGCTCGGCGCGGACCTCGCCGCCCTGACCTCCAGGGAGCGGGACCGGCACCTCGCGACGGGGCTGGCGATGATCTTCCAGAACCCCGCCTCGGCGCTCAACCCGACCTTGAGGATCGGCACCCAGCTCACCGAGACGGTCCGGGCCCACCGCGGGGCGAGCCGGGCGGTGGCCGCGGCGCAGGCCGCCGACGCCCTGCGCCGGGTCGCCCTGCCCCCGGAGCTGCTGCGCGCGCGTCCCCACCAGCTCTCCGGCGGCCAGCGCCAGCGCGTGATGATCGCGGCCGCCCTGATGGTGCGGCCCGGGCTGATCATCGCCGACGAACCGACCACGGCGCTCGACGCCACCGTGCAGCGGCAGATCACCAAGCTGCTCACCGACATCCGGCGGGAGACCTCCACCGCGGTGCTGTTCGTCAGCCACGACATCGCGCTCGTGGGCGAGTTCTGCGAACGGGTCCTGGTGATGTACGCGGGCACCGTCGTCGAGGAGCTGCCCGCCGGCCGCCTCGCCGACGGTGCCCGGCACCCCTACACGCGGGCCCTGGTCGACTCGGTGCCCGACCTCGCCGCCGACCGCGGGCAGCCGCTGCGGACCATCGGGGGCGCGCCGCCCGACCCGCTCACGCCCGCCCCGGGCTGCCCGTTCGAGCCGCGCTGCCCGCACCGCCGGGACGGCTGCGCCGAGCAGGCTCCCCCGTTGGCGGAGCTCGACGCCGGCCACCGTGTCGCCTGCTGGCACCCGCTCCCGGTGGCGGCGGTCCCTGAGCGGGCCACCGCGTCATGACCGCCCTTCAGGTCACCGGCCTCACCGTCCGCCACCCCGGCGCCCGCGACCGCCCCGCCGCCGTGGACGGCGTCTCGCTGGAGGTCGCCGCCGGCACGACCCTCGGCCTGGTGGGCGAGTCCGGCTCCGGGAAGTCCAGCCTGGCCCGCGCGATCGTCGGCCTCGTCCCCGCGCACGCCGGCCGGGTCCTGGTCGACGGGTGGGAGGTGCGCACCCGTACCGTCCGCGACCGGCGCCGGCTCGGCCGCCTCGTCCAGGTCGTCCTCCAGGACCCGGACACCGCGCTCGACCCGCGGATGACGGCCCGTCGGACGCTGATCGAGGCCGCCACCGCCTTCCGCCGCGTGGACCGGGCCGCCCGCGCCGGGCGCGTCACCGAACTCCTCGGCCTGGTCGGCCTGGACCCCGCGCTCGCCGACCGGCTGCCGCGGCAGCTTTCCGGCGGGCAGCGCCAGCGGGTCGCCCTCGCCCGGGCGCTGGCCGTCGAGCCGGGCCTGCTGATCGCCGACGAGATCACCTCGGCGCTCGACGCCTCGGTACAGGCCGGCGTCCTCAACACCGTCCGCGCACTCCAGCACCGGCTCGGCCTGTCCGTGCTGTTCATCGGCCACAACCTGCCGGCGGTCTGCCACGTCTCCGACACGGTGGCGGTCATGCGGCACGGCCGGATCGTCGAGACCGCCCCCACCGCGACGATCCTGCGTGCGCCGCGGCACCCCTACACCCGGACGCTGCTCGCCTCCGTCCCGTCCCTGCGCGCCCCGTCGCCCCGGATCGCCGGGCAGCGCGCCCGGCCGCCCCGGCCGAACGCCTGATCGGGCGGAGCCGTTCCCGCGCGGCGGGTCCGCGGCCGGCCGCGGGGCTCCCGGCGCGGGGCGGGAATCCGGCACGGCGCGCAGCCGGAAACAAAGGAATTCCCCGCCCCGGCGTCAACCAGCCGGGAATTCCTCACGCTCACGGATGACAAAGCGATCTTCACATCGGATTCCCGTGAGACGATGCGGCGGCATCGGCATGCGAACCGCCCGGCGGCGCCGGGGAATTCCCCGACCGTTCCGGGGCATTCACGAGCCGGTGGCGAAAGGAAGGAGAAAGACCATGGGAACCCTTCGAGGTGCGCCGATCGCGGCCGGGCGGAGCGTGGCGTGACCCTCGCCCTGGACCAGACCCTCTTCCACCAGACCGGCGTCGGCCTGTCCGTGCCGTTCGCCGTCGCCGGGACGGGGATGCACCTGCCCCCGGCGGTCGTCACCAACCAGGACCTCACGCGCACCCTGGACACCAGCGACGAGTGGATCACCAGCCGTACCGGCATCCGCGAACGCCGCCGCCTGGCCCCGCACCTGGCGACCTCCGACATGTGCGTCGCCGCCGCCCGCCCGGCCCTCGACGCCGCCGGCACCGAGGCATCCCGGCTGGACGCGGTCATCGTCGCCACCTACACCGGGGACCAGCCGCTCGTGTCGACCGCGCTGATCGTCAAGGACGCCCTCGGGGCGCACCGCGCCCTGGCCCTGGACGTCACGCAGGCCGCCTGCGCCTCCGGCATCCAGGCCATGCTGATCGCGGCGCACCTCCTCCAGAACCCCTCCATCACCACCGTCCTCCTTCTGGCCGCCGACTGCGCCTCCAGGGTCGCCGACCCCGCCGACCGCACCACCGGGGTCTTCTTCGGCGACGCCGCGGCGGCCGCCGTCCTCGCCCGCACCGACACCCCCGGAGCCGGGCTGCTCTCCTACAGCCTGGGCTCCCAGCTCTCCTACGACGTCCAGATCCCCGCCGGGGGCTCCCGGCGGCCCGCCGGCCCGGACACCGTCGCCGCCGGAGACCACTACCTGTCGATGGACGGTCGCGCCGTCTGGGACACCGCGACCACGCGCCTGCCCGAGAGCATCGCCGGCGCCGCCCACCGGGCCGGCGTGCCGGTCGACCGGATCCGCCACTTCTTCCTCCACCAGGCCAACCTGAACATCATCAGCGAGACCATGGCGGCCCTGGACGTCCCCCGGGACCGTGCCCCCGTCACCATCGACCGGCTGGGCAACACCGGGTCGGCCGGCCTGTTCACCGCGCTCCACACCACCCACACCGAAGGGGGCCTCCTGCCCGGGGACACCTACGTGCTGTCCGGGATCGGCGCGGGTTTCCAGTGGGGGACCCTCTGTCTGCGGCACGCCTGACCGCACCACGGGTCCGGCAGCCCTCCCGCGGTTCCCCCGTGGTTCCCCCGCGCCTTCCCCGGGCGCGCGTCCCCCGGCCCTCGCTCCCCGGTCCGCGCCCCGCGTCACGTCGCCGCCGCGGCCGCTCACGGACGGGTGAACCCCGGGCCGATTCCGGGCGCCCCACCCGCCGCGAGCACCAGCATGGACCGCATGACCACCACGCACTCCCGGGCCGAACGGGCCGCCCAGGCCCGGGCCGCCGAATCCCAGCTCGCCGCCGAGGGAATCGACGGGGTGGTGTTCGGCTGGGTCGACAACGCCGGGCTCACCCGGGTCAAGTCCGTCCCCCTCGCCCAGCTCGTTCCCGCCGCCGAGTACGGTGTCGGGGCCGCGCCCTGCTTCGACCTCGCGCTGGCGGACGACTCCTTCGCCACCACGCCGTCCGGCACCGGCCCGACGGGCGACCTGCGCCTCGTACCCGACCTCGACCGGCTCACCCCGCTTGCCGCCCAGCCCGGCTGGGCCTGGGCCCCGGCCGACCGCTACGCCCAGGACGGCACCCCGCACCCGGGATGCCAGCGCGGTTTCGCCCGGCGGTGCGCGGAGGCCGTCGAACGGCGCGGGCTGTCGGTGCGGGCGGGGATCGAGGTGGAGTGGGTGGTGGCCGACGCCGCCGGGACCCCGGCGACGGTCGCGCCCGCGTACGGCATGTCCCGCTTCGTCGAGCACTCGGACTACCTGCGCGAGGTGCTGCGCGCCCTCACCGGGCAGGGGCTGACCGTGCTGCAACTCCACCCCGAGTACGCCGCGGGGCAGTTCGAGGTCTCGGTCGCCGCCGAGGGGCCCGTCGAGGCCGCCGACACCACCATGCTGGTGCGCCACACCGTTCGCGCGGTCTCCGCCCGGCACGGCCTGCGGGTCTCGTACGCCCCCGTCTTCTCCGAGGACGCGCTCGGCAACGGCGGCCACCTCCATCTCAGCCTGTGGCGACAGGGCCGGAACCTCGGCCACGGCGGGCCCGGCCGGCACGGACTGCACCCGGAGGCCGAGCAGTTCCTCGCGGGCGTGCTGTCCGAACTGCCCGCGCTGCTCGCCCTCGGCGCGCCCAGCGCCGCCTCCTACCTCCGCCTGGTCCCCTCCCGGTTCGCGGGGGCCTACCGCTGCTGGGGACTGGAGAACCGCGAGGCGGCGCTGCGGCTGATCACCGGTTCCACCGCCGGACAGGCCAACGCCGAGGTCAAGTGCTTCGACGCGGCCGCCAACCCGTACCTGGTGGTCGGCGGCGTGCTGGCCGCGGGGCTCGCCGGACTCGACGCCGGGCTGGCCCTCCCGCCCGAGACCCGGACCGACCCCGCCACCCTCGACACCGCCGAGCGCCTCCCGGCGAGCCTGCCCGAGGCGACCGACGCGTACGAGAAGTCCGCCCCGCTGCGCAGGGCGCTCGGCCGCGAGCTGTACGAGGCGGTGCTGGCGGTGCGGCGGGCGGAGGCGGAGCGGTTCGCGATGCACTCGGACGCGGACGTCATCGAGGCGGTGCGCTGGCGCCACTGACAAGGCGCCGGCCGCGTCCCTCCCGCGCGCGGCGACGGACCGGTGCGGCGACCGGTCGGCCGCGCAGGGGTTCAGGAGGACAGGCGGGCCGTACCGGTGGGGTCGGGCTCCAGCGGCCGCGCCATGTAGACCGCCTCGGCGCCGTAGCTCGCGGGGAGCCCTGCCTCGGGCCGGACCCGGTAGCCCAGCGCGGTCCACAGCGCCCGCGAGCCCTGCACGGCGACCAGGGAGAGCGTCCGGTGGCCGGCCGCCCGCCCCGCCTCCTCCAGTCGCCGCTGCATCCGGCGGGCCAGGCCCCGGCCCCGCGCCCGCTCGGCGATCGCCAGGTCGTGGAGGTGCAGGTTGTCCCACCGCCCCGCGGCCTCCTCGGCGGCGCTCAGGTCCGGACAGCGCAGCAACGGGTAGGGCAGCGCCAGCAGGTACCCGGCGAAGCCGCCCGCGTGCTCCAGCACGAAGCAGGTCGAGGGCGAGGCACGCTGCCGGGAGCGCAGGTACTCCTCCCCCTCGGACAGGCCGCTCGCCGCGTAGGCGCGTTCCTCCAGCGCGACCACCTCGCTCCAGTCGTCCTCGCGGAGCAGCCGGATCCGGGTGCCGTTCACGCCCCTCCTCCGACCGGGGCGGCGCCTCCGACACAGGTGTACGGCAGCGGCGTGAAGCCGTTGAACCCCGCGGTGGCGTAGGCCGCGGCGTACGCGCCGCAGGAGTGGACCCACACCGGCTCGCCGGAGGAGATCGCGCGCGGGACCCGTACCGGGCCCTCCGGGGCGTAGGCGTCGTCGCTGTCACAGGTCGGACCGGCCACCACGGCGTCGGTGAACGGCCCGGCCGGGTGGGTCGGGAACTCCAGCCGGTACTGCAACTGGTCCATCTCGTAGAGGCCGTTGAACTTCCCGCAGCTGAGGTAGAGCCAGTCCTCGCGGGTGCCGTCGAGCCGGTGGCGGGAGGTGAGCCGGGCGACATGGGCGCGGATCGCGCCGTGGTCGGCCACCAAGTGGCGGCCGGGCTCGATCAGGAAGGCCGGCGGGGCGGCGTTGAGACCGCGCAGCCGCTCCATGCCCGCGCGGATCACCGTGAACATCCCGTCCAGCGGCGGGTCCAGGGGCCGGCCGCGCCGGTCGAGCACGCCGAGCGCGGGCAGTCCCCCGCCGAGGTTGATCCGGTCCGGGACGATGCCGCGCCGGTTGAGCGCCTCCAGGGACGCGGCCAGCGTGTCGAACGCCTCGGCCCAGGCTCCGGCCGTCATCTGCTGGGAGCCCACGTGCACCGACAGGCCGGAGGGCACCAGCCCGGCGTCCCGAGCCGCGCCGAGCACCGAGGGGACATCCTCGGGCGCGCAGCCGAACTTGCGGCTCAGGCCCCACAGGGCGCCGGCGCCGCTGGTCGCGATCCGACAGAACACCCTCGCGCCGGGGGCGTGCGCGGCGATCGCGGCGACGTCCTGGGGACTGTCCGTGGCGAAGTCGCGCACCCCGAGCCGGTGGGCCCGGACGATGTCGCGGTCGGACTTGACGGTGTTGCCGTAGTGGATCAGCTCGGGTGCCACCCCGGTGCGCAGCGCCTGCGCGATCTCCTGGGGGCTGGCCGCGTCGAACCCGGAGCCGAGCCGGGCGAGGTGGCCGAGCACCTCGTCCACCGGGCATGCCTTCATCGCGAACCGGACGAGGGCTCCGGGCAGTTCGGAGCACAGGGCGGAGTACTGGCGGCCGATGCCGTCCAGGTCGTAGACGACGGTGTCCTCGGCGGCAGCCGCGAGCGCGTCCCGCAGAGCGGAGCGGCCGTGTGCCGGGGAGCGGACGGACTGGGCGGGCAGGGACATCGTGACCGACGCGGTCGGGGTACGGTCACCGGTCCGGTCGCGGTCGGCGCTCCTGTCGCGGCCGCCGGTTGTGCCGCGGTGGGCTGTCCGGTCGCGGTCGCCGGTTGTTTCGCGGTCGGCGGTCCGACGCTGCTCGGCGGTCTGCCGCGGTGCCGCGCTCCGACGCGTGCCGGTGGCCTGAGGCCTCACGTGTGAACTTCCCCTCCGAAGGGACGACGGGCGCCGAAGGGCCTCGGCGCCCACGCGGTGAACGAGGGGATACCAAGATCGGTTATGACGTCCGCGTCGGATTCACCCGACGCCGCCTGGGCGCCGCCACCTCCTCGCGGGGATCGCGGACGGACCGCGGGGTCCGCCGGCCGGGGCTCTCAGCCGTCGGCGCGCAGGGTCCGCGCGAGCGCGCCGAGGGCCACCTCGACCACGGCGCGCAACTGCTCCGTGTCCGTTCCGGCTCTGCTCATGACGGCGAGGGACTGGTTCACGGCCGCGAGGTGGACCGCGAGGGGCCCGGCCGCCTCGTCGGGCAGCCGGGCGGCCGTGAGGGCGGCGCGCAGGCGGGTGTGCTGGAAGCCGATCGCCTCCCGTACACGGGCCGCGACGCCCGGGCTCAGCGCGGGGGTCGCCATGACGGTCTGGGCCACCAGGCAGCCGTCGGGCAGGGCGGGGTCCGCGATCCGTTCCAGGGTGACGTCGAAGAACGCCCGCGCGGCCGCAAGGGGCCGGTCGGCGGCGCAGGACAGCGCGGCGTCGTACCTGTCCCCGTAGCGCGTGGTGTAGCGCTCCAGGCAGCGCAGGAAGAGCGTGTCCTTGTCGCCGAGGGAGGAGTAGATGGAGCTGCGGTTGAGCCCGGTCGCGCGGGACAGGTCGTCCACCGACGTGTCCGCGTAGCCGGCCCGCCAGAACTGGATCATCGCGGCGTCGAGCGCCGTGGCGACGTCGAACCGCTTCTTGCCCGCCATGCCGCTCCTCGCTCTCGCTCGCCCTTCCCGGGTGAGGCCATCCTCCCATCTTGAACCATCCAGTTCAAGATGGGTTAGGGTGAGGCGTGGTCACGGCCCGGCCCCGCGGGTCTCAGGCGCACCCCGCCACCCCGCACCCCCGCACCCCCGCACCCCCGCACCCCCGCACCCGTGGAGGAGAACCATGAAGGCCCCCGCAAGCACCTCCGGCGCCTCCCGCACCTCCGGCAACCCGGTGGGCGACCTGCCGCTGCCCGACCTGGCCGGATTCGCCCACCGCTGGGTCGACGCGGACGGCGTCCGGCTCCACGCCGTCGAAGGGGGTCGGCCGGACGGTCCGGCGGTCGTGCTGCTCGCCGGGTTCCCGCAGACCTGGTGGGCATGGCACAAGGTGATACCGAAGCTGGCCGACCGGTTCCGCGTCCTCGCGATCGACCTGCCGGGCCAGGGCCACTCCGAACGGCCGGACATCAGCTACGACACGCACACGGTCGCCGCGCACGTCCACGCCGCGGTCGAGGCGCTCGGCGTCCGGACGTACTGGCTGGCCGCCCACGACATCGGCGCGTGGGTCGCCTTCTCCCTCGCCCTGAAGCACCCGGGCCGGCTGCGCGGCCTGGCCCTGCTCGACGCCGGCATCCCGGGCATCACGCTCCCCGACGCCGTTCCGACCGACCCCGCGCTGGCGTGGAAGACCTGGCACTTCGCCTTCCACCTCGTGCCCGACCTGCCGGAGGTACTGCTCACCGGCCGCGAACGGGAGTACGTCCGCTCGTTCCTGGAGGCCAAGGCCCTCTCCTCCGACGCCTTCGACGACGCCGACGTCGAGCGGTACGCGGCGTCCGTGGCAGCCGGCGGCGGCCTGAGCGCCTCCCTGGCCTACTACCGGCACGCCGCCGAGTCGGCGCGCGCGAACCGCCGGGCGCTGGAACGGCGGCGGCTAGCGGTCCCGGTCCTCGGGATCTCCGGCAGCCACGGCTCCATCCCCGACATGGCGGCTTCCGTCCGGCCGTGGGCCGACCACGTCACCGGGACCGTCGTGCCGCAGGCGGGCCACTTCATCCCGGACGAGCAGCCCGGCGCCGTCGCCGCCGCACTGACGGCCTTCGCCACCGAGGACCGGCACGGGAAGCGGCCCGCTCCCAAGTCCCCGACCCGCTGAGGACGTTCGAGGACCGCCGGTAGGGTGCGTGCCGTGGACGAACTGAGTTTCCGGGGGAAAGACCGGTACCACCTGTCCTGGCCGCATGTCCTCGCGGTCGGGGGCGGGGCGGCCGTCGAAGGAGTCGTCGCCTTCTCCAAGCTCGGCGCGACGGGATTCTGCTGGGTGCTGGGAGGGACGGGTGCGCTCGTCGGGGTCATCCTCTGCCTGGTGCTGCGCAGTTGGACCAGGGTCGGGGCCGGCGGGGTGGCCCTCTGCTGGGGTCTCGGGCGTGGTCGCGCCTACTCCTGGCAGGAGGTCAGGTGGATCGACGTGCGGGAGACCAGGAGCCAGTACGGGAACGTGCGCGTGGCCCGGCTCACTCTGGCGAACGGGCGGCGCCGCTCCCTGCCGGCGCTCCAGGACAGCAGTTCCCACCCCAACCCGGGGTTCGACACCGACTACGCGCGCATCCTGCGCTGGTGGAGGTCGGCCACCGAGCCCGCCGCGCGCTTCGAGCCGCAGCGGCGGTTGCGGAGCCGGGTGACGCCGGCGTGGGCCGGGATCATCCTCGCTGCGCTGATCACGGCCGTCGTCGGAGTCGTCGCCGTCGCGCTGGAGAACTGAACCGCCGGGCCGGGCGGGGAGGGCGCCGGGTGGCGTCGCCGGGCGTGGGGGCGTACGGCCAGGTGGCCGGGTCGCCCAGTGGTGGCCAGGTCGCCCGGTGGTGACCGGCTCGCTCAGTACGGACGCAGCCGCTTCCAGGCGGACGGCAGGGCTTCCAGCGCCGCGGCCGCGCGGCGGTCCTGCTCGGCCTGGAGCCGGCCGTAGCCGTAGGTGTCCGCCCCCTCGCGGTGGGCGTCCCGCGCCAGGCCGGGGAGTTCGGCCCTGGCCACGGCGGCGTCCTGGTGGGCGCCGAGCACGCCCTGTACGGCCTTGGCCCGCTTGCGGTACCGCTTCGCCCGCTTGCCGGCGTAGGGCAGCGCCGTCTCCGCGGCGTGCCGTGCCCTGCGGACCGCCTTGCGGGTCCGGTGGATCGCCTGCTCGCGAGCGGGCCCCTCGGGAGCGCGTCCCGCGGCCCTCATCCGCCGCACGAGGCGGTCGTGGTCGCGGCCGACGACCTTGCGCAGGTGCTTCGCCGCGGGCCGGCCGCCCTTCCCCGGCCGCAAGGGGGGTTCGGCCCGCAGCCCGTCGAGCGCGTCCAGCAGGGCGTAGTAGCGGGGCCGCTCCAGCCAGGCGACCGCGGCGCGGTGCGCCTCGGCGTGCCGCCCCGCCTCCTGCTCGGCGATGCGGCGGGCGAGCGCGGGATGATCGGGCCCGGTCAGGCCGGCCGCCTGCGCGGGCAGGTCCGCGGCCAGCACCTCGTGGTCCCTGGCTCCGGCGAGCGCCCGGGTGAGCCGGCGCAGGTCGTCGGCGACGGGGTCGGTACGCCGCCGGTCGAGCAGGGACCGGTTGTCGCGCAGCAGGTTGCGCAGGCGGCGGCTGGTGGTGCGCATCCGGTGCACCGCGTCGGGCTCGTCGGCCCGCACCGCCGCGTCGGTCTCCAGGAGGACGTCGATCTGGCGCGACAGCCGGCGCATGACGCACTCCCCGGCCGAGCCGGGGCGCGGGCGGGGCGGCGTGTCGGGTTCCGCCGGCAGGGACAGCGCGGCGCCCAGCGCGTGGTCGAGCTTGCCGGTCCGGGCGGGCCGGCTCCACCCGTGGGCGCGCAGCCAGCCGTCGGCGGCGCGCAGCAGCGCGTCGTCGCCCCGGTCCTTCTCCACCTCGACCTCGGACCAGTGCACGACCCGGGTGCTCGTGCCGCCGTGCGCCTTGGCTGCCCCGTCCACCCCGGCGGCCCCGTCCGCGCCCTCCGGGTCGGCGGGCGGCGCGGCCGCGGTACGGAGCCGTTCCACGTCGAGGACGTGCGCGTCGACCTCGTCCTGGGCGACCTCCGCGAGGGTGCGGCCGCTGCGGTCCAGCAGCAGGTGGCGCTGCCGGTGGGTGCGCAGGTGGGCGACCGGTCCCAGCGGGCGGCCCCTGGTGTAGGCCAGGACCCTGCGTTCCAGCTCGCGGGGCACCTTTCCGGGCCGGCCCGCCCGCAGGGGCGCGTGGACCTCGCGCCTGCCGCCGTCCGCGGGCAGCTTGAGGTGCCAGCCCTCGTCGTGGCCGCCGCTGCGGCGGCGCAGGGTGATGCCGCGGGAGAGCAGCCGCAGTCCGGCGGTGTCGTAGTAGACGGCGTCGAGTTCCTCGCGCGGCGCCTCCACCACCTTCCTCACCTTCGGCAGCGAGCGCAGGCGGGCGGGCTCCAGCGGGCCAGCGCCTTCGAGGGTCACTTCCTGTTCGAGAGGGGTTGCCGTCATGGTGTTCGCCTTCCCGGGCGCGGGCGGTCCGAACACCGCCGGCGGACCGTTGCGCGTGCACGGAAGGGCCGCGCGCCGACCGCCTCCGGGTGCGGGCCCTCCCCGCCGGATCCGCCCGGGGGGCTGTTTCGGTTCCGGGTATCGGGACACCCGGGTCGGGAAGCGCGCACGAGGGGACGATCCGACCCGTAGGAGAAGGAGCCGTCATGCGAGCCACCGTCTGGCACGGCAAACGCGACGTCCGCGTCGACAACGTCCCGGACCCCTCCGTCCAGGAACCCACCGACGCCGTCATCCGCGTCACCAGCTCCGGGCTGTGCGGTTCCGACCTGCATCTCTACGAGGTCCTGACACCGTTCATGACCGCCGGGGACATCCTCGGGCACGAGCCGATGGGCATCGTGGAGGAGGTCGGGCCCGCGGTGGGGGGCCTCGCGGTGGGGGACCGCGTCGTGGTGCCGTTCCAGATCGCCTGCGGCACCTGCTGGATGTGCCGCCGGGGCCTGCCCACCCAGTGCGAGACCACCCAGGTCACCGAGCACGGCATGGGAGCCCGCCTGTTCGGCTACACCAAGCTGTACGGGGCCGTGCCCGGGGCGCAGGCGGAGTACCTGCGCGTGCCGCAGGCGCAGTTCGGTCCGATCAAGGTGCCCGAGGGACCCCCTGACGACCGCTTCGTCTACCTCTCCGACGTCCTGCCCACCGCCTGGCAGGCCGTGAAGTACGCCGACGTCCCGGCCGGCGGCTCCCTCGCGGTCCTCGGCCTCGGACCCATCGGTGCCATGGCCTGCCGCGTCGCCCACCACCTGGGCGCGGAGACGGTGATCGGGATCGACCGCGTGCCCGAGCGCCTCGCCCGCGCCAAGCAGGACGGCACGATCGTCCTCGACCTCGACTCGTTCGACTCCGCCGCCGAGCTGACCGACACCGTCCGCCAGCTCACCGACGGACGGGGACCCGACAGCGTGGTCGACGCGGTGGGCACCGAGGCGCACGGCAGCCCCGTCGCCAAGGCGGTCCAGAGCGCCGCCGCCCTCCTGCCGCAGGAGTGGGCGGCGAAACTGACCCAGACGGCGGGCGTGGACCGGCTCGGAGCCCTCCACCTGGCCATCGGCCTGGTCAGGAGGGGCGGCACCGTCTCGATCAGCGGCGTCTACGGCGGAGCCGCGGACACGCTGCCGATGCTCACCCTGTTCGACAAGCAGCTCACCCTGCGCATGGGCCAGGCCAACGTCCGCCGCTGGAGCGACGACATCCTCCCCCTCCTCACCGACGACGACCCCCTGGGCGTCGACGACTTCGCCACCCACCACCTCCCGCTGGACAGGGCACCGGACGCCTACCGGATGTTCCAGAAGAAGGAGGACGGCGCCATCAAGATCCTCTTCACGCCCTGAGGGACGGCCCCGTGGTGGCGCCCGGGGCGGCGGCGGTGACGTTCACCGGATGTTCACACCTCGCCGGTGCGCGCCTTGAGAAGCCGGGTACGCGATCCGCGCCGGGCCTTCGTCCGCCCGCCCTCCTACCCGTGCCGAAGGGGTCCTTCATGTGATCATCGTCGCCGTACTCGTGCTGCCCGCCGCGGGATTCCTGCTGCTCGGGATGGACCGGATCGAGGAGTGGTTGTCCCGTCCCCCCGCCGATGCCCTCCAGCCGGACACCGCCGTCGCGGCCGCCCCGCGGACCGGCCTGCACCTGGTGCCCCGCAGTCCCCACGACCCCGAGGAAGCACTCGGCGGGACGGAACCCGCCGAGAAGCGGCGGCACGCCGCCTGACCGCCCGTACCCGGACCGGGGGCGCTCACCCCGCGGGCGTCCCGAAGCCGGAGCGCGGGCGTCCCGGAGCCGGAGCGCGGGCGGATCCGTGGCGCCGGCGTCACGCCAGGACGGCGCGGACGGTGTCGACCACCGTCGCCACGAGCCGGTCCGTCGCCCCTGCGCGCGCCCCTATGTGCAGGGGCTCGGGCGGTGCCGGGGGCAGGTCGTCCCGCCGCTCAAGGCCCTCCGGGGGGCGGCCGACGTCGGCGATCAGCGCGACGCCCACGCCGGCCCGCACCGCGTGCAGGACGCCGGCGAGATGGCCGGCCTGGCCGACGATCGTCACGCGGCGGCCGGCCTCCGCCAGGGTGCGCAGCGCCTGGCGGCGGATGGTGCAGGGGTCGTCGATGACGACCAGCGGCAACGGATGCGCGTCCGGGGGCGGTTCCCAGCCGGGCGCGGCGTACCAGGCCAGGGGCAGGTCGCCGACGTAGTGGCTCTTCGGGCCGCGGGCGGCGCCGATCAGCAGCGCCACGTCGAGGGTCCGCTGTCCGAGCGCGTCGGCGAGCCTGCTGCCCCGGTCGATCCGGAAGGTGACCTGGCAGTCGGAGAAGGCGGCGCCGAGGGCCTGGTTGATCCTGGGCAGCAGCCGGTCCGCGGCGTGCTCGGTCGAGCCGACGCCGATCGTGGGCAGGTCGCGCCGGGCCGAGCCGAGGCGTTCGAGCGCGTTGTCGTGCGCCTGGAGGATGACGCGGGCCTCGGCCAGCAGGATCTCGCCGTCGGGGGTGAACCCGGTTCCGCGGCCCCGGCGTTCCACCAGCGGGCGGCCCAGCGCGTTCTCCAGCCGGCGCACGTGCTGGCTGACCGTCGGCTGCGCCAGCCGCAGCGACTCGGCGGCACGGTGGAACCCGCCGCAGTCCGCGATGGCGGTGAAACTGCGCAGGGCGGGGATGTCGAGGACCGTCGGCATGGCCCGACCCTAGCAGAACCGATCGCAATTCATGATCGATGGACATTACGAATCCATATTGGACATTGCCGATGTTGTCGATCATTCTTACGGCTATGACCACGTTGCAGCACGAGGAGACCGCCGGTACGCCCGGCGGGCGGGGCACGGCCCCCTCGTCGCTGCCGGCTGCGTCCCCCTGCCTGACCAAGCGTCGGGTCATCGACTTCGGAACGGCGACGTCGAGCGCGTGTCGCTGTAGGTGACCGCCGCCGCCCGGCCCCTCGAACGGCACGGGCGCACCGGCGGTCCGGCGGCCGATGACGCCTCCTCGTTGTCCTTTCTCCGAGCTCTCCTTCCGCTGTCGGGCGGAACCGCTCCTCTCCCCCGTACAGGTGTGTCCGCCGCCGGTCCGCGCTCTCGCGGCCGCCGGCCGGGCACCGGACGAGAAACCAGGAACCCCCGTGAGCGCTGCCCCGACCGATCACCCCCTCGCCGCCTGGGACAACCCGCCGGCCATCGCACCCCGCGGCACCGTGATCGTGGTGCCGGGACGGGGCGAACACCCCGCGCTGTACGGCCGCTTCGGGCAGCGGATCAGCGCGGACGCCTACCTCGTCCGGGCGGTGGGCGACCCCGCGCAGGACCCCGACGCGGTCGCCGCGCAGATCCGGGCGCTGCTCAACGATCCGGCGCTGCCCGCCCCGCGGGTCCTGGCCGGCTCCGATGGCGGCGCCCTGTTCGCGGTGGCCCTGGCGGCCGGCGGTGCCGACGTCGACGGGCTCGTCCTGGCCGGGCTGCCGGTCACCGGCGCACCCGCGGCCCCGCCCGGCGAGGGGTCGTCCGAGATCGAGGCGCGCACCAGTTGTCCGACCCATGGCCGGCTGCTCGGCTCGGACCCCGGTTTCCGTCCCGGCGCCCTGAACGAGCCGCTGCCCGACGCGTGGTTCGACGCGGCCGACCTGTCCCGCGTCACGGTTCCGGTGCTCGGTCTGCACGGCCGGTCCGACACCGTCAGCCCCTTCGACGCGGCGCGCGAGCGCTACGCGGAGGGCGCGAACGTGGAGCTGTACGCCCTCGCCGAGGGCCCGCACGACGCGCTCAACGACCGCAACCACCGGGTGGCCGCGGCCACGGTGCTGCTGTTCCTGGAGCGGCTGCGGCTCGGCGCCGCGCTGCCCGAGATCGCGGTCCGCGAGCTGCCCGGGCCCGGCCCCGCGTCCACGCCCGGGCCCGTACCCACGCCCGGCACCACCCCCGCGGCCGCCACCGCGGCCGCCACCGTGCCCGCGGCCGGGTCCGCGGCCGGCTCCGGCGAGGTGAGCGGAAGATGACCGGCACCGACACCACCCGGCGGACCGTCCTGACCACGGCCGCCGAGCTGGAGCGGGACCTCGCCAGCCCGGCGCCGCCGGTGCTGCTCGACGTCCGGTGGGCCGTCGGCGCCACCGACGGCCGGCCGCGCTACCGCGCGGGCCACCTGCCCGGGGCCCGCTTCGTGGACCTGGAGACGGAGCTGGCCGCACCGCCGGCGCCCGCCCTAGGCCGGCATCCGCTGCCGTCCGCGGACCGGCTCCAGGCGGCGGCACGAGGGTGGGGCGTACGGGCGGACAGCCGGGTCGTCGTCTATGACGACACCTCCGGGCTGGCCGCCGCGCGTGCCTGGTGGCTGCTGCGGTGGGGCGGCGTCGGCGACGTCCGGCTCCTCGACGGCGGCCTCGGCGCCTGGACCCGGGCCGGCGGCCCGCTGGAGAGCGGCGAGCCCGCCCCGGCCGCGCCGGGGGACGTCGAACTCGCCGGCGGCCTCCTGCCGGTGCTCGACGCCCCCGGCGCGGCCCGCCTGGCCGAGCAGGGCGTCCTGCTCGACGCCCGCGCGGCCGAGCGGTACCGCGGGGAGGTCGAGCCGGTCGACGCCAAGGCCGGTCACGTCCCCGGCGCGGTCAGCGCCCCGACCACGGACAACCTCGCCGCGACCGGGGAGTTCCTGGACACCCCCGCGCTGCGGGAGCGCTTCCGGCACCTCGGCGCCACCGGCACGTCCGACGTCGGGGTGTACTGCGGCTCGGGCGTCACCGCCGCCCACGAGATCGCCGCCCTCGCGGCGGCGGGCGTCCACGCCGCGCTCTACGCCGGTTCGTGGAGCCAGTGGATCGGCGATCCCGACCGCCCGGTGGTGCTCGGCCCGACCCCGCAGGGCGGTCCCTCATGACGGTGTGACGCCCCCGATCCCGTGCGGGTGCCGCCTCCCCCGGCCCGCCCGAGCGCTCGGCGCACCCGGCGCCGCGGCCGCGGAGACCGCCGGGACGGCGTTCCCGCTCGGCGCGTGCACGTACGGGTCCGGCCGCCGTCCGCCGCTGCGACCGGTCCGGCGGCCGCCGCTCGACCCGGACCTCCCGCGGCCCGGCCCGCTCCCCGCGCGCGGCCGGCCCCCGCGCGGGGCGGTGCCGGGGTCCCGCGCCGCCGACCATCGCGGCGCACCGGGCCGCCACCTCCGCGCCCCTTCTTCCAGACCCCAGAAACGGAACCACCGATGAGCCCCTCCCCCGCACGCCACCGCCGCCTCCTCGTCCTTCCCGCGATCGCGGCGACGATGGCGGCCGTCCTGTCGGCCTGCAGCTCCAGCAGCTCCGGCAGCGGCGACACCCCGAGCGCCGCCTCCAGCGCGGGTGCCTCGTCCGGCTCGTACGCGAGCCTTCAGCAGATGGTCCCCGGCTCGTACAAGTCGGCCGGCACCATCCATCTCGCCACCGACTTCGCCGAGCCGCCGCTGATGTTCGCCAAGGGCACGTCCCAGCCGGGGCTGGTGTTCTCCGTCACGGAGGAGGCCGCGAAGCGTCTGGGGCTGACGGTCACGCCCGTGCTGATCGCCGACTCCAGCACCTGGCCGACCGCGCTGAGCGCCAAGCGGGTGGACATGCTGCCCACGTTCAACGACACCACCGAGCGCCAGCAGGCCGGCTACACGTTCGTCGACTGGGCCTACAACTCGATCGTCTTCGACGTGCCGAAGGGCAACCCGAAGAAGATCACCGGCTGGGACTCGGTCTGCGGCAGGACGATCGGCATGATCGCCGGCACCACCCAGGTGGCGATCACCAACGCCGAGAGCGCCCGCTGCGTCGCCGACGGCGACCCGAAGATCAACGTGCGCACCTACAGCGGCGGCACGCAGACCCTCGCCGCCCTCCAGAGCGGACAGATCGACGCCCAGATCGGCAGCGGCCTGAGCTCGCCGTACGCCGCCGAGCACGGCGCCAGCTACGAGGTCGTGTCGAACTTCCAGACCTACGCCCAGAACATGGGCTTCGGGTTCCGCAAGGACGACGCGGCGCTGGCCGACGCGCTGGCCGCCTCGCTCAACTCGATGATCAAGGACGGAACCTACCAGAAGCTGTTCCAGCAGTACGGCCTGTCGTCCAGCGCGAAGACCTCGGTCACCCGGGACAAGGCCGCGTCCGCCGTGCCGTCGGTGGCGCCGTCTCCGGCGCCCTCGGTGCTGACCGCCGGCTGACCGAGGCCGAGCGGGCGGGGCGGGCCGGCGGCCGGCTCCGGCCGGCCCCGACGCCCCATCGAGAAAGGGTCCACCATGACCGACACCGTTCCCCCGCAGCCGGCGGCCGCGCGCCGGCGGGAGGAGCTGTCCGCGCCGCCCGAGCGCTCCCGGCACCTGGGCCAGGTGGTCGCGTTCCTCGTCACGGCCGTCATCGCCTGGAAGGTCGTCGCGTTCGTGGCGGCCGATCCCAAGCTCACCTGGGGCGTGTGGCGGAAGTACCTCTTCAGCGGCGAGGTGCTGCACGGCCTGGTGACGACGGTCGAACTGTCCGTCATCGCGATGGCGGCGGGCATCGTGCTGGGCGTGGCGGTGGCGCTGATGCGGCTGTCGGCCAACCGCTACCTGCGCACCGTGAGCTGGATGTACGTGTGGGTGATCCGCTCGGTGCCGCTGCTGTTGCAGATCCTGATCATCGGCAACCTGGGCCTCTTCTTCGACACCGTCCACCTCACGGTGCCCCTGGTCCACCTGACCCTGGTGGACCAGCCGACGAACAAGGTGTTCACGCCCTTCGTCGCCTCCGTCGTCGCGCTGTCGATCAACGAGGCGCCGTACATGGCGGAGATCGTGCGGGGCGGCATCCTCTCGGTCGCCGGCGGGCAGACCGAGGCGGCCGAGGCCCTGGCGATGACCCGCGCCCAGACGATGCGGCACGTGGTCCTGCCGCAGGCGCTGCGCACGATCATCCCGCCGACCGGCAACCAGGTCGTGAACATGCTCAAGGCCACCAGCCTCGTCTCGGTGGTGGCCGGCGGCGACCTGCTCACGGTGACCACCAACCTGGCGGCCAACAACTTCCGCACCCTGGAGATGCTCTTCGTGGCGACCTTCTGGTACCTCGTGCTCACGGTGCTGGCCACCGCCGGGCAGAGCCTGCTGGAGCGGCGCTCGAACCGCTCCCGGCGGCAGGCCGAGGTCCGCGGCGGCAACGACCGGGCGGCGGCCGAGCTGGAGCTCATGACGATCGACGGGGGAGGTCGCTGACATGGCACCGGAGAAGTCGCCGGGCACGGCGGAGCCCCTGCTGGTCGTCGCGGGGCTGGAGAAGCGCTTCGGCCACACCCAGGTGCTGCGCGGCATCGACCTGGAGGTGCACCGCGGCGAGACGCTCGGCGTGATCGGGCCCTCGGGATCGGGCAAGAGCACGCTGCTGCGCTGCGTCAACCGCCTGGTCGACTACGAGGGCGGCGGCGTCTGGCTCGACGGGCGACTGCTCGGCCAGGAGCTGCACCGCGGCCGGCGGCGCAAGCTGCCGCACCGCCGGCTGGCCGCCCAGCGCCGCGCGGTCGGCATGGTCTTCCAGCACTTCCACCTCTTCGAGAACCACACCGTGCTGGGCAACCTGTGCCTGGCCCCGCAGCTCGTGCACAAGCGGAGCAGGGCCGAGACCGAGGCGCACGCCCGCGAGCTGCTCACGCGGGTCGGCCTGGCCGACAAGGCCGACCGCTACCCGTCCCAGCTCTCCGGCGGCCAGCAGCAGCGGGTCGCCATCGCCCGCGCGCTGACCATGCGGCCCGACCTGCTGCTCTTCGACGAGCCGACCTCCGCGCTCGACCCGGAGACGGTCGGCGAGGTGCTCGCCGTCATGCGCGACCTCGCCGACTCCGGCATGACGATGGTGGTCGTCACCCACGAGATCGGGTTCGTCCGCGAGGCGGCCGACCGTATCGCCGTCATGGACGACGGCCGGATCATCGAGCTCGGCGCCCCCTCCCAGGTCCTGGACACCCCGGCCCACGAACGCACGCGCCGCTTCCTGCGGCGCCTCGCGCCCGCGGCGTCCCCGAGCACCCCCGCGCAGCAGCCCGTACCCGCGCCCGCCGCCGGCGCCGAGCCCGCCGTCCGCGCCCGTCCCGACACCCCCTCACGCTAGGAGCCGCACCGCATGCGAATCGTCGCCGGTGGAGACGCGATCTTCGCCAGCCGTGGACTGGCCGACCGGCTGGACCCCGAGCTGGTCGACCTGATGACGAAGGCCGACGCGACCTTCGCCAACGCCGAGTTCTGCTGCCCGCGCGTCGGGACGCCGCCGATGCCGCGCAAGTTCCCGATGGGCAACCACGCCTGGGTGCTCGACGAGCTGCGTTCCGTCGGCGTCAACCTGCTCTCGACCGCCAACAACCACTCGGCCGACTTCGGGCCGCAGGGCGTGCTCGACACGATCGCGGCGTGCGAGGAGCGCGGCCTCGCCTTCGCCGGGACCGGGCGCAGCCTGACCGAGGCCCGCGCGGCGTCCTTCCTCGACACCCGCGCCGGGCGGGTCGCCCTCGTCGCGGCCTCGTCCACGCGCTCGTACGAGTTCCTCGCCGGTGAGGCGGGGCTCGACGTGGCGGCACGCGCCGGACTCAACCCCCTGCGCTGGGGGCAGGCGTACGTGCTTCCCGAGGAGCAGTTCGCCCAACTGCGCGCGATCGACGAGCTGTTGGGCACCGCCGCGGCCCACCGGGAGACCGACCGGGTGGAGGTGCGGCCCGATCCGGGGCCGGACGTGTTCGAGTTCGGTTCGGTCTTCGAGGGGCACGTCCGGATCGAGCGGGGCGCGCGCCCCGATGTCCGGTACTGGTGCGACGCCGGCGACCTCGCCTCGATCGTGGCCTCGGTCCGCGACGCCGCCCGGCGCGCGGAGGTCGTCCTGGTGAGCCTGCACTGCCACGAGGGCGTCGAGGACGGCTGGTACCACGACCGGTCCGCCTCCTTCGTCGAGCACGCCGCGCGGGCCTGCATCGACGCGGGGGCGACCGCCTTCCTCGGGCACGGCCCCCACATGCTGCGCGGTGTCGAGTTCCACCGCGGCCGGCCGATCTTCTACTCCCTGGGCAGCCTGCTCTACGAGTTCGAGATGGGCGAACGGCTGACCCCCGAGAACTACGCGGGCTACGGGCTCGGCCCGGACTCCCGGCCCTCCGACCTGCATCGGGGCAGGGCCCGCGACGAGGAGGGAACCCCGACCGGCTTCTACGGCGAGGCCCGGTTCAGCCGGGGCGCGCTGGCCGTGCTCGACATCGACGACACCGGCCGCGCCGCGGGCGACCACCCGGGCGGCGAAGGGCCGAGGGTCCGGGTCGAACTGGTCCCCACCGACCTCGGGCTCAACCGCGCCACGCCCTCCCGCCGGGGCATCCCGAGCCGCCCGGCGCCCGAGGAGGCCGCGGACGGCGTCGCCGAACTCGCCCGGATGAGCGCCGCTTTCGGCACGCGGGTGGACTGGGACGCCGAGCGGGGCGTGGCCACGCTGCGGCCCGGGACCGGCGCCGCGGGGGCCGCCCGATGACCGCCACCCGACGCCGGCCCCCCGGCGACCCCGCCGCACCGGTGATCGCCACCGGCGCCGGGGCGGTGCGCGGGCGGACCCGTGACGGGGTCACGCGCTTCCGCCGCATCCCCTACGCCGTGGCGCCGGTCGGGCCGCTGCGCTTCAAGGCGCCCGTCGCGCACCCCGGCTGGTCCGGGGTGCGCGACGCCACCACGCCCGGCCCGGTGGGCCAGCACGCGCCCGACTGGCTGGACACCCGGGTCGTGCGCGGCCACCCGCTGGTGGAGGACCCGCTCTACGTCAACGTGACGACGCC